>JALHNS010000305.1 GCA_022843445.1 Gemmata sp.
GCCGACGCGCCGTTCGACCTGCTCATCCTCGATCGTGCGGAACTGCTGCCGGAGCCGGAGTTCGCGCGGCTGGCGCGGTTGGCAAGGCGGTGGCTCTTGGTGGGCGACGCCAGCGCCGCCCCGCCACCGGCGCGCAACGGCCGCCGCGCCGAGGTGCCGTTCTTCGCGCGCGTGGCCGCGGCGCTCGACCGCGAACCGCTGGTGCCCGAAGGCCCGCGCTACGTGTGCCGGTTGCTGCCGCCGGTCGCGCGCCGCGCGCTGACGCGCGAGCCGCTCGCCGACCGACCGGAAATCGAACTCCGGTTCGTCGCGGACGAGGCCGAACCGGTGGTCGCGGAGATCGCGTTCCCCGCGGCGCTGCCGGTGCCGGACGCGAAGGCGTTCCTCTACGGCGAGCTGAACGAAGTGCGCCTGCGCCCACTCGGCGCGGCGGTGTGGAACGACCTCGAAGTGAGTTGGCCCGCGACCGGCTCGGGCGGCTCGTGGGTGAACCTCGAACCCGGCGTCCGCGAGCGCGTGGCGGGCAGCGGGGCGAGCGCGTTCACCGCGGCGCTGAGCTTCGACGCCGCACAGGGTTGGACCGCCGAGAGCGCCGCCGAGTGGATCGCCGCGCACCTCCCGCCACCGGGCAGCCGCTTCGCGGCGCTCCCGCGCGCGTGAGCGCGTTCACGAAACGCGAAGCGTTTCAAACGGGCCGCGAACGCGAGTGCGCGGCACGCGCGAACCTCATGTCGAGCGTACCGCGCACTCGCGTTCGCGGCCCGTTTGCCAACTCACGCGAGCCGCGCCAACAGCCCTTCCACGTCGGCGCGCCACGTCTCCGCTTTCGGCGACGCGCCCCACAGGTCGCGCAACTCGGACGCGCGCAGCACGCGCTTCACCGCGCGCCGGGCCGCTTCGAGCAGTTCCGGCGTCGGTGCCCCTTTGCCCACAAGCCACGCGGTCACTTTCTTTGGCAAGTTCGGCGCAGGCGCGCCGGCGAGCGCCGCGACCACTTCGGCCGCGGCCAGCGCCGCGCACGCGGCCCCCGCGCCCAACGGCTCTTCGTCGTTCTCCGGCACCGCAGCGAAGGCTTGCGCAATCGCGCTCGCCCCGCGCCGATTCAGTGCCGCGACCCAATTGCTCGCGTCGTCGTTGGCGAAACTGGTGTGCGACCAAGCTCCCATCGCCGCGCCCTCTCCTCACCCGAAGCGCTCCTCGAACGGGCGGATCGTTTCGCCGTCGGACGAGAGCACCGCGAACACCACCTTCGCGAACGCGCCCGCGAACCGGCCCCGCAGCGCCTTCGCGAACAGCTCCGCGATTAGCTCTGGCTCGTTCTTGAACACGCCGCAGCCCCACGCGCCCAGCACCGCCGCGTCGTGCCCGTGCCCGGCCATGATGTGCAGCACCTTCTCGATACGGTCTTCCATCTCGCCGCGCACGCGGCCCCGCTCGTTGTCGCGTAGCGCGCCGGCGTTCACCGCGGGCGCGGTCACGAACGCGCACTGATACGGCGCATCGAATTTGTCGCCCGCGTCGTCCTTGAACACCGGCACCGCCGGCGAGTAGATGGCGTAGTTCGTGTACAGGCCGCCTTGCAGCGCCGCGTGGTGCCGGTACATCGCGTTCCCGTTGATGCACCAGTACAGCGCCGACGAGCGGCACAGCGATTCCTCTTGCGCGCGGGCACCGTTGAGGAACCCGCCGCCGGGGTTGCGCGCGCTGGCGAAGTTCAGCGCGACCGGGTTGAAGCCGGCTTCCACGAGTTGCTTGGCAGCGGCGAGCGTAGTGTCGTTCACCACTTCGTACACCGTGGCGCGGTCGGGCGGTTGGAAGTGCGGCAGCGGCGCGTCCGGCGGGTAGCTGACGGTGTTGTCGGCGGCGGCTTCGACCGCGTGCCGGACGCTCACCTTCTCGCCGCACGAGTTCGTGTAGCGCCCGGCCGAAACGATTTCGACCGTGTCGCGCGCGATCTCCGCGGCCTTGCTCTTCGATGGGTACATGTGGTCCTCCGTGTGTCCCGCGAAGGACACGCGGCACGCGCCCGCGGTTCGCCGCGCGCTCAGCGGCGGGCGTCGAGGGCGAAGAACATCTTCTGCTGGCCGCCCTTGTACATGACGCCCAAGAACAGCCCCGGTTCGATCTCGCGCACCTCGTCGCGCACGTCGGGCCACAGCTTCGAGCGCGAGTAGTCGAACACGACCGCGGGCGCGCCGTCGGTGCGGCTCTCGGCCACATACACGCTCGCCGGGATCGCGCGGCCCGCGCCGAACACGCGGTTAATCATGGTGCCGTCTTCGCGGAAGATTTTGCCCTGCCACACCGGCCGCGTGAGGGCCGCATTGAGTGGCGCGCGCCGCGTACCGGGGTTCTTGATGGCGCGCCCCTCGGCGAACCCGAGCGGCGGCACGGTGGGCGTGCCGGCCGCGAACCGCGCTTCCAGTTCCGCCCGCGGCGCGCGCACGAGATCGCGCAGGTCGGTGGCGCGTGCGGTCGAAGGAACCGCAACCGCAGTGAGAATCAGTAGCGCGCGCATGTCGCAGCTCCCGCAGTTCGCCCAAGAGTTCGTCCTTACAGGATCGGCACGGGCGATACAGTTTCGCGCGAGGGAACGCGCGATTCGCGGAAGTGATGAAGTGAAGCGCCCGCGCAACCGGCGCGCGCGGCGCGCGCAACCGTCAGTCTTTCTTCTCGGCCACCCATGTGTCTTGCGGCGGGCGCTTCAGGTGGTGGCCGGTCGCGTCTTGGTACGCCTTCGCCACCGCGAGCAGCGCGCTCTCGCCGTACAGTTGCCCGGTGAACGTGAGCGCCGTCGGCGACCCGTTCTTCTGGAAGCCGTTCGGCAGACAGACCGTCGGGTGCCCGGTGAGGTTCGTGATTTGCAGGTCCGAACCGCCGACGTAGAGGTCGATTCCCGCCATCACCTTCGCCATATCCGCCATCAAGAGCGTCCGGGCGCGCTGGGCCTTCAGGTAATCGACCGCGGAGACGAACCGCGCGCGCCGGAACAGCCCGGGCCACGACGCCCCCAACCCCTCTTTCACGTCGGCCCGCGTGATGTCGTCGAACGCGGTCGCGGCTTCCACGTCCAGCACGATGTTCACGACGCGGTTCGCGGCTTGGTAGGGAAGCGTGATCGGCACCAGTTTCGCGCCGAGGCCTTCCAGCACTTTCTTGTCGTCGTCGCGCAACATCCCGTCCACGAACCCGACTTTCAGGCCGTCGATCTTCCCGCGGTACGGCCAGTCGAACGGCCGGTCTTGCGCGGTGGCGTCTTTGCCGTCCGCACCGTGGATCGCGCCGAACACGAGCGCGCAGTCTTCGGCGCTGCGGCACATCGGGCCGATCTTGTCGAGCGACCAGCACAGCGTCATGCACCCGTGGCGGCTGACGCGGCCGAACGTGGGCCGCAACCCGGTCACGCCGCACCGCGTGCTCGGCGACACGATGCTGCCGAGCGTTTCGCTACCGATGCCGAACGCGACCAGCCCGGCCGCGACCGCGCTCGCGGTGCCAGCGGACGAACCGCTGCTGCCCTGCTTGATGTTCCACGGGTTCTTCGTGGTGCCGCCGAACCACACGTCGCCCATCGCGAGCGCGCCGAGTGTACTCTTGCACGCGAGTACCGCGCCGGCCGCATCGAGCCGCTCCGCGACGGTCGCTTTCTCCTTCAGCGTCTGCTCTTTGAAGTGCCCGGCACCCCAAGTGGTCTTGTAGCCGGGGTACGCGATCAGGTCTTTCGCGGCCCACGGGATGCCGTGCAACGGGCCGAACGGTTTCCTCGCCGCGATCACCTTGTCCGCTTCGGCCGCCTGCTTCAGCGCGAGTTCCTCGGTGAGGGACACCACGCACAAGAGCGCCGGGTCGTACTTCTTGAGCCGCGCGAGGTACACCTTCGTGAGTTCGGTGGAACTGATGCTCTTCTGAATCAGCATCGTCGCGAGTTGCGCGACCGAACTGAACGCGAGGTCGTCGTCCGCTTTCGGGCGCAGAACCAACGCGGGCTTCGGCGCGAACGTCACCGTGCCGCGACCGCCCTTCGGCGCGTCCGGGGTGGGCGCGAAGTGGATCGCGGGCGGAACGGAGTTCCCGAGTTCGAGCTTGTTGAGTTGCGCGACCGATTGGAGCGTGCGCGTCATCGCGCCCGCAACGGCCTTGCGCTCCGCGTCGGTGAGTGTGACGCCCGCGACCCACTCCGCGGCCTTCACCATCTCCGCGGTGATCGCGGTATCGGGCGGTTGGGCCGCCGCGGTGGCCGCGATGGCGCGCTGAAACATCGCCCCGCCGACGCCGACGGCCGCGGCGGTGGCGAACAGATCGCGGCGAGAAACGCTCGACATGCTGCGTGCTCCTGTGATTTGCGGAGCGCGCGATTGTACCCGAAGTGCGGCTAGAAATCTCCCACCACTTCGCCCGCGGCGCGGGTCGCGAGCGCCGCGAACGTCGGCAGGCTGATCGAGTCGCGCACGAACTGAACGTGCCCGTCAGCGAACACCACGTTCGCGCCACCGCTGTGGAAGCCGAACGGTTCGTTGTCGTTCTTCTTGTTCATCACCGCCACGCACCCGCCGGCCGGGCCGCACCCTTCGACCGAACCGTCGGCCCTCGCGCCGTCGAAGCTGAACGGCCCCTCGCTGTCGGCCCAGCCGATGCCCTGATCGTTCGCCAAGTCGGGGCGCGCCGCGCGCCCGCGGTACACCAGCGGCCGGCCCGCGGCTTCCACCACCATGATCGTGCTCGTGGTGCCGTCGGTGATGTCGGTGATGCGCACGCGCGAGTCGCGGTGCATGACCGCGAACCGGTTCGCGCTCGTGTAGAGCGCGGTGCCGAGGTGCGGGTTGATCGCGCTGGGTTGCACGCCCATGAGCGCTTCGTAATCGGTGGGCGCGAGCGGGTTGGCGAACGCGAGCGCGGGCCGCGGCGACTTCGCCACCGCGCTCAGCACCTCGGCGCGGCCCGGCACCGCGGGGCATTGGAAGGTCTTCACCGGCACCGCGGCGGCGGCGGTGTTCGTGCCCTCCCACCAGTTCAGCGAAAAGTTGTAGAGCTTTTGCAGGTTCTCTTGCTCGATGTGCGGGAGCGTGAGCGCGCGCCAGCCGACGTACTTCCCCGCCGGGTTGCCCGGCCCCGCGACCGTGTAGCCGGACGGCGGCAGCGCGCCGTTCTGGTCGTGGAAGTTGTGCAGCGCGAGGCCGAGTTGCTTGAGGTTGTTCGTGCAGCTCATGCGGGCCGCGGAGTCGCGCACCTTCTGAACCGCCGGCAGCAGCAGCCCGATCAGAATCGCGATGATCGCGATGACGACGAGCAGTTCGATCAGTGTAAAACCGCGAGATTTGGTGTGCATTCCGCCATTGTCAACGCGGTGTCACTCGCGGGCAAGCGAAAACGCTATGGAGCGCGTCTTCAGGGTAGTAGGCACGCTCCGCGTGCCGTTCTGCGGCGCGCGGAAAGCAATGCGCAAGGTTGGAATGCTGCCACGGCCCGAACACACGGCACGCGGAGCGTGCCTACTACCCTAAAGACAGCACCAGATCGCACACCCAGCACCCGCGGACGTGAACTTGGTTCGCGTCGCGGCAGTGGGTCAGCACGTCGGTGTTGTCGCACCCGGCGTCTTGGAGCGCGTCGGCGAGGATCGGCATCGCCCCGAAGTCGCGCGACTCGTACATCGCCCGCGCGAGCGCGACGGTATCCGAAGTGCGCCACGCGGGATCGAACGCCACCGGCCGGAACGGGTTCCCGAAGATGTCGCGCATCAGGTCCGCGAGCAGCGCGTGTTCGTCCGCGGACGCGCCGCGATACCCCGCCAGCGGCATCGGGAGTATCAACGGCCCCTCGGCGGCCACCAGCGCTTGTGCGGTTACCGTGTTGAGCGCCAGCAATGCCGCAGTTCGTGGCTTCGCGCCCGGATCGTTGGGCAAGTACCCGCCCCGCGTCGCCGGTCGCAGCGCACGACTCGCTTTGGTCATTTCGTCCTTGTTCGCTCCGCCGTCGGCGAAACGTTCGGCCACTTCCACAGCTATCTTCGCTTGCGTGTTTCGGATGTGCGACCAGATGAGGCGGCAGCACCCGCACCCAACGAGGCGCAGTTGCCGTCGGCCTTTCTTGGTTCGCGGCGCGCGCAACTGTTGTTGAACGTGATCCAGCAGTAGGGCGGCGAAGTTCGTCGTGCGCCACTGTTCTTCGTTCATCGCTTAGCCCTCCGCACGCGAGCATACCAAACGCACGCGGCCGGGCGTTACCCCGGCCGCGCGTTTGCTCACACTAGCCACCCACACTAACCACTCACTTCGGAATCGTCGGTTTGAAGTCGAGCGACTTCACGAGGAACGCCCACTGGTCGGCGGTTTCCTCGATCACCTTCGCGGTCGGCTTGCCCGCGCCGTGACCGGCCTTCGTCTCGATGCGGATCAGCACCGGGTTCGGACCCTTGTGGTTCGCTTGCAGCGCCGCCGCGAACTTGAAGCTGTGACCCGGCACCACGCGGTCGTCGGTGTCCGCGGTCGTCACCATCGTCGGCGGGTACTCCTTCGCCCCGTTCTTCAGGAGAACGTGGTACGGGCTGAACTTCACCAGCTCGTTGAACTCGCTGCTGTTCTCGCTGCTGCCGTAGTCGTCCACCCAGTAGCGGCCCGCGGTGAACTTCTGGAACCGCAGCATGTCCATCACGCCCACCGCCGGTAGCGCAGCGCCGTACAGGTCCGGGCGCTGCGTCATGCACGCGCCCACCAGCAGCCCGCCGTTGCTACCGCCCTGAATGCCGATCTTCTTCGGGCTGGTGTACTTTTCTTTCACGAGGTACTCGGCCGCCGCGATGAAGTCGTCGAACACGTTCTGCTTTTGCAGCTTCGTGCCGGCCCGGTGCCACGCGTCGCCGTACTCGCCGCCGCCGCGCAGGTTCGCCAGCGCGAACACGCCGCCCATCTCCATCCACTGCAACCGCGACACCGAGAAGCCCGGCGTGAGCGAGATGTTGAACCCGCCGTAGCCGTACAGCAGCACCGGGTTCGTGCCGTCCAGCTTGATGCCCTTCTTGTGCGCGATGAACATCGGCACCTTCGTGCCGTCCTTACTGGGGTAGAACACCTGCTTCACTTCATACTCGGCGGGGTCGAACTTCACCTTCGCTTGGCGGAACAGCGTGCTCTTCCCGGTCGCGATGTCGTAGCGGTAGGTGCTCGGCGGCGTCGCGAAGCTGCTGAACGTGTAGAAGGTTTCGGTGTAGTCGCGCTTGCCGCCGAACCCGCCGGCGGTGCCGATGCCCGGCAGTTCCACCTCGCGCACGAGTTTGCCGTCCACCTCGAACACCTTCACCAAGCTCTTCGCGTCTTTCAGGTAGGTGCAGATGAAGCGGTTCCCGACGAGGCTGACGCCCTCCAGCGGTTCGTTCGCTTCGGGGATGATCGTCTTCCAGTTCTTCTTGTCCGGGTTCTTCGTGTCGATGGCGACGATTTGGTACTTCTGCGCCTTGTAGTCGGTTTGGAAGTAGAACGTCGCGCCGTCGTTGCCGAGGAAGTTGAACTTGTTCTCGTGGTTGTCGATCAGCTCCACGATCTTCGCGTTCGGGTCCGTCAAATCCTTGTACGCGACGCGGGCCTTGCGGCTGGTGGTGCCGTCACCGATATCGATGATGAGCCACTTGCCGTCTTCGCTCACCTCACCGCTTACCGACCACTTCGGGTTGTCCGTGCGCTCGTACACGAGCACGTCTTCGCTCTGCGGCGTCCCGACCTTGTGGTAATAGAGCTTCATGTCCACGTTCAGGCTCTGGAACGCGGCCCCGTCTTTCGGTGCGGGGAACCGGCTGTAGTAGAAGCCCTTGTTGTCGTGCGACCAGCTCGCGCCGCTGAACTTCACCCACTTCAGTTCGTCCGCTAGGTCTTTGCCCGCGGCGAGGTCGAACACCTTCCACGTGTTCCAGTCCGAACCGGCCGCGGCGGTGCCGTAGGCGATGAACTTCGCGTCGTCGCTGACCGCGAGGCCCGCGAGCGCGACCGTGCCGTCTTTGCTCCACGTGTTCGGGTCCATCACGAGTTTCGGCGGCGCGTCCAGCGCGTCTTGCACGAACAGCACGCTCTGGTTTTGCAGCCCGTCGTTGCGGGAGAAGAAGTACTTCCCGCCGACCTTGAACGGCGCGGACAGCTTTTCGTAGTTGAACAGGTCGGTGATGCGCTTCTTGATCGCCTCGCGCTCCGCGATGCCTTGCAGATAGCCGAACGTCACCTTGTTTTGGGCTTCCACCCACGCGGCCACGTCTTTGTTCACGCGCACGTCGTCTTCGAGCCAGCGGTACGGGTCGGCGACCTTCGTGCCGTGGTAGTCGTCCACCACATCCACCTTCTTCGTGTCGGGGTACTGCAACTTCTTCGGCTCCTGCGCGTGTGAGATCGAGACGAGCGCCGCGACCAGCGCGACGAGTGTAAGGCCCGCGAATCGCATCGGGTTCGCTCCTGATAAAGGAGGAGAGGGAGACGTGAAGATTATAGGTACGCGGGGAGCGGCGCGATTCCGGGAGAGTGGTCCGCTCGCTCCGCGAGCGGTGCCGTGCGCGCGATTGAGCCAGAGCGAACAGCGCACAGACACCACAGGCGCGAAGCGCCGCTCGCGGAGCGAGCGGACCACTCTCCCGGAACCGGGCGCGGTTCGGCTTGAAAGCGCGCGGGGCGCGAGCGTCTAATGTCGTGGTGCCCGTCAGGGAGGACGCGCGACATGCCGGACCTACTCAGCACCCGCTTCGCGCCGCCCGCGGTGCGCGCCGAACCGGACCCCGCGTTCGCCGCCCGGCCGCGGTTGCTCGCGCTCGCCGCCGACCTGCGCCGC
>JALHNS010000306.1 GCA_022843445.1 Gemmata sp.
CCGGGCGTCTGGGTCAGCGGCTTCTTCGGGTCGGGGAAGTCGCACCTCGTCAAGATGCTCCAATACCTGTGGGCCGACTTCGAGTTCCCCGACAAGGCGAAGGCGCGCGGGGTCGCCAAACTGCCGAACGCGGTGAAAGAGCATCTGAGGGAACTGACCAACGCGGCCAAGCGCGCCGGCGGGCTGCACGCCGCCGCCGGGACGCTTGGGGCCGGGGCCGGCAACAGCATTCGGCTCGAACTGCTGAGTATCGTGTTCCGATCCGTCAACCTGCCGGGCGATTACCGCGTCGGCACTTTTGTCAACTGGCTGAGGGAGAAGGGCTGGGAAGTGCCCGTCTGCACTGCCGTCACCACGGCCGGGTTGGATGTCGAAACTGAACTGAGCAACTTCTACCTCTCCGACATCATCGCCCGCTCCATCTTGAATCTGCAACCCGATTTCGCCAACAGTGTCGGTGATGTCAAAAACCTTCTCGAAAAGACGTTCCCCGACAAAATCGACATCAGCGTCGATGAACTGTTGATGCGCATCAAGCAGGCCGTCGGCCAGAAGGGAAAGTTACCCTGCACGCTGATCGTGTTGGACGAGGTGCAACAGTACATCGGCGACGACGTGAACCGCTCGAAAGCGGTGCAGGACATTCAGGAGCAGTGCTGCTCCCGGTTGGGGGCGAACGTACTGTTCGTGGCGACCGGCCAGAACGCGCTGTCTGGGATGCCGCTCCTACAGCGGCTTCAGGGGCGGTTCCCGGTCACGGTCGAGTTGCAGGACACCGACGTGGAGCAGGTCACGCGCGAAGTCGTCCTGAAGAAAAAGCCGTCTGCGGAACCCGAACTGAAAGCCCTCCTCGACGCCCACAGCGGCGAGATCGAGCGCCAACTGTCGGCCACGAAGATCGCGTTCACCAGCCGCGACCGCACCCTGCTGGTCAAAGACTACCCCATACTCCCCGTGCGGCGGCGGTTCTGGGAGAAGGTGCTGCGGGCGGTGGACAAGGCCGGGACCGGCGCGCAACTCCGCACCCAACTGTGGATCGTGTACGACGCGGTGAAACAGACCGCCGACCTGCCCCACGGCAGCGTCGTCGGGGGCGCGTTCCTGTACGAACACATCAAAACGCGGGTGCTACAGTCGGGCATCCTGCTGCAAGAAATCTCGGAAACCATCGCCCGGCAGACTCAGGAAGAGGACGGCGAACTTCGCTACCAACTGTGCGCGCTGATCTTCCTGATCGGGCAACTGCCACACAAGAACGAGCCGGCCGATGCCGGGGTCCGGGCCGATGCCGGCACGCTCGCCGACCTGCTCGTCACCGACCTGACCAAGAGCAGCAGCGAACTGCGCAAAAAAGTCCCCGAACTCTTGGAGGAACTTGTCAAAGTCGGCGCGGTTATGAAGGTCGAGGACGAGTACCGGATGCAGACCCGCGAAGGGTCCGAGTGGAACCGGGCGTATCTCGAAGCGCGGAATCGGCTGCTGGCCGATCCCGGCAAATTGGGCGGTGAGCGCGCCCAACTGCTCCGCGCGCAGTGCGGCGAGATTCTGAAGCGGTTCAAGCTCCCGCACGGGGCCAGTAAGACCGACCGGAAGATCGATCCGTCTTTCGGCGACACTGCCCCAAGTCCGGACGGCGGTGCTATCCCGGTGTGGGTGCGCGACGGGTGGGACGTGGAGGACAAGACCGTCCAGAGCGACGCGCGCGCCGCCGGCGACACCGCCGCCGTCGTGTACGGGTACGTCCCGAAGAACCACGACCACGAACTGAAGCAGGCGATTGCCGGGTACTACGCGGCCGTCACCACGCTTCAGGCGAAGGGGGCGCAGGCGACGCCCGAAGGGATCGACGCACTCAAGGCTATGGAGACCCGCCGCGACCAAGCGCAGCGCGACCGCGACCGGCTGATTACCGACATCCTCAACGACACGGTCGTGTACATCGCGGGCGGCGACTCGTTCAACGGCACCCTCTTGGATCAAAAGATCAAGGACGCGGCCACGGCGTGTCTCGACCGGCTCTACCCACTGTTCCACCTCGCCGACCACCCCGCGTCGCAGTGGGACAACGTCCGCACCCGCAGCCTCAAGGGGGACGGCGACGCCCTCGCCGCCGTCGATCACAAGGGCGACCCGGAAGCGCACCCCGTTTGCAAAGCTGTGAGAGAGTACGTCGGGTCCGGCAAGAAGGGGACGGAGGTCCGCAAACACTTCGGCGGGGCGAAGTACGGGTGGCCGCAAGATGCCATCGACGCCGCGCTCACCGTGCTGTTCCAAACGGGCGCGGTCCAAGCGAAGACCGGGACCGAGCCGATCCCGAAGGGCAAACTGGATCAGAAGAGCATCGCCGCCGCCGAGTTCCGCGTCGAGACGGTGACGCTCACCAAAGTTCAGTTCATCGAACTCCGAGGCTTGTTCAAAAAGATCGGGTTGAACACCCAACCCGGCGAAGAATCGAAGCACGCCGTCGAGTTCCTGAGTCGCTTGACCAAGTTGGCGGCGGAAGCGGGTGGCGACGCACCGCTGCCGAAGAACCCGGACACCGCGCACCTTGCCGACATCACCAACCGCGTCGGGAACGACCAGTTGCGTACCCTGCACGAACACAGGGACCGGCTCGCGCAAGAGATCGCCGCGTGGGAGAAGCGGCGCGACGGGATCGCCCAACGGCACCCGCGCTGGCGGCAACTGTGTTCGCTGCTCGACCACGCCACCGATCTGCCGGTCGCCACCCAAGTGCGCCCCGAAGTCGTGGCCGTCGAACAGCAGCGGGGGCTGTTGACCGACCCCGACCCGGTGCCGGGCCTGATCGAAAAGCTAACCACCGCCTTGCGGGGGGCGCTGAACGAAGCCCACACCGCGTGCGTGAAAGGTCACGAGGCGGGCACGGCGGCGCTGGACGCCTCCGCGAACTGGCAGCAACTCCCGCAAGAACAGCGGCACGAACTGCTCTCCAAGTCGGGCGCGCGGGGCGTACCGTCGATTGAGGTCGGGACCACCGAGGACGTACTGAAGACGCTCGGCAACACGAAGTTGAGCGAACTGAAGGCCGTGTGCGACGCACTGCCGACGAGGTTCAACAACGCGCTGGCGGCGGCGGCGAAACTGCTGGAACCGAAGGCCCAGCCTGTGTCGCTGCCCGGCGGCACCATCAAGACCGAAGCGGACCTGCAAGCGTGGCTGGAACAATCCGCGCAGATCGTGCGCGCCAAACTGAAGGAGGGGCCGGTCATCCTGTGAACGGGACTTCGTGGAACCGATAGGTGCGTAGCGATGTAAAGTTGTGCGCGTGGCGCGTGTGCGCCTGTCAGTGACGGAATAATCGTCACAGATTAACTGACCCGCCGGGGGCGTCCCCCGGCGGTTTTTGCGCGCGCGAGGTCACCCGTGGATCACCTCTCCCCGGCGCTGCGGCGCGAATTGGAAAATGCCATCTTCGACGCACGCACGCACGCGCACGCGGGGGCGATGTCCGCCCTCCGAAGGCGTGCCGTTGATGCGGCCGAACCGTTCGCGCACTTCACCGAAGAGGACAAGGCGCTCCGGCGGCGGCTCCGCGCCCGCGCCCGGCTCGCCGGCGACGCGACGCAACCCGACGGCAAGCACACTATCGAGTGCGTGGCCGAAGCGCTGGCTTACGAGTATTGGCACCGGATGCTGTTCGCCCGGTTCCTCGCCGAGAACGGGCTGCTCATGCACCCGGACGGCGTGGCCGTCAGCTTGGCCGACTGCGAAGAACTCGCCCCCACCGCCGAGCCGCCCGCGCCCAACGGGTTCGCGCTCGCGGCCCGCTTCGCGTCGCGCATGCTGCCGCAAATCTTCCGCACCGACGACGTGTTACTGGAGATCGAGTTCGCGCCGGAATACAGCGTCGCGCTCGAACGGATTTTGGACGGGCTGTCGGCCGGCATCTTCCGCGCGTCGGAAAGCCTCGGCTGGTCGTACCAGTTCTGGCAGGGGCAGCGGAAAGACCAGATCAACGAGAGCGGCGCGAAGATCGACGGCTCGACCATCGCCCCGGTCACGCAACTGTTCACCGAAACCTACATGGTGGACTTCCTGCTCCACAACACCATCGGGGCGTGGTGGGTCGGGCGGCACCCCGGCCAGAAGCCGCCGGTCGAGTTCACATACCTACGGTTCCTAGACGACGACCGCACTCCGGCGGCCGGCACGTTCCCGAACTGGCCGAAGTCGCTCAGCGAGTTCACGCTGCTCGATCCGTGCTGCGGCAGTTACCACTTCCTCGTTAGCGCCTTCAAACTGCTCGTGCCGCTGCGGATGCACGAAGAGGGGCTGACCGCTGTCGAGGCGGTTGACGCCGTACTGCGCGAAAACTTGCACGGCATCGACATCGACCCGAATTGCGCCAAGATGGCCGCGTTCTCGCTCGCGTTCGTGGCGTGGACCATGAAGGAGAAGGAGGGCGCACCGGCGCTCGGCTACCGCCCGCTGCCCGCGCTCAATCTCGCCTGCTCCGGGCAAAAGCTCGACGAGAAAGATCGGCAGGAGTGGCTCAAACTCGCCAACGGCGACGCCGAACTGCGCGCACAAATCGACGACCTGTTCACAACGTTCGAGCCGTGTTATCACGTCGGCTCACTGATCGATCCGACGCGCGACTGCGGCACACTGTTCAGCACCGAAAGCGCCGAAATCACACGGAAGCTCGCCGGCAAGTTGGCGAAGCACCAACACGAAGTCGAGTTCGCCGCTCTCGGCGTGGCGGCTCAGGGGCTGTTCAAAGCCGCCGAACTGCTCAGCGGCAAATACACCCTCGTTGCCACGAACGTGCCGTACCTCGGTCGCGGCAAACAGGGCGACGAAATCAAATCGTATGTGGAGCGCCACTACGGGCTGGGCAAAGCGGACCTCGCCACGGCCTTCGTGCTGCGCTGCTTGGAGTTGTGCGCGACGGGCGGCAGCACGGCGCTGGTCACGCCGCAGAACTGGCTGTTCCTCACCAGCTACAAGAAACTGCGCGAGAAATTGCTGACGGATCGGCAGTGGCACCTCGTCGCGCGGTTGGGGCCGCGCGCCTTCGAGACGATTAGCGGCGAGGTGGTGAACGTGGCGCTTCTGGCGTTCAGCGCCGCGAAGCCCGCGAAGAATCACACGGTTGCCGGGCTGGATGTGACCGAGGCAAAGACGGCCAAAGAGAAGGACGATGGGCTTGCCAACCGCGTGCAGACGCCGATGCAGGTGGTGCCGCAAGATGCGCAGTTGAAGAACCCGGATGCGAAAATCGCTTTTGGCAACCTCAACGAACTGCCACTGCTTGCTCAATATGCGGCAGCGCCTCGTGGCATCGTTACAGGTGACCGAGACTTCTGGGTTCGGCAGTTCTGGGAACTCCCAGAACTGTCTGACAATTGGCGGTACTTGCACGGGCCTGTTGATTACACGTTCGATTTTTCCGGTCGAGAGTGCGTGATTAATTGGGCTACAACCGGGAAGGGCATGTTGCGTCCCGGTCTTGGCAACACGTCGTATGGTAAACATGGAGTTGCCGTCTCGCAGATCGGCGATTTACCATGCACTCGATACACCGGAGAGTTGTACGACAACGCATCGTTTGCTATCGTTCCGAACAATCCATCTTATCTGGATGCGATTTGGGCATTTTGCAGCAGCCCAGAGTACGCTACTGCCGTCAGGCACTTCAACCAGAAGCTGAGTGTCGATCCGAGCCACCTTGTTAATGTCCCCTTCGACCTCGCACACTGGCAAGCGGTCGCGGCCGAGAAGTACCCTCACGGGCTGCCGGAACCGCACTCGGACGACCCCACGCAGTGGCTGTTCAAGGGCGACATCACTACCAGCACCGACCCTTTGCAAGTGGCCGTCGCGCGGCTGCTCGGCTACCGCTGGCCGGACCAGCCGAAGCTCGACGCTGTCGTCGATCCGCACGTTGATGACGACGGCATCGTGTGCCTGCCGGGGGTGAAGACCGAACCGCCCGCCGCCGAGCGCCTCGCTGATTTGCTCCGCGCTGTGGGTTACAAGACCGACACCGACCTCGCCGCGTGGCTCCGCGACTCGTTCTTCGCGGAACACTGCAAACTGTTCCATCAGCGGCCGTTCATCTGGCACATCTGGGACGGCCGCAGGGACGGCTTTTCGGCCCTCGTGAACTACCACAAGCTCACGCACAAGGCGCTTGAGAACCTGACGTACAGTTATCTCGGCGATTGGATCGCGGCGCAAAGCAAGAGCGAAACAGTAGGAGCCGACCTGCGGCTCGCCGCCGCGCAAAAGCTACAGGAGAAGCTGAAACTGATCCTCGCCGGCGAACCGCCTTACGACATCTTCGTGCGCTGGAAACCGCTCGCCGAACAAGCCATCGGCTGGCACCCGGACCTGAACGACGGCGTGCGCATGAACATCCGGCCCTTCGTGCAGGCCGACATCCTGCGCAAGACGCCGAACATCAAGTGGAAGAAAGATCGCGGCGAAGAGCCGAAGCGCTCTGAGGACGCCTACCCGTGGTTCTGGGCGAACGGCAAGTTCACCGGCGACCGCGTGAACGACGAGCATCCGCCGACCGCTGCGAAGACCGCCGCGCGTGCTAAAATGGCCGCGAAGGGGGACGGGTCATGATTCGGTGCGTCACGATCAAGAACTTCAAGTGCCTGCGCGACGTGACGGTGAACCTCGAACCGTTCACGGTATTCGTGGGCGCGAACGGCAGCGGCAAAACGAGCTTCCTGCAAGCCCTCGACCTGCTGTGCCGGACATTTCGCACGCAACCGGCGGTGCAAACGGACAACGAGTACCGGGCGCATCGCTCGCACGGAACCACCGAAGATGTCGAACTGTCGTGCCTGTCGGACGCGCTTCACTTCCGGTATCGCACAACCTCGCAACCGAATCAGTCGGGACCGCGCGGGAAGAACCGTGCGGGCGGAGCCACTTTCGCGACAGACGGCGACCCGCCAAACTGGAAACCGTGGCAACTACAGGAAGGGACGCTGCCCAACCCGGTGTGGCTGCGGTTGGAGACACCGCAACTGCGCGCCCATCAAGCTCACGGCAACGACCCGCGCTCGATGGCCCCGACCGGCGCGGGAATGCACACGGCACTGGCAAGTATGGCGCTAGAAGAGCCGGACGAGTGGCAGAAGCTCCAAGCCGACTTGAAGCGGATCGTACCCGCCGTGCTGCGACTGCGGCACACGCCGCAATCGGAACTGCTGTTCGACACCATCAACGGTAAAGGACTGAAGGCCCATCAGGTGAGCGAAGGGACGCTGCTGACGCTCGGCCTCCTGACGGCGATCCACGGGGCGAACAAACCCGGCGTGTTGCTGCTGGACGACCTCGACCGCGCTTTGCACCCGAAGGCCCAACGCGAGTTGATCGACCTGCTGCGCGGGGTGCAGACGGCGAACCCCGACATCCAGATCGTCGGTTCGACGCACTCGCCGTACCTGCTCGGCCGCATGCAACCGAGCGAGGTTCAGGTGACATCCCTGCGCGACGACGGCTCGACGGCATGCGAACCGCTGACGCACCACCCGAAATTCGCCAAGTGGAAGGACGAGTTCCACCCCGGCGAGATGTGGAGCATGTTCGGCGAAAAGTGGGTGGCGGAACCGGAGGTCGCCGCGAAATGAGTCGCCGCTTTGCCGTCGTCGCGGAAGCCCCCGCCGACCACCGCACCGCCACGGAACTGGCGGATCGCGCACTGATTGACGCCATCAATGACTGGCTGGACGAAGACCAGTTGCCCCACCAACGGGAGTGGGTAGTGGCGTGGTCAGGCGAACAATTAACGTGGAAGCGCATCCGCACGCTCGCGGAAGCGGCGGGCATTGAAGCGGAAGGGTTCTTCAACGGCGAACCCGGTTTGCCCGACGCGCGTGCCGCCCGCCGGGCGCTCCGGTTGTTGCGCGCGACGGTTCCCGACCTTGAGGCCGTCGTTTTGATCCGCGATCAAGACGACCAAGAGGACCGACGCGACGGGTTGGAACAGGCACGCCGCGAGGATCACGAAGGTCTTGTGATCGTCGTCGGACTGGCCGTCGTGGAACGCGAAGCATGGGTCATTTCGGGTTTCGTGCCGGGCGACGAAGACGAACAGTCGCGCCTCGACGCCGAACGGCAACGGTTGGGGTTTCATCCGCACGAACGGAGCCACGAACTGACGGCGTGCAAGGACGACACGGCCCCGCGCAGCCCGAAGCGAGTGTTGCGGGTGCTGACCGGCGGCGACTACGCCCGCGAGCGCCGCTGTTGGGCCGAAACGCCTCTGGACGTGTTGCGGGCGCGCGGCACCGAGAACGGCCTCATTCTGTATCTGGATGAGGTGCGGACCCGTCTGGCCCCGCTCATCGGCCACGTCGCGGGCGGAACCAACTCATGACGCCACCGACAACGGTGTTCGACGCGGTGCTGGCCGCACTCCAGAAGGCCACCGACTACAACCGCGACGACGTGGTGCCGCCGGCGGCGATCCTGTGGCCCGACGAGAAGCGGGAGTGGGAGCGGCTCGCGCCCCGGTTTCGCGCACGAGTGCCGCACTTCTTCACGTTGGGTGAGTACGACCCCGCGACCCGCACCGGCCCCGCGATCTGGCTGCGGTGCGTGCTGGCCGGGCGGATTCCCGAAGCGGCGGTCGGGGCCGGTACGGTGCCGATCCTGTACCTGCCCGGCGTGAGCCGTGCTGCGCTGCGGGCCACCGACGACTGCCCGCCCCCGCTGAAGCCGCTCGCGGAACTGCAATACCGGGGCGTGTTCTGGTCGCAGTTAAGCACGAAGGACTGGACGCT
>JALHNS010000307.1:0-5388 GCA_022843445.1 Gemmata sp.
GTTGACCAACCCCCGGCCGAACGCCTGCGCCCACAGCCGGTTGGCGGCGGCGCGGGCGAACATCGCATTCTTCGGCGAGGTCACCCACTCCGCGAGTCCCGCCCGGGGCGAGCGGTCGTCGAGCTTCACCACCGCGCCGCGCGGGAACTTCGCGGGCACGACGGTTTTCGCCCGCGGGCCGGCGTCGTCGGGGATGAGTACCGCGCCGCCGTCTTTCCGCTCTAGCGGCTTCAGCCCGAACCGCGTCCTCGGCGGCCCCTTCTCGCTGTCGTAGATGCCCGTGCGGGTCTCGGTCTTGTTCTTCTCCACCTTCGCGGTCCGCGCGAAGAACGCCGCCAGACTCCAGAAGTCGTCCTGCTTCCAGTCGGCGAACGGGTGGTCGTGGCACTCGGCGCATTCCAGCCGGACGCCGAGGAACTGCCGCGACACCGACATCGCCAGCTTGTTCGCCCGCGGCTGCCCGTCGTCCATGCACTGTCGGACGAACGCGACCGGGGGCGACTCGCCCTCCGCTGTGATCATCTCGCGGACCAGTTCGTCCCACCGGCGGTTCTTGTTGAACCCGTCGGTGAGCCAGGCGTAGAACGCGGCGGTGTGGTTTGGCTTCAGATCCTCGTTCGCACCGTTGGCGACCGCGACGCGGTCCCGCCAGAGCCGAGCCTGGTAGCGCCCGTACTCCGGCCGGGCGAGCAGCGCGTCGATGAGCCTCTCGCGCTTGTCGGGCGTCGTGTCGCCGAGGAACGCGGCGGCCTCGGCGCGGGCGGGGATGCGGCCCACCACGTCGAGCCAGACGCGGCGCTGGAACTCGCCGTCGTCCGCGGCGGGCGAGGCGGGAACCTTCGCGTCGGCGAGCCGGCGGTCGATCTCGCGGTCGATGAACTCCGCCAGTTCCTTCGCCGTCCGGGCCCTTGACGGCACCCGCACCTGCCCGCCGAACGGGGCCGACTTCGCCCCGGCGGCGATCCACCGGCGGATGACCTCCTTGTCCGCAGCAGAGACCTTGATCGGCCCCTTCGGCATCGCGTCGGCCTCGACCGCCTTCCACACCTCGCTCGCCTTCGGGTCGCCCGAGACGATCACCTTGCCGCTGTCGCCGCCAGCCAGGGCCGATGCGGCCGTGCGGAGGTCCAGCCCGCCCTTCTGGTGGATGCCGCCGTGGCACTGGAGGCAGTGCGAACTGAGGATCGGCAGGACGTCACGCTCGAACGTGGGGACTGCGGCCGGCTCGGCGCCGGCGGACGCCGTGGGCACGAGCAGGATCGCGAGCGTTGCGGGGAGCAGGCGTGGCATGGGGAGGGCTTCCGCGGGCGGGTACGCCACCGAACCCCGCCCACTGAAATGAACAGACAGTGTGCAGAGAAAAAACACACCCGGGCCGGCAGACCGATTCACCGGTCCCGCCCGGCGAGGTGCTTCTCGAACCACGCGGCCATGCGGTCGCGCATCTCCGGCAGGTACTCGTGGGCGGTGTTCTCGTACACCACGCTGCGGAAGTGGTCCGGCTTGCCGTGTAGCTTGTAGACCTGCCCGAGCTTCTTCTCCAGTACCTCGATCCCGGTCAGCGGCAGGCCGAAGTCGCGGTCGCCGGAGAGCATTAGAAGGGGGCGCGGCGCGATCAACGAGTACACCGCCTCGGTGTCGAAGTGCCGGAGCAGGCCCGGCACGAAGTAGTACATGCCGTGCAGCCGGACGCCGTTGTGGGCGATCAGCTCGGCGTACCGCGTGAACCCGGCGACCCCGACCCCGGCGGCGATGCGGTCGTCGATCGCCGCCAGCCACCAGGTCCCGGTCCCGCCCATGCTCATCCCGGTCACCCCGATCCGCTTCGGGTCGACCTCCGGGCGGGTGACGAGGTGGTCGATCAGGCACTGCTGGTCGCGGAGCATCATCCCCCACAGCGACCGCCCGAGCCACAGGTTCAGCTTCACCCAGGTGCCCTCGTCGGCACCGGACAGTTGCCGGTCCCCGACCTTCTTGCCGGAGCGGTCGCCGCAGAAGTACGAGTCGATGGCCGCAACCACGAACCCCTTCTTGACGAGCAAGGGGCCGATGCACTGCGGGTTCTGCTCGTCGGTGCAGATCGTCTCCTTGCTGCCGCCGTGGCCGTGCAGCCCGACCACCACCGGTAGCGGTCCCTTCTGCCCCTTGGGGATCATCAGCATCCCGGTGACGACGGAATCGACCCCGTTGTCGAACTCGAACCGCTCCAGCGTGTAGGTGCCCTTGTGCTCGGTGGCCGTCACCTTGACCGCGAGAGTCTTCGGCCGCGGCGGAAGTTCGCCCAGGCACTTCAGCACGGTGTCGCGGGTCTTCGCCCGGTCGGCGTCCTGCCACTGCTTGAGGTCGTCGGGTAGTTTCCAGTCTGGCAACTTGAGCCGCCGGAGTTCCTCCGGCACCCCGGCCCACGGCTCACCGAGCGGCTTGCCCCCTTTAGACTTGGCGGGCGCGACCCGCTCCTGTGCCGGAATTACCGGGGCGCCCACGACGAGTAGGCTGAGCGCCGCCAGAGTTGTGGCGAGACGGATCATCGGGTATCGGGGTTGGTCGGAACGGGTGCGTTGGTTTCTCCTCATTTGAACACAACCCCTCCGGGCCCGACCCCCAGACAGCTTGAAAAGACCGGAGCCACAGCCGAGGTTCGGGGCATGACACGATAGCGGTCGCGCGCCGGGCGTGGGGCATCGACGTCCACGCCCCACTCAACTCCCGCGAACTCTCCTCCCGAAGATGGTTCCCGGCCCCCTGCGGTCTGGCACTCCGGGACTGCGGGGTTCCGTCAGTGGCCGCTCGCCCACGTTGGCGACCCCACCCCAGCCGCCCCACCGCTCAAACTTCCCGGACCCATCCACCGATGCTCACCACTCGCGCCGCGCGGCTCACCGCCGCTGTCTGCATGTTCGCCCTGCTACTTTCCGGTTCCGCGACGGCCGGGGACTGGCCTCAGTTCCGCGGCCCGACCGGGGGCGGGGTGTCTTCCGACAAAGACCTGCTGCTGACCTGGGCCGGGCCGAAGAATGAGAACGTCGTCTGGACCGCGGAACTGATCGGCGAGGGGATCGCCAGCCCGGTCGTCTGGAAAGACCGACTGTTCGTGGTCAACGCCTCGCGCAGGGAGGACGACAAGAAGGCGGACCGGAAGCAGCCGGAGCAGTATGTGGCCTGTTACGACACAGCGAACGGGAAGCTGCTCTGGAACGCGGTCGTCCCCCACGGTCCGTGGAAGCGGTCGCACAGCGGGCGGCCCGGCGGGGGGTGGGCCAGTTGCACCCCGGCCGTGGACGGCGAACGGGTCTACACCCTGTTCGGCTCGTCGGTTCTGGTCGCCCTCGACCTCGACGGCAAGACCGTCTGGCGCGCGGAGCTGACGCCGCACGACTACGACGTCGAGATGGCGACCAGCCCGGTCCTGTTCGAGAAGTTCGTGATCGTGTTCTGCGGCATGAAGGGCGGGTCACGGCTGGTCGCCTTCGACCGCAAGACCGGCGCGGTCGCCTGGGACAAAGAGTTGAAGGACACTGGGTACGGGCACAACACGCCGCTCGTAATCCGGGTGAAGGACGAACCCCAACTGGTTCTCATGGGGGCCGGGCTGGGGACGGCCAAGAACGCGATCCAGAGCTTCGACCCGCGAACGGGGGAGCGACTCTGGTGGTGCGCGGGCAAGGGGGAGACCGCATCCCCGGTCGCGGCGAAGGGGCTGGTGTTCTGCGACAGCGGTCGCGGCGGCGCTGCCAAGTTGCTGGACCCGACTGGGAAAGGCGACGTCACCACGACGCACGTGAAGTGGCAGACCAGCCTCATCCAGGGATTGAGTTCGCCTCTGGTGGTCGGCGACCACGTGTACCGCCTGTTCGACAACGGGACGTTCGCCTGCCTGGATCTGACGACCGGCAAGGAACTGTACAAGGAGCGGGTGCCGGGGCTGACGAGCGTCTGGGCCAGCCCGGTGGCCGACGGGGCGGGCCACATCTTCCTGGCCAGCGGCGGGACGAGCGTGGTGGTGGAGGCCGGGCCGGAGTTCAAGGTGCTGGCGACCAACAAGCTGAACGACGCCAACCACGCCTCGCCCGCCGTCGTCGGCGGGCGGCTGTACCTCGTCGGCGCGAAGCGGCTCTACGCCGTCGGGAAGAAATAGCCGGCGGCCCGTCGGTCACCCCGCTCGACCATTCCTGACATCGGCCTGATCGTGAGAGGTGAATACCGTGCGCGGCCATCGATCCCAACTCGCAGTCTTCACGTTCGCCCTGTGCGTCGGCGCGATGACGTCGGTGGCCGTCCGGGCCGACGACTGGCCGCAGTTCCGGGGGCCGAACCGCGACGGCGTGTCGCGCGAAACCGGCTGGCTGACCGGGTGGCCGGCCGACGGCCCGAAGGCGCTCTGGAAGGTGCCCGTCGGCCGCGGGTACTCGTCGGTGGCCGTGGTCAAGGACCGCCTGTACACGCTGGGGCTGCTGCCGAAGGACCCGGCCAAGAAGGACTCGCTCCGCGAAGTCGTCCAGTGTCTCGACGCGGAGACGGGCAAGCCGGTGTGGGAGTTCGTGAGTTCGACCGCGATCGACAAGAGCTTCCCGGGGGCGCGCTCGACGCCGACGGTTCGGGGCAAACGCGTTTACGTGTTCGGGCAGGGCGCCGAACTGTACTGCCTCGACGCCGCGACCGGGACGGTCGTCTGGCAGAAGCTCCTGATGACGGAACTGGGCGCGCAGACCGTGACCTACGGGTACGCCGCCTCGCCGCTCCTCGTCGACGACTTGGTCGTCGTGCCCGCCCGCATACCGGCCGACAAGGTGCCGAAGGGGACGACGCCCGCAGAACCGGGCCTGCTGCTCGCCTTCGACACGGCGACCGGGAAAGAGGTGTGGCGCGTGTACCACCCGTCGGCGCAGATCGGCGGCGGGTACTGGGCCGCCCCGACCGCGTGCACGATGGGCGGCAAGCCCTGCCTCGTGTTCTCGTGCGGCAACGCGGTACTCGGCATCGCCCCCGCCACGGGCAAGGTGCTGTGGAAGCACCAGTTCTCGGCCGAAGACCTGAAGACCAAGGAGGGGCGCAAAGGGATCACGGCACAGGAGCCGCTCGTCGTCGGCAACCGCGTGGTCTGCTGCATCCACCCCGACAACTCGAACGGGCTGGGCGTCTGCCTCGAAGTGAACGGCGACGAGGTCAAGGAAGTGTGGCGCGACAAACTGCTCGACAACTACACCTGTTCCTACGTCGCGTGGAAGGGCCACGTGTTCGGGATCCAGCACAACGACACCGCGAGCCGGATCGGGCCGCTGTACTGCTTCGACGTGGAGACGGGGAAGAAGAAGTGGGAGATGCCCGATGCCGGCGGTGCCCTCTCGCTGGTCGACGGGAAGTTCCTTACCTTCAACGGAGTCGAGGTCT
>JALHNS010000307.1:5398-8701 GCA_022843445.1 Gemmata sp.
GAGGTCTTGTTAATCGAGGCCTCGACCGACGCGCCCAAGGAACTGGCCCGCAGTCAGAAGCTGTTCACGAAGGAGGAGATGACCTTCCGCTACAGCGACCGGATCGCCCCGGTACTGGCCAACGGCCGGATCTACTGCCGGAACCAGAACGGCTTCCTCGTGTGCCTAGACGTCGGCGGGAAGTGACGGCCCGTCGAGTTGCTGCACCCCGGGGCCGCCAACTTGGGTGAACGCAGTCATTGGGCTACCGTGCTGAAGCCGCTCGGGATCGACCACACGCAGGACTACACCGTCCGCCGCGGGCGGCCGGTCGGGATCGTCGCCAAGGACGCCAAGTTGATCGGGGACGTGTGATGAACGTCGGGGCCGACCTCCCTACTCCGGTTCGCGGTGACCGACCATGAAGTACACCACTCTGGCGCTCGGGGTTCTCTTGGCGGGCGGTCTCGTCGGTCCGCCGGCCGCACTCAGCCGGCAGCCGGTTCCCCCCGCCAAACCTGACTCGAAGGGCGTCGAGTTCTTTGAGGCGAAGATCCGCCCGGTGCTAACCGAGCGGTGCTACTCGTGCCACTCGACCGAGGCGCAGGCCCAGAAGAAGCTCAAGGGCGGCCTCCTCATCGACACCCGCGACGGACTCCTCCGCGGCGGCGACTCGGGCCCCGCTGCCGTCCCGGGCAAGCCCGCCGAGGGGACGCTGCTCAAGGCGCTCCGGCACGACGGCGACGTCAAGATGCCGCCCAAGGGGAAACTGCCCGATGCCGTCGTCAAGGACTTCGAGGCGTGGGTGAAGATGGGTGCCCCCGACCCGCGTGACGGGAAGGCCGCCGCGGCCGGTATCGACGTCGAGCGGGGCCGACAGTTCTGGGCGTTCCAGCCGCCCCGCAAGCACGCCCCGCCCGCGGTCAAGGATCCGGCCTGGCCCCGCAAGGACATCGACCGCTTCGTCCTCGCGGAGTTGGAGAAGCGCGGCCTCAAGCCGGTCGCCCCGGCCTCCCGGCGGGACTGGATCCGCCGCGCCGCCTTCGACCTGACCGGCCTCCCGCCGACGCCGGAGGAGGTCGAGGCGTTCGAGAAGGACGAGTCGCCTGAGGCTTACGAGAAGGTGGTGGACCGGCTGCTCGCGTCGCCCCACTACGGTGAGCGGTGGGGCCGGTACTGGCTCGACCTGGCCCGGTACACCGACGACCTGGGCGGGACCGTCGGTCCCGTGCCCGCCCCGAACGCGTGGCGGTACCGCGACTGGGTCGTCAAGGCGTTCAACGCCGACATGCGGTACGACACGTTCGTCCGGCTGCAACTGGCCGGCGACCTCATCCCCGACCCGACGGCCGATCACGCCGAGCGCCTCGGCGGGCTCGGCTTCCAGGGGCTCGGCCAGCGGTTCAGCGGGAACGCGGTCGGCATGGTCAAGAAGAAGGCCGCCGACGAACTCGACGACCGGGTCGATACGGTCACGCGCAGCCTGCTCGGGCTGACGGTGAGCTGCGCCCGGTGCCACGACCACAAGTTCGACCCGATCCCGCAGACCGATTACTTCGCGCTGGCCGCGGCGTACAACGGGGCGGACCTGAGCACCGAGGTCGTCCTCGACTCGCCGGCGAACGTCACGGCGGCCGAGCGGTGGCGAAAAGACGTGGCCGACCGCAAGGCCCGGCTCGACAAGCTCACCCAGACCGAGGGCCGGCGGATCGGGCGGGAAGAGTTGGCCCGCGTCGATGCCTACCTGCTGGCCGCGTGGCGGCTGAAGCTCGTGGCCGACCGGGGCGGCAAGGCCGACCCAGATGCTGCGGCGCGCGATGCAGGTTTGCGCCCCGTGTTCCTCGCCCGGTGGGCAAAAGTGCTCGCCGCCAGCAAGCCCCTCCCGCTACTGGCCGACTGGCAAACCGCCGCGACCGCCGCTCTCAAGGCCGCGGGCAAGGACGGCCCGGCCGACCCGCCGAAGGCGGTGGTCGAGGAGACGGCGAAGGTCAAGGACCGGGTGACGACCGCCCTGCGCGATCTGGACGCCGGGAAGAAGCCCCCGCCTGAGAGCGACACGCTGCTCAAGGTGTTCCTCACCAACGACGGGGCGTACTTCAAGTTGTCGGTCGCCGAGGTGGTGCCTCTGCTCGGACCCGCCGAGCGAAAGGAGTACGACGGGCTGGCGGCCGAACTGGACGCGCTGAACAAGACCCCGCCCGCGCCGCAGGTGAAGGCACCGGCGGTGACCGGCGGCGGTCAGCCGCTGCGGGTCCACGTTCGCGGGAACCCCGAGGCGCTCGGCGACCTCGCCCCGCCCGGGTTCCCTCAGGTGCTCACGAAGAAGGGGGCGGCCCGGAAGGAGACGTTCACCCGGCTCGACTTGGCCGACGCCATCGCCAGCAAGGACAACCCGCTGACCGCCCGGGTGTGGGTGAACCGGGTGTGGGCGCACCACTTCGGCCGCGGCATCGTCGCGACCCCGGGCAACTTCGGCGCGCTCGGCGAGCGGCCCACCCACCCCGAACTGCTCGATACACTGGCGGTGCGGTTCGTGGAGAACGGCTGGTCCACCAAGTGGCTGCACCGCGAGATCGTGCTGTCGGCAACCTACCGGCTCGGCGGCACGTCGGACCCGGCGAACGTGGTGAAGGACGCGGACAACCGGTACCTGTGGCGCGCGCCCCCGCGGCGGCTGGACTTCGAGGCGTGGCGGGACGCGATGCTCGCCGTGGCCGGGCGGCTCGACCCGCAGGTCGGCGGGCCGCCGTTCCTCGGCCCGGGCGGGAAGATCCAACTCCAGCCCGAGGACCCGGCCAACCGCCGCCGCACCCTGTACTCGTTCATCAGCCGGTTCAAGCCGAACCCGACGCTCACGCTGTTCGACTTCCCGGAGCCGAACGTCACCAGCGACGCGCGGACGGTCACGACGATCCCGCAGCAGCAGTTGTTCGCGCTCAACAGCCCGTTCGTGCTCGCTTCAGCGAAGGCGTTCGCGGCCCGCGTCGAGAGGGCGGAGGCGGACGACGGCGCGCGGCTGCGGCTCGCGTGGCGGCTGGCGTACGGGCGGCCGCCGACGGACAAGGAGACCGACCTCGCCCGCGACTTCCTCCGCGCCGCGGCCGCCGACCGCGGGGACGGCCTCCGCCCGTGGGAGCAACTGTGCCACGCCCTCCTGACCGCCAACGAGTTCGCGTTCCTCCCCTGACCACCGCCCGACACGGTCGAGACGAATCATGATCCCCAGCCGCCACCACCTTCCCTCGCGCCGCGACCTGCTGGCCCAAACCGGCTACGGGGTCGGGGCGATCGGCCTCGCCGCGGCACTGGCCGCCGACGCCCGCG
>JALHNS010000308.1 GCA_022843445.1 Gemmata sp.
GCGCCGCTCGCCGCAAACGCACGACACCCGGTCCCTTGCGGAACCGGGTGCGGCGGTCGCCTTGCGACGACGGAGGGGCTGCGCGTGGCTCCCTCTTTTTCGCTTAGTAGCGGGTCAGGTCTTGCGTGATCTGGCGCTGTGTGTCCGGGTTCTCACCCACGTACAGGTGCAGGTGGTCCTTGTCGATGTAGATTACTTGCACGCGCGGCTTCTTCACGTACACCGGGAACGGGTAGTCGGACTGCACCAGTTCCGTGTAATAAATCACGCATTCCCAGTGGCAGTGGTGCAGTTGCGCCTTGCCCACGAGCGGGAAGTCGCGGGGCGGATCGATCTTGTCCACGAGGCGGTTCTTCACGATGACGATGTCGTCGCGGAACGTCTCGTACACGTAGGGCACGCCGCGCGGCACCCGCGGCATCGCCCGCAGCACTTCGGCGTCGCTCGGCGCGTCTTCGCAGATCGGGGCCGGGTAGCCGTTGCGGATCGGCGGCATGATCGGCACGCGGCCGTCGTTGCGGTGGTTCAGCTTCTGCTCGATCCGCTCCGCGGTCCACGGCTGAACCGGGATCGGCGTGAGGAACCCGAGGCCGAACGGGTTACACCCCACCGACAGCGCGGGAAGAACCGCCAATGCGAACAAGAGCAGTTTGCGACGAATCCCGGACATGCTGGCCCCTCCGTGCGTAGCGGTTCGTCCGCGAGTACGGGAAGTATCGGCCGCGCCGCGCCGGGGGTTTAACGGAATTGTGGTTCGTGTTTGGTGTTTCGTGTTTGGTGCGGCGTGATTCGCGCCGCGCGATTGCGGTTAAGTTCGGCACCCGCGCGCTTCTGGGAAGTCCGCTAAACTGGTGAAACGGCCCACCCAACACCAAACACGAAACACCAAGCATGGTTTTCCTCTCGCGCATTTACACGAAGTCCGGCGACGGCGGCGAAACCGGCCTCGGCGACGGCTCGCGCGTGCCGAAAGACGCGGCCCGCGTCGCGGCGTACGGCGACGTGGACGAGTTGAACAGCGCGCTCGGGTTGCTCACCGCGCACTGCCCGAACTGCCCCGAGTTCGCGCTCGTGCGGGTGATTCAGAACGACCTGTTCGACGTGGGCGCGGACCTGTGCGTGCCGCAAGCCGACGGGGAAGAACCCGGGAAGGCGCTGCGCGTCGTCCCGGCACAGTACGAGCGGTTGGAAGCGGCCATCGACCGGCTGAACGAGGCGCTCCAGCCGCTGCGCAGTTTCGTGCTCCCGGGCGGCACCCCGGCGGCGGCGTGGCTCCACCTCGCGCGCACGGTGTGTCGCCGCGCCGAGCGCTCCGTGGTGGCGCTGATGCGCACGGAGAAGGTGAACCCGCACGCCCTGATTTACCTGAACCGACTGAGCGACTTCCTCTTCGTGCTGGCGCGGGTGGCGAACGCGGGCGGCGCGGGCGACGTGCTCTGGGTGCCGGGCGCGAGCCGCGGGTGAGGCCCTACGGTTTCGGAACCGGCGGCGGTCCGGGCGGGGAACCGAACTTCGGTTCCTCTTTCGTGATGGTGCAGTTCGGCAGTTCCGCGCGCAACGCCTTCAACCCGTCGGGCGTGAGTTGCGAACCGGACAGGCTCAGCTTTTGCAACTTCTTCATCTTGGCGAAGTGCGGGATCGCGTCGTCGGTGATGCTGTTCGTCAGCCCGAACACGCTCAGTTCGAGCGCGTCCAACTCCGGCATCGTCTCCGCGAGGAACTTCATCTCGGTGTCGGTGAGCGCCGTCATGCCGCCGAGGTACAGGTTCTTCACCTTCTTGAGCGCCGTCAGTTTGCGCACGCCGGCCCCGCTCAGCGAAGTGGGCAGCGACAGCTCTTCCAACTCGGTGAAGCCGTTGATCGTCTCGGCGCTCTTGTCGCTAAGCCGGATGCTGCCGGACAGGCGCAGCACGCGCAGTTTGGTCAGCCCCTTGAGTTGCGCGAGGCCGGCGTCGTACAACCCGGAATTGTTCAGGCCGAGCACTTCGAGATCTTTCAACCCGGCGACGTGTTTCGCACCGGCCGCGGTGAGCTTTTCGCAGAAGAACAGGTTCAGGTCTGTTACCGTCGGCAAACTCAGGAGGGGCAGCAGGTCGTCGTCGCTCACTTTGTTGCCGGAGAGGAACACTCCGACCACCGGCTTGCCGGGCACCGCGTCGGCGCGCTTCACTTTCGCCCCGGCGCGCTCGAGTTGCGCGACCGGGTCTTGGCCGTCGCCTTCGACCGGGGCGGCGCACCCCAGCGCCGCGCACAAGAACACCGCGAACGTGAAGCGCACGGCTCGTCTCCGAAGGGAAGTGTCCCACCATCTCACCGCACCGCGGGTCGCGCGCCCAGCACGAATTCGCTACCACTCCCAATCGACGCGGTACACGGTGTTCGCCTGCGGCTTCGGCACTTCCCAATACAGCCACGTGCGGTCCGCGTCGCCGAACGCGATCCGCGGCCCGGTGTACGGCACCGGGTCGCCGCGCTTCGTCGGGTCGTGGGGCAGCGGTGTCGCCACCTTCAACTGGTACGCGCGGTACGGCTTGCTTTCGGGGAACAGCACCAAGAGCGTCGCCTTCACGCTGCCCTCGTAGCCGATCACACCGAACCACTGCTCCGCGGGCGTCTGGATCGAGTTCCAATACGTCGTGGTGTAGCGCAGCGTGAACCGCTGGTTCACCGGCACGTTCGACACGTCGAACGCGGTCTGCCACACCTTCATTTCCTGCTTGCCCACGATCCACGGCTTGTCGGTGGTGAAGGCGCGGGCAGTTTCCGGGTTCGGGCGCTCCACGCGGTTCACCGCCTCGCGCCCGGTGGTCGTGGTGTCGATACGCAGCTCGTTCGCGGGTCCGGCCTTCATCATCTCGCGGCGCGTCGAGTACACCACCGCGCACTCGGCCGAAGGGTCGTTCGGCGGCAGTTGTTTCCAGGTGCGCATGTCGATCACGCGCCGGTCCTCGAACACTTTGAACTGCGAGTAGTCGGTTTTCGGCAGTTCCGCAACGCGCTCCACCGGGTGCGGCCACTCGCGCACCGGGTTCGGCGGCGCGCGGCGCAGCGCGTCCACTTCGGCCGCGATCTCCTCGCGCAGCAGCGCGCTCACTGCGTCCGGCTTGCGGAACCAATCGAGCGGCGAGGGCAGCAGCCATGCGGCGAGAATCAGCACGACGAGAGCGCCCACCGACGCGAGCGATCGCCAGTGCCGACGCGCGGACTTCCGAGCCGAATACCAGAACCCGGTGCGCGGCCCCGTCAGCGCGTCGCCGCGCAGGTACCGCTCCAAATCGTCGGCGAGGTCCGCGGCGCTCGCGTACCGCTCGACCGGGGCCTTCTCCATGCACTTGCGGCAGATGAGGTCGAGCTCGCGCGGCGCACCGGGGCACCGCTTCGTCACCGGCTCCGGGTCCGCGTGCACCACCTGCTGAATCACCGACCACGGGTCGCGACCCTGAAACGGCACCGAGCCGCTCACGCACTCGTACAGCATCACGCCGAGCGCGTACACGTCGGACGCGCGGCCCACCAGTTTCGTTTCGCCGCGCGCTTGCTCCGGGGCCATGTACGCGGGCGTGCCGAGCACCGCGCCGGTGGTGGTGAGGTCCGCGCCGTCGCCGCGCTTGGCGAGGCCGAAGTCCATCACCTTCGGCTCGCCGGCTTCGTCCAAGAGCACGTTGTGCGGCTTCAGGTCGCGGTGAACGATCCCGCGGTCGTGCGCCGCTTGCACGCCGCGCGCGACCTTCACCATGAGGCGCGCCGCGTCGTTCGGCGCGAGCTTGCCGTTCGCTTTGAGTGCCGCGCTCAGGCTGCCGCCGGGCAGAAACTCCATCGCCATGAACGGGTGGCCGTCGGCCTCGCCGCTGTCGAACACCTGAATGACGTTCGGGTGCCGCACCGCGGCAACGGCTTCGGCCTCCGCGACGAACCGCGCGATCTCGGCGGCGTTCGCGTGCCCGCCGGCGAGCACCATCTTGAGCGCGACGACGCGGTTCAGCTTGATCTGCTTCGCGCGATACACGACGCCCATGCCGCCGCGCCCGAGTTCGCCGAGAATCTCGTAGCCCGGCACCCGGACGCGGCCGGGCGCGTGGGCTTCGCCGCTGGCGCTCGGCGCGTGTTGAAGCGTGGCGTTGGGGTCGGCCGGCCCCGCGGTCTCGCCGGCGGGTCGGAGCGTGGCGTTCGGGTCGGTGCCGGCGGGCGCGCCGGGGTGCGGGGCGTCGGGCGGCGTAACGCGCGTTTCGTCGCTCACGGGGCGGCCGGGGTGGGAGGAACTGGGGCGCGGCAAACCCAAGTATACCAGCGCAACGAACCGCACGCGATTGGCGCGCCCCCGAACCGGAGATAGAGTGCGGATCTCGCACCGCGATTCGCCCGGTTGGTTGCAGATTCGCCAGCAAAGTCCGAGTTCGATTCCGAGAGGAATAACACCGCGGGAAGCACGTTTCGGCACGTAGCCGACTGGGCACCGGACCGTTAGGCGCGGTCGCTCACTGACCCACCGCGCGCGACGATTCGAGGAAGCCAATGCGCCTCCGAGCCACGATTCCGCCGGGGTTCCTCACGGACGACGAACGGGCGCTCGTCTCCGATCACGATCTCGGCTGGGACGGGACGACGACCGGTGCGCGCGTCGAGTTGGACGCGGAGGCGTTCGCCGCGCACCTGCGCCGCTTGCTGAACGCGAAACTCCAAACCGCGCGAGCATTCGGCGACGAGGAGAAGAGGCAAGGCGCCAGCGAGGAACCCCGGTTCCGAAATCTGGCCGCGCTCGCGCTCTGGCTCGAAGCCCAGATCGCGCGGGGCACCGGCGACATCGAGTTGGCCGAGTTCGTCTCTCCCATTGAAGAGCCGCCGCGATTGCGCACGGTCGTTCTCTCCGCGCCCGGGCTTCCGGCCGTCCACTGGTCGCCGTATCTGACAACCGCGCGGTGCCCCGTGTGCGGAACCGAATCCAGCGCGCGCGAACTGCGCGAGGTGGAATACGACTTGTTCTTCTGTGGCGCGTACGTTTTAACGTGCCCGCGAGACCACCGCCTCTTCGTCGTGCGGCGGGAAACGTATCAGTTGGGCGGATAGGGAACCGATCCTCCCCCCACACGGGTACCAACTGATGGCGCGAAAGTGGGCAGCCGCGAGCAACGCAACGGCGCTGGTGCGCCGCGGGTTCGAGTTGGCTGTCGCCGCGCAGCAGTACGAACTAGTGATCGCGGCGTATGAGACGCTATTCCTAACCCTCGAGCGGCAGTTGGTGAAGAGTGAGTTCGTCGCCAAGGCCGACCCCACGGCGCTGGCCCGGTTGGAGGCCGTGTTGGAGTGCGAGATTCGCCCTCAAGAGCGCGCGGTGTGGAAGGCGTTCGCGGCGCTGTTCGGGTTCGCGTGGGGCGACCGCGTGCGCGTCGTTCACCCCACGCACGAGCCGACCGACTTGGAACCGACCGCGCTCGCGTTCAACCCACCGAACGGCGAGCCGTTCGCTCTGGTGCAAGGCCGCGCGCTGCGAAAGGACGGGCAACCCGGCAACCGACCCGCCCAAGCCTACCTGCAACCCGGCGTCTCCACTGTGACCGTACTTTCGACCGCCAACCAAACTTGACATTTCACTGCAACTGAACGTATTATCACATTATCTCGCTCGCGGCACGCTCCGCGGGTGCGGGAGCGGTGCGCTCACGCGGAACTTCACGCGGAACTTCACGCGGGCGCGCCGCGGGCCGAACACAACCTCTGCCCTCGGGCGCACCGGACTACCGGGCACCGACGGCACTCTGTGCTTGCTCGCGCGGAGCGCGGCAGGCTCTGGAAGGTACGTACTCGCGGAACTCGAATCGTGCGCACTTGTGGCCGAAATGCACTCCGCGCGTTCACCGAAAGTGCGCGAAATGGGCCACGGGCAACGGAATCGGGGGTGAAAACTATTTCTCGCGCTCTTCGGCGTCCTTCTCGCGCTTCTTTTGCTTCAAGGCGTCGTCGAGCATCTTGGCGTAGCGGATGTACTCGTCGCGGGTGAGCAGGCCGTCGCCGTTTAGGTCCATGTCGTTGAACGCGGACACCGGCTTGCCGCCCTTGCGCCACTCGAACAGCGACACTTGTTTGTCGCCATCGGTGTCCAGCGCCGCGAACCACGTCGGCAGGGCCGCGCCTTTCGCGCCCTTCACGTCGGTACGGGCGGTGTCGCCGTTCTTGGCGGCGATCGCTTCGGCCTTCGTCGCCACCGAGCGCTTGAAGTACGCGCGGTACTCTTCCTTACTCACGCGACCGTTGGAGTCGGCGTCGGTGCGCAGCTTGTCGGCCTTCAGCGGGGGCGTGTACTCTTCGGCTTCGAGTTCGCCGCTCGCGTCGCGGTCCAGCACGCGGAAGGCGCGGTCCGCGTCCTCGTTCGGGTCCTGCACTTCGCTCGACGGGTTGCCCTCGCGCAGCACGCGCTTGGCGAACTTCTTGAACTCGTCGCGGGTGAGCGCCGGCACCGGGCCGAGTTCGAGCCGGGCCACCACGCGGTCGAAGAGCGCACCGATTTCGGGCGTCGGCGATTCGTCGCGCCGCCACTCGCCGGTCTTGCCGGCGAGCAGATCGAACCACGTCGCGTACTCGTCTTCGGTGAGCGCGTTCGCCACCTTGCCGGGGAACGCGGCTTCGAGTTCGTGCATCCACTTCGCGCGATCGGTCTTGTTCGTGCGGGCCGCGCGCTCGGCGGCGCGCAGCACGCACTTCTCCTCGAACTGCTCCGCTTCGAGCGGTTCGGCCGCGAGCGCGCCACAGGCAACGACGAACGGCAGTGCGAGCGCGAAGCCGCGCGCGGGGAGTGACATGAGCGGAACCCGATTGGCAGCAGGCGGGTACGTTCCGGCGGGTGTAACAAGTGTAGCCGAAGTGGGTCGCGGTGTCACGAAGAAGTTTGCGGTACCGCCGGAGGCGGGCGCGCGAGCGGCCCGCGGCGCGGGGCGGTTCGTTGCCCGCGGGCGCGCGGCGCGGTACCATTCGCCCGCGCCCCACACTCACGGAGCCTTGAAATGATGCGTTCCCGGTTCGCGCTCGCGCCGCTCGTGGCGGTCGCGTGCGCCACACTCGCCCCCGGCATCTTCCTCCGCGTGGACATCGAAAAGGTGCCGATCGAACGGCTCGCCAAGAACATGAAGGAGGCCATCGAGAAGAACCCGAAGGACGCGAACGCGGTGCTGAACCTCGCGCGCCTGCACGCGATGGCGTATTCGCTCCGCTCGGACGACATCCCGGTGAACGCGAAGCAGCCCACCGCACCGTGGTTCGGCTACGAGCCGCCCATCGTGCCGTTCCGCACCGTCGCGAAGACCGACGACAAGGAGAAACTGAAGGCGGCGAAGGCGCACCTCGACGAAGCCATCAAACTGTACGACGCGGCGCTCAAACTCGCCCCGGACGACCTGCGTGCCCAACTCGGCCGCGCGTGGCTGCTCACCCAAACCGACAAGACCAACGACGCCCGCGTCGCACTGCGCCAAGTGCTCGACGCCGGGTGGAAAAAGGAAAAGGACCTCATGGCGCTCGGCCTCGGCGGGCACACGATCACCACCGAAGCCACCGGCTACCTGCTGCCGCTGCTCGACAAGGAGAAGGACAAAGACGAAATCGCGATGTGGAAGGAGCGGGCCGATAAGATCGCCAAACTGCCGCGGCCCATCACCCCGATCGCGGTGCCGCTGAAGGACGGCCTCACCGCGACCGACATCGAGGATCGCGCCGCGCGCGTGGCGTTCGACGCCGACGGCACCGGCCTGCGGAAGAACTGGACGTGGGTGAAGCCGAACGCGGCGTGGCTGGTTCACGACCCGGCGCGCCGCGGGAAGGTGGATTCGGCCCTGCAGATGTTCGGGAGCGTGTCGTTCTGGCTGTTCTGGGAAACCGGCTACGACGCGCTCGGGGCGCTGGACGACAACCGCGACGGCGAACTGCGCGGCGCGGAACTAGACGGGCTCGCCCTGTGGCACGACGCGAACGGTAACGGCGTCGCGGACGCGGGCGAAGTGAAGCCGCTGAGCGCGTACAAGATCGTCGCGCTCTCGACGAAGTACAGCCGCGACGCGGCGCACGCCGACCGGCTCGCGTACTCGAAGGCCGGCGCGACGTTCGCGGACGGCCGCACGCGCCCGACGTTCGACCTCGTTCTTCACCCGGCGAAGAAGTAAGCGCCGCCCCGCGCGCCTCATAAGGGGCGCGCGCGGGCCCGTTCCGGGTCACTCCGGGGCCGTCACGGTGCCCATCAGGTACGCGCGCAGCTCGATGAACACCTGCGTGCACCGCTGCCGCCAGTTGCGATCCGTTAAGAGCGCCGGATGCGACGGGCGGAACAGCACGTGAATCGTCAGCTTGTCGCCGCGGGCCGGGTCCAAGTGGTGCAGGTGCAGTTCCAAGTCGATCGGGGCCGCGGTGCGCCGCAGGCCGAGCCACGAGAGCGGGCCGCCGGTGGGCGTCTTCCGCGCGCCGAGCCGCACCTTGATCAGCCCGGGCACGCTCTCCACCACCTCGCCGCCGGCGTCGTGAACGAACCCGCGCAACTTCACGATCGCGATCTGCTCGTGCATCCACGCTTCCATGTGAAACGGGAGCGCGGCCTCGGCCCGCGACACGGGCGGCGCGTCCGGTTGGGCCGCGGGCGCGGCCAGCCCCGCGAGCCGGTACGCCGACCCCGGCGCG
>JALHNS010000309.1 GCA_022843445.1 Gemmata sp.
GCGCCTTCGCCGTCGAGCGCAGCGAGGCGCCTCTCCCCCCTTCCCTTCAGGGAGGGGGGGCCGGGGGGGGTAGGTTGCCTTCTGCTCCGCCCTCTGCTCGCGTGTTCGCGCGCCGATGTGCTCGCGCACCTCGCGGAGATCGGCCAACCCTACCGCGAAGACGCGAGTAACGCCGACCCGCGGTTCACGCGCAACCGCATCCGGCACGAACTGCTGCCGCTGCTCCGCACCTTCAACCCGGACGTGGTGAGCGCGCTGGCGCGCGTCGCGGAACACGCCTCCGAAGCGCACGAAATCGTGACACATGCCGCGCGCGAACTCTTGGCGAAGGCCGAACTGCCGCGCGCCGGGAACGCCGTCATTCTGGATGCCGCGGCGCTGGGCGAATCGCGCGTTCTGATTCGCGCGGTTCTGCGGCTTCTGTGGGAGCGCGAAGGGTGGCCGGTGGGTGGAATGAGCTTCGATTCGTGGGAGCGCGCGGTCGAGGTTGCGTGTCGTGACGTGAGTGCGTGCGACTTCCCCGCCGGCGTGACGATGCGGCACACCGGGCGCGTGGTTCAACTCGCTTTGCGAGAATAGAAAATGAAAAAGGAAAAGTGAAAAATGCGACCGCTCCGCATTCTTCCTCTTCGTTTTGAACTTTTCATTTTGAATTTTGAACTTGGAACTTCCCCCATGCTCCGTCCCATCCGCCGCGCGCTGCTGAGCGTGTCCGACAAAACCGGCCTGATCGACTTCGCGCGCGAACTCGTGACGAAGTACGGCGTGGAACTGATCGCCACCGGCGGTACGCGAAAGGCCATCGCCGACGCCGGGCTGCCGGTGAAGGACATCAGCGAACTGACCAAGTTCCCGGAGATTCTCGACGGCCGCGTGAAGACGCTGCACCCCGCGATCTACGCCGGGTTGCTCGCCAAGCGCGACAAACCGGAGCACATGAGCACGCTGACCGAACATTCGCTGCCGGAAATCGACCTCGTGGTGTGCAACCTGTACCCGTTCGAGCAAACGGTAGCGAAGCCCGGCGTGACCGAAGCCGAGGCTATCGAGAATATCGACATCGGCGGCCCGTGTATGGTCCGCGCCGCCGCGAAGAACTTCGCGAGCGTTGCGATTGTGACCAGTCCCTTACAGTTCAAAATGGTGCTAAGCGATCTGGAAACGAACAAGGGATGCACAACTCGTCAACTTCGGGCCGCGCTCGCGTCGAATGCGTTTTCGCGCATCGCTCGCTACGACATCGCAATCGCTGACTACTTCGCTTCCGCGAACGGCGTTGATCCCAATCAACTGCCGCACACGCTGCTGACATCCTTTGAAGCTCAACAAGGACTCCGTTACGGAGAGAACCCGCACCAAGAAGCCGCGTTCTACGTTGAACCCAACATCAATCGCCCCTGTGTGTCCACGGCGGAGCAGTTGCACGGGAAGGAACTCAGTTACAACAACATCCTCGACCTCGATTCGGCGCTGAACCTCGCGCGCGAGTTCGCTGGGCCGGCGTGCGTGGTGGTGAAGCACAACAACCCGTGCGGCGCGGCCGTGAGCGCGAAGCTCGTCGATGCCTTCAATGCCGCGTGGGACGGCGACCCGCTCTCCGCGTTCGGCGGCATCATCGCGTTCAACCGGCCCGTCGATGCCGACACCGCGAGCGCGCTTATGGACCCGAAAGCGAAGCGGTTCGTGGAGTGCGTCATCGCGCCGGACTACGAACCGCACGCGCTCGACGCGCTCAAGAAGTGGAAGGAAAACGTGCGCCTGCTGCGCACCGGCGAACTGACCGGCGGACCGCAAGGCTTGGACTATCGGCGCGTCGATGGCGGCTTGCTCGTGCAAACCCGCGACACCGGGGCCGACAACCCCGATAGCTGGAAGTGCGTCACGAAGCGCCAGCCGACCGAAGCCGAGTGGCACGCGCTGCACTTCGCGTGGTTCGTGTGCAAGCACGTCAAATCGAACGCGATCGTTCTGGCGAAAGACACGCGCGTGGTCGGGGTTGGGGCAGGGCAGATGTCGCGCGTGGTGTCGGTGGAGATCGCGGTGAAGAAGGCGGGCGAGAACTCGAAGGGCAGCGTGCTGGCGAGCGACGCGTTCTTCCCGTTCCCGGATAATGTTCACGCGGCTGCGGCGGCGGGTGTCACGGCGATCATCCAACCCGGCGGCAGCGTGAAGGACAAAGACAGCATCGAAGCGTGCGACCAGCACGGCATCGCGATGCTCTTCACCGGGGTGCGGCACTTCCGTCACTAACAGACTTGCCACAGGAGCGTTCCCATGGCCGTTTCTGCCGAGGTCGCGACGCTGTTCTTGGACGAGATGGCCCGCCGGAACATCCCGGTGAAGGTCGGCGCGGAGGGCGGCTACGAAATCGAAATGGACGGCGGGACTGTTACCATCCAACTGGAGAACCTGAGCCGCGACTTCGCACGGGACCCCGATCCGGAGCGGATCACGAACTTTGTCGACACCATCACGAGCAGCATCCGCGTTCCCGACTGGGAGGCCGCACGGTCGCGCATCCGGTGGGCGACCGAACCGACCGACATGCCACTCGACGATGCCCTCCACGACAAGGTTTCCGATCAGGCTGCTGTCGTCCTCGTCCACGTCTCCGACGACGAGACGCAGGTGATGTGGGTGAGCGAATCGACCGCCAAGAAATGGGGTCAGACGAAGGAGGCGCTGTTCGCGGTTGCCGCCGATAACATGCGGCGGCTGTTGACCACCGCGACGGTGACGTTCACGCCGGTCGAGGAGCACAAACTCGGCATGCTGAACACCGAGTACTCCGCATTCAAAGCGGCTCTCGTGTTCTGTCCGGGTCTGCGGGAACTCGCCGAACCGGTACTCGGTTGGCCGCTGTTCGTCGTGATGCCGTGTCGCGATTTCGTCTTTCTGATCCCGGCGAAGGACCAAGTTATACTCGGGCGCGTGGGGCCGGTGGTCGTGCGCGAGTACGGCGAGAGCGCGTACCCGCTCTGCACCGAAGTGTTCGAGTTGACCGACTCGGGGCTGCGCGCGATCGGCGAGTTCCAGAAACCGGAGCGGACCGAAGAAGACGAGGACGAACCGGCCGAGAGCGCGGACGGGATGAAGACGATCCGCTACCGCGGCGGGGTGGTGACGTTCCGCATCCCGGCTCACTGGGAAGAGGAATACGAAGACGAGGGCGGCGGTACCTTCTACGACGAAGACCTCGACGCGGGCACGTTTCGACTGAGTACGATTCTGGCGAAGAGCAAAAGCCCCGTGACGACTCACACCGCTCGCGAGCGCGCCGAACAGCGCGCGGCGAAAGAGTCGGGCACGGCCACCGACCTCGGCGGCGGCAACTGGATGGTGGAGTACGTTCACGAGGTCGAAGAGGACGGCGAACCGCTCACGGTTCGTTACTGGGAGATCACCAACCCGGTACCGCCCAACCACGTTCGCATCGCGCTGTTCTCGTACTCGGTGCGAACCGAACTACTCGACGACGGCGACGTGATCGACGAAATCGAGACGCTCGCCCGAGAAGTTCGGGCGTGTACCTTCGCCGCAGAAGTCGGGGAGTGACTCCCGATCCGAAATCACCGTTATCTCGGAGTTCGTTCTTCATGGATCACACGGCGCACGAGTTCTTGAAGTCGCTGCTCGAAACGCCCAGCCCGTCGGGGTTCGAGCAACCCATTCAGCAGGTGGTGCGCGAGCGCATGAAGCCGTTCGCGGACGAGCTGCGCACCGACGCGCACGGGAACGTCTTCGCCGCGCGGCACCCAGCCGCGCGCGAGGGCGCGCCACGCATCATGCTCGCGGGGCACTGCGACCAAATCGGCCTGATGGTGCAGTACATCGACGCCGAAGGGTTCCTGTACATCCAGCCCATCGGCGGGTGGGACATGCAAATCCTGCTCGGCCAGCACCTCACCGCGTGGGGGAAGGGTGGCCCGGTGCGCGGCGTCGTCGCGCGGCGCGCGATTCACCTGCTGAAGCCCGAAGAGCGCGGGAAGGTGCCGGACTTCAACGACGTGTGGGTGGATATCGGCGCGAAGAACCGCGAAGAGGCCGAAACGCTCGTGCGGTGCGGCGATCCCCTCACCTTCGAACTGGGCTACCGCCCACTGCGGAACGGCCTCGCGGCAAGCCCCGCGATGGACGACAAAGTCGGCCTGTGGGTGTGCATGGAAGCCGTGCGGTTGCTTCACGGGCGCGAACTGCGCGCGAGCGTGTTCGGCGTTTCGACCGTGGCGGAGGAAATCGGTCTGCGCGGGGCCACCACAGCGGCTTACGCGATTGACCCCACCGTAGGCATCGCGGTGGACGTGTGCCACGCGACCGACACGCCGGGCAACGACAAGAAGACGCAAGGCGACATCAAGTGCGGCGGCGGGCCAGTGGTGTACCGCGGGCCGAACATCAGCCCGCGCGTGTTCGATCTGCTGGAAGCGACTGCGGCGGCGCACTCCATCCCCATTCAGGTGCGCGGAACACCGCGCGCGACCGGGACCGACGCGAACGCGATTCAGATCGCGCGCGCCGGCGTCGCAACGGGCCTCATCGGGATTCCGAACCGTTACATGCACAGCCCGGTGGAAGTGGTTCACCTCGACGACCTCAGCAACGCCGCGAAATTGCTCGCGGAGTTCTGCGCCGCGGTGAACCCGGACACCAACTGGATTCCGTAAGCGCGCAAAAAAGGCCGCGGGCTTTTGGCCCGCGGCCCGCGGTGCTTCTGCGAACTTAGGCCACTTGCGCCTTGCGGCGCAGGGCGCGGCCGAGGCCCACCAGCGGCAGGCCGAGGCCCGCGAGCAGCAGCGTGCCCGGTTCCGGCGACGGGATCGGCCCCGGCACCTCGCGGCCCACCGGCGACAGCGTGCTGGTGATGTTGCTGTCGATCTGACCGTCCGCGGCGCGCGGGTTGGTCGCGGTGAAGAAGCTGTCTTGCGTGGTGCCGAACATCGAGGTCGCGCTGAAGTTGCCCAGCGTCAGTTGGCCGCTGGGGATCGTCGGCCCGTTGTAGCGGAACGTCAGGTTCGTGACCGCCGGGTCGTCTTGCGGGTTCAGCCGGTCCGGGGTCGGACCCACGTTCGAGGTGCTCACGGTCCAGAAGTCCGCGAAGCTCGGGTCCGGCGAGGTGGCGCTCACCGAGGCGGAACCGGGCACGTAGCCGGCGAAGTCGTAGATGGTGAAGAAGTTGCCCGATTGCAGCTTCATGTCGGTCGGCAGCACGACCGAGTACGTCCAGCGGAAGTTGCCGGCTTCCGGTTGCACCGTGACCGACACCGGCAGCAGGCCCGCGGTGGCCGGCCCCGCGAAGGCGGCGAGTACCGCGAGGGTGAGCAGTCGGGCGATGGTGGTCCGACGAATCATGATGGTCCTCCGTGAAAAGGCGACGCATTCCGACGCGACCCGTGGGCTGTCCGAGCCGCTGGGCGGGCACAATCCCGTTCCCTCCGTCGTCGGCGGGTGGCCCTGTCGGTTCCAACGGGCGGCATCTTTAGGCGAACCCGCCAAACGTGTCAACACCAGTCGCGCGCCACTTTCTTGTGGCGCGATACCGGGAACGGGCGTCGGGTGCGGGTCGCGCCCCGGCACCACTTCGAAGGGTGCCCAGTGGTCGAAGAGGGCCGGTCCGAGCCAAAGGGGGCCACCAAAGGTGGCCAACTGACACTCTTTGAAAAACACCTGAAAATCCCAGCAGATCGTGCGAAGGCGGCCAAAGGATGCCAACCGGTCGCGTGATACCCCCCTTCCCGATTTTGACCCGCGCGTCGAGCGCGGGGCGGTTGGTGGGTGCGCGCGAGCGCCCCGTGGCCGGCGCACGGTTCGCGCGCCGGCTACACAAATTATATACATAAGTTCACAGTCCGTCAAGGCTCGAACGTGCGTTCTGCACGAGCGCCTACTCGCGGTAGTACACCCCGCGCCGCGCGAAAACGGGAGGAACAGCCACTCGAGGGAAGCGCGCGAAGCCGGGGAAAGTGATGTGCCGGTCACACCAACAAACTGTAGCCGGCCTCTGTGAGGCCGGTGCTGCCAGCCTTGGGGCGCTTCGGGTCGCCGTAGTGCCGCGCGATTGCGAATGGGAGTGAGCGCGCAACACGGCACACGAACGGAGACCGGCTACAGAGCGGGAAGTTCCGGCCTCACAGAGGCCGGCTACAGAGCGGCCGCGCTCGGATCGAGCTGCCGATCACTTCGCGTCCCAGCGGTATTCCACCACCGCTTCCCACGCCGCGCCCGCGCTCAGCACGCGCCAGCCGCTGTCCACGCCGCGGGCCGCGAGGTTCGAGGCGTCGGCCGAACACGAGTACGGTTCGATCGCCACCGCCTTGCGGTGCGCCGGCGTGAACAGCACCAGTTCGCGGAACGCCGGGTCCGCGAGTACCCGCAGCTTCCCCTTCGCTTGCGGGTGCGACAGCACCGCTTGCTCCACTAACCCCGCGTCCGTCGGGCCGTTCACGCCAGAAAACACGTTGTCCAGCGCGGTCGCGCCAACCGGACGCGCGGTTTGGAAATCCAGCGCGGGCGGGGTCGGCACGCGCTCCCCGGTGGGCAGGTTGTTCTCCGACGCCCACACCTGCGACACGTTCGCTTGCAGCACGTAGTTGCTCACGTCCGCGTCGGTGACGCCCGGCAGGCAGAAGTAGCCGTGGTAGCCGAGGCCGAACGGCAACCCAGTCGCGGTCGGGTTCTCCACGCGCGCCACCAGTTGCAGCTTGTTCCCGTACAGCCGGTACGTCACTTGGAAGCGGAAGTCGGCCGGCCAGTACGCGAGCGCTTCCGGCAGGTCGACCGACAGTACGAATTCCCCGGTCACGGAGGCGCACTCCGGGGCCGCGGTGTGGCCGATCACGCGCCACTTGTTGCGCGGCGTGAACCCGTGGATCGAGTGCAGTTTCGTGTTGTCCGTGAGCGGCAGTTGGTACGTCTGGCCGTCGAACGTGATGCGCCCGTCGCGCAAGCGCCCGGGGAACGGGAACAGGATCGGGTTCCCGCTGCGGGTGGGCACCGGGTTCGCGTCCCAGTCCGGCATGTGGAACAGGATGTCGGCCCAGTTGCCGCCGTCGCGCACCTGCCACTTGAGGCAGTTGAACCCGCACTGCGGCCACACTTCGGCCCGCGCGGAGCCGTCCGCGGCCAGCAGCTCGTACACGTCGCCGCTCTTGTCGCCCGCGGTGCGCGGCGCGGAACTGACGCGAAACGCCATGATCGCTCTCCCGGTTCGGTGGTGCCGTTCGACGAAGCGGATTGTACCCATGCTGTATCCGCCGAACGACCGGGAACTTTCCGATGCCTACGTTTCACGCGCCCCAACTCGCGGCGCTCGCGCAAGCACTGTTTGAAGCGGTCGGCGCGCCGCCGGCCGAAGCCGCGACCGTGGCGCACAGCCTCGTGGACGCGAACCTGTGCGGGCACGATTCGCACGGCGTCATGCGCGCGCCGCAGTACGTGGACTTCGTGCGCAAGGGTACCTACAAGGTGGGCGTGCCGCTCACCGTGCTGAACGAGACGCCCGCGGTCGTTGCGGCCGACGGGAACTGGGGCTTCGGCCAAGTGCAAGCGTACCGGCTGCTGGAAAAGCTAGTACCGAAGGCGAAGGCACTCGGAATCGCGTGCGGCACGCTCCGCAACTGCGGGCACACGGGGCGGCTCGGCGAGTACGCGGAGTTCGCCGCGCGAGAGAAGATGGCACTGTTCGCCGCGGTGAACTCGCACGGCGCGGGCCGGCGCGTGTCGCCGCCCGGCGGTACCGAAGGGCGCATCAGCACGAACCCGATTTGCATGGGCGCGCCCACCAGCGGCGCGCCGGTGGTCATCGACTTCGGTACCAGCGCCGCCGCGGAAGGCAAAGTGCGCTCGCAGTTCCAGAAGAAACAGCCGACGCCGGACGGCTGGCTCGTGGATCACAAGGGCGAACCGACCACGGACCCCGCGGTGCTCTACACCGACCCGCGCGGCAGCATCGTGCCGTTCGGCGGCGCACAGGCCTACAAGGGCTTCGGCCTCGGCTTGCTGCTCGATTTGCTGTGCGGCGGGTTGAGCGGCGGGCCGTGCAGCAACCCGGCGTTCCCGCTCGCGGGGCAGGGGAACGCCGCGGTGTTCGTGCTGTGGAACCCCGCGCTCTTCGGCGGCACGGATCACTTCCTGAAGGAAAGCGACGCGCTCACGGCGTTCGTGCGCGCGTGCCCGACCGCTGCCGGGGTGAGCGCGATCACACTGCCGGGCGACCCGGAGCGGCTGACGAAGGAGAAGCGGCAGGCGGAGGGCATCGCGGTACCGGACGGCACGTGGGAACTGATCGCGAAGGCCGCGACCGAGCTGAACGTGCCGCTGCCGTAGCACGTCACGGCCCGGAGACGCGGGCCAGCGCGTCGAGTGCGGCCCGGCGCACGTCCGCGTCGATGTCCGCGCGCAGCGCGTCGAGGTCCGGGGCCGCCGCGCTCGCGGCCGAGCCAAGCCTCCCCAACGCCCGCGCCGCGATCAGGCGCACCGTCGCGTCCGCGTCCTTCAAATCCACCGCAATCGCGCGCACGAACTCCGGCGGCGGTTTCGCACCCGGCAGCACGGCGCGGTACGCCGCGATCGCCCCGCGGCGCACGTCGTTGTCGGGGTCCGCGAGCGCCGCGACCAGAGCCGGGGCCGCGGCGCGCGCCGCGGGGCC
>JALHNS010000310.1 GCA_022843445.1 Gemmata sp.
CGGCCCCCCCACACCCCCCCCGCCCGTTTTGGGGGGGGGGGCCGGGGGGGGTAGGTGAGAAAGCAATCGCGTTCGCCGCGGGCGCATCAACGAACTCGTCGGTGACGAGTTCCGCGACGCGGCGCAGCACGCCGTTGACGAACCCTTTCGCCTTCGGCGCGCCGACGTGCGGCGCGAGTTCGACCGTTTCGTGAACGGCCGCGTGCTTCGGAACGTGCGTGAGGAACGCGAGCTGAAACGCGCCGAGCCGCAGCACGTCCCACACCCGCGGTTCGACGGCGTGCAGCGGCGTGCGGATGAACGGTTTCAGCAGCGCGTCGAGCGTACCGAGCCGCCGCATGGTGCCGAACACCAGTTGCGTGACGAAGCGGCGGTCTTGCGGCGAGAGGTTGGCGCGCGTGAGGGCGTCGTCCACGAGTTCGGGCGCGAACCCGTCGCGGGCGCGCGAGCGGTGCAGCACGTCGGCCGCGACCTGCCGGGCGGTGATCGTCATGCGAGCACTTCCGGGCCGAACCGCATGCCCTCAACGATGGGGTAGCCGCGCAGGAACTCTTCCGCGCTCATCTTCTTCTTGCCCGCGGGCTGAAGTTCCGTGACAAGCAGCGTGACGTTTTCACCAACCCACACGCACATTGCGGTTACGTCTGTGTCGGGAATCTTACCGGCGCTATCGACCGTGCCGGGCGCGGGGCGATTCGGGCCGCACAAGCACAGCGCGCCGAGTTGCGCCTTGTTCACAATCACGCGCATCGGCTCTTTGCCGGGGCGGTGCAGGAACGTGTACGCGGTGGGCCACGGTTGCATCGCGCGCACGAAGCGCTCGATGTACGCCGCGGGTTTCGTCCAGTCGATCAACCCGAACTCCTTCTTGATCTTCGGGGCCTTCGTTACGAGTGCCGCGTCTTGCTTCGTGCCTTCAACCGGGCCGCCGGTGGCGTACTTGCGCGCGGCGTCTACGGCCATTCGCGCGCCGAGCGCCGCGAGCTTCGCTTCCAGCGTGCCGGTGGTGTCGTCCGCGGCAATCGGGATCGCTTCTTGCGAAATCATGTCGCCGCTGTCGAGACCGGGCGTCACTTTGATGATCGTGACCCCGGTTTCGGAGTCGCCGTTCAGAATCGAGTACGCGACCGGGGACGCGCCGCGGTACTTCGGCAGTAGCGAGGCGTGAACGTTGATGGTGCCGCGGGCCGGCGCGCTCAACACGTCCTTCGAGAGGATTTGCCCGTACGCCGCGACGACGAGCAGATCGGGCCGCATCTCTTGGAGTTGCGCGAGGCCGTCCGGGGCGTTGACGCTTTCGGGCTGCGCGACCGGCACGTTCGCGGCGCGCGCGATGTTCGCCATGCCCTTCCCGGTCTGCCGCGTGCTGCCGCGCTGCTTCACGCCCTCGCGCTCCGGTTGCGTGAACAGCCCGACCACGCCGTCGGGGAACGCCGCCAAGAGCGCCTCGAAGGTCGGCTCCGCGAACGTCCCGGTGCCCATCATCACAATTCGGAATGAAGTGGTCAGTGGTCAGTTCTCAGTAGTGGTTAGTGTGAATTGTCGAACCGCCGGCGTAAGCCGGTGGGTTTCGGCGCACCCACCGGTTTACGCCGGCGGTTCGACCGGCGACACAACTCAAGTCACAAACGCGGTTCGGTGCCCGGTGGGATGTCGCCCTTGCGCTTGGCCTTCTCGAAGTCCGCGATGAACTTCTCCAAATCCTTCTGGCTGCGGTGCAGGCCGAGCGAACCCATGCGGTCGATGAACAGCGTGCCCTGCAAGTGGTCGACTTCGTGCTGCCACAGGCGCGCCGCGAGGTCGTGGCACTCCATCTGAATCAACTCGCCCTTCAGGTTGTAGAACTGCACGACGACCGTTTTGAACCGGCGCACGTTCTGGTACAGGCCGGGGAAGCTGAGGCAGCCCTCGCGGTCGTTCACCGCAGTGCCCTTGGTTTCCACGATCACCGGGTTGATGGCGACGAACTCCCGCGCCGGGTCTTTGCCCTCGCTGTCGAAGTTCAGCACGAGCAGTTGCGCGTCGAGCGCGACCTGCGGCGCGGCGAGGCCCAGCCCGTCGTGCTTGTACATCAGGTCCAGCATCTGCGCGGCGGCCTTTTGGATGTCGCCGTCGATGCGCTCGACGGGCTTGGCCTTCACGCGGAGCGCGGGGTGCGGGTAGTGAACGATCTTCATGGGGTCGGGCGCTCGCCTCGAAGCGGGGACACGCGATAGCGCGTCATTATAGCAGGCGAACGCGGTGCGTGCGGCGCGCGCCCCCGCGCGCCCTCACTTCTGCAAGATGAGCTTGCCGCGGCGGGTGATGCGCAGGCGGTACCGCACGCCGTCCAACTCGATCCACACCTCGCGCTTGCCCGCGAACAGCGCGTCGGCGCTGAGCACGCGGGGCGGCTCCGCGGGCGCGGGTTCGTCCTTCTCGTCGCGCTCTTCGCCGTCGCTCATGGCTCACCCCGTTCCCCGCGAGACTGAGACGCGGTTGCAGAACGGCCGCGGATCGCCGCACTCCCGATCAAGGTAAGCCGCAGCGGCCAGGTACGATTTTTTTCACTTCGATAGTTGACAGTATCGCACGGCGAGATAATGTAAAGTCGTCTTGTTGAGAATTTGTCTCAATAAGGCGAGCCAGCTCCGCCACCGTAACGGAACGCGTCCGGCTTCGTGCTCGGCGCTCACCACCCGTCGCAACGCGGCTCTCTTCACCCGGTTCTCACACCGTACCGAAGGGGGCGCTTTATGCGCACGCACGCGAACGCGAAGAAGGCGTTCACACTCATCGAGTTGCTCGTCGTGATCGCCATCGTCGCCATCCTCATCGGCTTGCTGTTGCCCGCGGTGCAGAAGGTGCGCGAGGCCGCGGCCCGCGTGAGCTGCACGAACAACCTCAAGCAGATCGGGCTGGCGCTGCACACCTTCCACGACGCGAACAACCGCCTGCCCACCGCGAACACGCCCGCGTTCGGCAGCGGGTTCACCAGCACCTTGCCGTACTTGGAGCAAGAGAACATCGGCCGCCGCTACAACCCGGCGCTGTCCCCGACCGATGCGACCGACGCCGACGGTGACGGGCAAACGAACCTGTCGCTCGGTTCGGCGCGGCTGAAGACGTTCACCTGCCCCAGCATGGTCGCGCCCCCGCAGCCGGCCGCGTTCCCGGGGTGGGCCAGCTACGCGCTGAGCATCGGGAACCAGCCGAACCCGTTCTTCCCGCCGGGCGCGGGCGGCAACCCGGCGTACGACAACGGCCCGATCGTGCGGCTCATCGGCGGCGGCAGCGGCGGCAGCACCGGGCAGCAGGGTGTGACCCTGCTGGCGATCACCGACGGCACGAGCAACACGATCCTCGCGGGCGAAATGGGCTTCCAACTGAGGGACTACAACTTCAGCAGCGGCCCCTACGCGGGCCAACTGCGCGGCGGCAACACGCAGTGGGTGTGGGGCTACGCGTCGTACTCGTTCGGGAGCACCGGCGTAATGTTCAACACGACCGTCGGCACCCCGGCCGACGTGACGGCGCGGCTCGGCGCGTTCCGCAGCGACCACAGCGGCGGTGCGAACTTCGCGTACAGTGACGGGAGCGTCCGGTTCTTGGCGAACGGGCGCATCGACCCGCCCACCTACCGCGCGCTCGGCTCGCGCGACGGCGGCGAAGTGATCAGCGGCAACGCGTTCTGACGCTTCCGCCAAACACCAAACACCAAACACCAAACACCACAATGAAACACGCACTCGCACTCGCACTCTTCGCTGCCGCGGTCGCGCACGGCGCGGAACCCGCGGCGCTGCCCGCGCTCCCGAAGGCGGTGTCGAGCTTCGGCGCGGCCGAGGCCGGCGGCTACCTGTACGTGTACGGCGGGCACGCGGGCAAGACGCACAACTACGACACGCAAACCGTGCTCGGCACCTTCCACCGGTTGAAACTGGACGGCGGCGCGAAGTGGGAAGAGCTGCCCGGCGGGCCGAAGGCGCAGGGGCTGAACCTCGTTTCGAACAAGGGCAGCATCTACCGCGCCGGTGGGATGCAACCGCGGAACGCGCCGGGCGAGGAGCCGGACAACCACTCGCTCACCGAGTGCGCGCGGTTCGACCCCAAGACCAACAAGTGGGAACCGCTGCCGGCGCTGCCCGCGGGCCGCAGCTCGCACGAGATCGCGGTCGCGGGCGACAAACTCGTGATCGTCGGCGGGTGGAACATGAAGGGCAAGGGCAACGGTGTGGAGTGGCACGACACCGCGCTCGTGCTCGACCTGACCGCGAAGAAGCCGGAGTGGAAGAGCGTACCGCAACCGTTCAAGCGCCGCGCTTTGGCGGCCGTGGCGCTCGGCTCGAAGGTGTACGCGATCGGCGGACTGACCGCGGAGGGCGGTGACTCGCGCGTGGACATCTTCGACACCGAAACCGGCAAGTGGAGCGAAGGCCCGGACCTGCCGGGGAACGCGCGCGCCGCGTTCTCGCCGGCCGCGTGCGTCGTGAACGGCCGCCTCGTGGCGAACACCAACGACGGTGCGGTTCACCGGCTCACCGCAAAGGGCGACACGTGGGAGAAGGTCGGCACCTCCGAGAAGAAGCGCATGGTGGCGCGGCTGGTGCCGTGGGGCGACTCGCGCGCCGTGCTGGTGGGCGGCGCGGGCGCCGATTCGCTCGAAGTGCTGACCGTGAAGTGACAGTGCGTTGACGATCCGGTTCGGTGCAGCGCGCTCAGCCACGCGGACTCGCTCCGCCCCGCGACGCCGCTCGCCCTTTTCACACGAAAGGTGCGCGATGCGTCTCGTTCGGAAGCGGTCCGCGTTTACGCTGATCGAGTTGCTGGTGGTGATCGCGATTATCGCGGTGCTCATCGGGCTGCTGTTGCCCGCGGTTCAGAAGGTGCGCGCCGCGGCGGCCCGCATGTCGTCGCTGAACAACCTCAAGCAGATGGGCCTCGCCCTGCACTCCTACCACGACGCGAACGGCGCGCTGCCGTCGGGGTTCGTCTCGACGGTGCAACCGGGGTGGGCGTACAACCCGGCGCACCCGCTGGGCAGCAACCAAGCGGCGACCGAGTCCGGCCCGGGGTGGGGGCTGTTCGCGCTGCTGCTCCCGTACATCGAACAGCAACCGCTGTTCAACCAGATTCGGTTCGACCTGCCGATCGCGCACCCGCTGAACCGAGCGGCCCGCGAGACCGTCGTGAAGACCTACGTCGATCCGGGCGACGCGGAGGGCCGGCTGATCGACATCACCGACAGCGGCGACCCGCCGGCCGCGGGCAGCGCGCCGGTGGTGCTGGCGCGCGCGGGCGTGTGCAGCTACGCCGCGTGCCTCGGCACGCTCGCGTACGAAGAGCAACCGTTCACCGGCGTGTTCCACCGCAACAGCCGCGTGCGCCTCACCGACATTCTCGACGGCACCAGTTCCACCATCGGCATCGGCGAGCGGATGAGCCGGCACACCGAGAGCAGTTGGGCGGGTGTGGTGCCCGGGCAGGAACTGGTGTATTCGCGGGCGTCCGTGCGGTACAACGCGGCCCAGCCGAGCGCGAACTTCCGCCCGGCGATCACCGCGGTGCTGGTCCACGTGCGGAGCAGCGCGCCGAGCGCGCAGGGCAGCCCGGGCGGGTTCATCGGGCCGCACTCGGCCGGTACGCAGTTCCTGAACACGGACGGCTCGTGCCGACTGATTACCGCGCAGACCCCGCCGGACGTGTTCCGCGCGCTCTGCACCCGCGCCGCGGGCGAAGTGATCCCCGGCGACTTCTAACCGCGCGCGAGGCGCGACCGATGAGCACCACCGACCCCGCGCCGCACCGCCGCCCGCTCCGCAAGCGGGCGGCGCACCTCCTGCGCCGCGGGCACCTGTACTTCGGGCTGTTCCTGTTCCCGTGGGCGGTGCTGTACGGCGTCACCGCGTTCCTGTTCAACCACCCGACCGCCTTCAGCGACGCGCCCACCGCGACGTTCGGCGCGAGCGCGCTGAAGGGCACGCCGCTCGAAGCGCTGCCGCACCCCACCGCGCAGGCGGGGGAAGTGGTACAAGCGCTGAACGAGAAGCAGAAGCCCGCGACGCCGTACAAGCTGGTGGGCGAAGCCAAGTACGCGCGCGAGTTCGCCTTTGCCACCGTGAAGGCCGAGGGCCAAACGGTGAACGTGCTGTTCGACGTGAAGAACGGCGGCGGCACCGTCCGCGCGAACCCGGCGCGCGAGAAGACGGAACCGGAGCGCGCGCCGTTCGCCACCGGCAGCGTGCCGCAGCCGAAAGGCGAACAGAAAGGGCCGCGCGAACCGCGCGACGGCATCAAACTGGCCGATCCGCTGCACGAGCGCGTGAAAGCCGCGGTGCCGGTGGTGCTCGCGCGCACCGGGTTCCCCGCGGGCGAAGTCGCGGTCACGTCGGTGCCGGACGTCACGTTCCCGGTGGAAGCCGACGGGCGCGTCTGGACCGCGAGCTACAACGCGCTCACCGGCACCGTGACCGGCGCGCCGGCCGACGCGGAACAAGGAACCGAACTGAGCGCGCGCCGGTTCCTCACGCGCCTGCACCTCGCGCACGGCTACCCCGGTGAAGCGAACTGCAAGTGGCTCTGGGCGCTGGTCGTCGATGTGATGGCGCTGGCGCTGTGCTTCTGGGGGCTGAGCGGCCTCGTGATGTGGTGGCAAATCAAGGCGGCGCGGTGGCCGGGCCTTGTGGTGCTTCTGGCGAGCGCCGCGGCGGCCACCGCGCTGGCGCTGAGCATGTGGGGCGCGCTCACTGGGCGCGCGTAACCAACGCACACGGAATTCGCACCACCTTCACACGCCAGTGGCGACAATCCCCTCCAACAAGGGGGCACGCCATGACTCGTTCCGAGCGCCGCGGGTTCACGCTGATCGAATTGCTGGTGGCGATCGCGATTATTGCGATCCTCATCGGGCTGTTGCTGCCGGCCGTTCAGAAGGTGCGCGAGGCCGCGGCCCGGTTGAAGTGCGCGAACAACCTCAAACAGATCGGGCTGGCGCTGCACAACCACGAAGGGGCGCTCGGCGCGTTCCCGACGCTCGGCGACTACCAGTCGTTCGGCACGGCGGTGTACTGGAGCGTGCAGGCGCGGCTGCTCCCGTACTGCGAGCAGGAGAACCTCCAGAAGCTGATCGACTTCACCCGGCCGATCGCGGCGCAACCCGCGGTGGCCCGGGTGCGGGTGCCGTACCTGCTGTGCCCGAGCGAGCCGAACGACCGCGAGCGCCCGGACGGGCCGACGTTCACGCACTACCCGCTGAACTACGGGGCGAACGCCGGGCTGTGGCACCTGTACCAACCTCCGGTCGGGCGCAGCGAAGGCGCGTTCGTGCTCAACCGTATGGTGCGGGTCGCCGACTTCGCCGACGGGTTGAGCAACACGCTCGGGTTCGCGGAAGTGAAGGCGTTCACCCCGTACTGGCGCGACGGCGGGGTGCCGACCGCGCCCGGCGCGCCGGTGCCGACGACGACCGCCGAACTCACCGCACACTTTACTGCCGGCGAGTTCAAAACCGACAGCGGGCACACGGAATGGGTGGACGCCCGCGCGCACCAGACCGGGTTCACCACCACGTTCCCGCCGAACACGCGGGTGCCCTTCGCGTTCAACGGCACCACCTACGACGCGGATTTCAACTCGATGCGCGAGGGCCGCTCCGCGACCCTCCCCACTTACGCGGTGGTGACGAGCCGCAGCCACCATACGAACGGGGTTAACGTGCTCCTGATGGACGGGAGCGTGCGGTTCGCTACCAACAGCGTGGCACCCGCGGCGTGGCGCGCGCTGGGCACGCGAGCGGGCGGCGAGGTGGTGGGCAACTTCTGACCCGCCGGCCGGGGTGCCGGTGGCCGTGCGCGCCCCCCGCGCGTCACGCACGCGGTGCGGCGGGCAGGTCGATCTCGAAGGTGGTGCCGCGGCCGAGTTCGGACCGCACGCGCACGGTGCCGCCGAGCGCCTCGACGGCGCGCGCGACGATGTACAGCCCCAACCCGGTGCCGCTGTCGGCCCCTTTGGTGGTGAACCCAGGTTCGAACGCGCGGTCGCGCACGTCGGGCGTCATGCCGGTGCCGGTGTCGGTGGCGGTGAGCCGCACCACGCCGGGCGCGGGGGCGGAAGTGGCGAGCGCGAACGTGCCGCCGTTGGGCATCGCGTCGCGCGCGTTCACCGCGAGGTTCAGCACGATTTGGAGCACCAGCGCGCCCTCGGCGAGCACCGGCGACAGGTTCGGGTCGGCGGTCACGCTCACCGCGACGCGGTCGCCCATGAGCCGCACCAGCGTGCCCGCGGTGTCGGCGACCGTGGCGTTCAGGTCGGTGGGCCGCAGGGCCGGCGCGCGCTGGCGCACCACGTTCAGCAGTTGCCGCGCCAGCGCGGTGCCGTGCTCCCCGGCGCGGCCGATCGCGCCGGCCAGCGCGGCGGTCTGAGCCGGGTCGGTGGGGTTGTGGGTCAGTTCGTCCGCGGCCCCGGTGATGACCGTGAGCACGTTGTTGAAGTCGTGGGCCACGCCGCCGGCCAGTTGGCCCACGGCCTCGAACCGCGCGGCCCGCTGGAGCCGCCCTTCGAGTTTGCCGCGCTCCAGCGCGGCGCGCCGCACCCGCGCGCGGTACACGGTGGCGCTCGCGCCGGTGAACAGCAGCAGCCCGAGCAGGCCCGCG
>JALHNS010000311.1 GCA_022843445.1 Gemmata sp.
GCGCCACGCGCGCGGCGCGCACGCGGGGCACCAGTGCGGCGAGCCGCTGCTCGATGGCCGGCGTCGGTGCGGCGGTCATGTGGCTCCGCGGAACGGTTCGCGCGACGGACGCGCGAGCGACGGGTACCTAAACTATACCCTCCCCGCGCCGCGCGCGGCAAGCGCTCACCCCAACCGGCCCACACGATGATTTCGCCCGAGCGCTTGGACGCGATGCAAAAGAACTGGGTGCGCACGCTCGACGCGTACCGTGTCGCTCCCGCCGACGCCTATCCGGTATTCGACGTGCTCGTGGCCGCGTATTCCGCATCCGAGCGGCACTACCACAACCTCGAGCACCTCGGCGAGATGTTCCGCGTCGCCGGGCGGCTGTCGGCACAGGTGGACGACCCGAACGCGTTGCAGTTGGCGATCTGGTTCCACGACGCCGTTTACGATTCGCGCGGGAAGGACAACGAGAAGCGGAGCGGCGAACTGGCGGTCGATCTGTTGGGGCCGATCGGAGTGCCGGCGAGCACCATCGACCGCGTGGTGCAGATGATCTGGGCGACCGCGCACACCGGCGATCCGCCCGCGACCCGCGACACCGCGGCACTCTTGGACGCGGACCTCGCGATTCTGGGTGCGGCGGATGAGCGCTACGCGCGCTACGCGGCCGACGTGCGCAAAGAGTACGCGTGGGTGCCGGACGCGCAGTACCGCACCGGCCGCGCCGCGGTGCTCCAACGGTTCTTGAGCGCGCCGCGCATCTACCACACGCAACTCGTGTACGAAGAGGGCGAAGCCCGCGCCCGCGCCAACCTCGCGCGCGAACTCGAAGGGTTGAAGTAGCCCTCACGCCTCGATCACCGCGTCCGGGAAGCGCGCCTGCAGCGCGGCGCGCTGCGCGAGTGTGAGGCCGTTGCCGCGCACGTCGAGGTGGTAGAGGTTCAGCTTCGCGGGGTCCGATTTCACCAGCGCCGTCACGCCATCCGCGCCCACGCGGTTGTGAGCCAAACTCAGCCAGCGCAGCGGAACGGGTTCCTTCGCCCGGTTCAGTTCGGTCGTCAGTTCCACCACGCCGTTCGAGCCGACGCCCTGCCCCGAGATGTCCAGCAAGCGCAGCTTGCGCCACGGCAGCGCCCAGCCGAGGTGCAGGTGCGTGAGCGGCCCGGGCCGGCCGGTGCCGGGGATCCACGCGAGCCGCAGTTCTTCCACTTCCTTCAGGCTGTTCAGCACCCGCGTCAGGTCGTCCGAGCCGAACACCACGCGGTCGAAGTTGGCGCGCTTCAGCGCGCGGTGCCGCGCGCGCGGCAGTGCCGCCGCGAGTCGCGGGCCGAGGTGCGCGAGGTCCGCGAGGTCCAGCCCCTCCAGAGCGGGGAAGGACGCGCCCGCCAGCAGGGTGACGAGCCAGTCCGGGAGCACGCGGTTGCCTCGCAAGCTCAGGTCGGTGACGCGCGCCAAGTGCGGGCACGCGAGCAGTTGGTCGAACTCGTGGGGGCCGAGGTTCAGATCGGCGAGGTCGAGCCGGCGCACGCGCTCCAGTTGGGGCACGGCGAAGAAGGCGTCCAGTTCGGCCGGCGGGTCGGAGCGGGCGTTGCGCCGCGCTTTGAGCGCGCGAATCGGTTCCAGCGCGAACAGGTCGCTCGCGTGCCGAGGGAAGCCGGTCACGTCCACCGCGACGTGTTCGACGAACCCGCGCGCGAACTGCCACTGGAACACGAACCGGCGCACGCGCGCGGCCCAGTTCGCGCCGCGCCCCTCGAACAGTTTGCGGGCGGTGTCGAGATGCTGGCGCACGGGCGGCGAGTGCGGTTCGCCCAGCGCGGCCCACACCTGCGCGCGCACGAACCCGCCGCGTTCCGGCTCGCCGTTCTCTTCGAGCCAGTCGGCGTAGATCAGCCGCACGGTGTCGTCGTCAGGGTTCAGCAGAACCCCGGCGCGGAGCGCGTCGCCGTCGCTACTCATAGTCGCCCGAATCGATGACGTGGGCGCTCGGGAACATCTCACGAATGTTCGCCGCGATCTTCGCCAGATTTGGGTTCCCGGCCAGATTCACGAACAGCATCTGCTTAGCGCACGGGTTCGACGCGAGCGCTTTGATGCCGTCGCGGGTGATCGCGTTTTCGCACAGGTGCAGGCGCTTCAGCGCCGGCAGGTGCGCCTTCGCCAGTTCCACGGCACCCTCGCCCCCGATGTTGCAGTAGTTCAGGTTCAGGTCGGTGAGGTGCGCGAGGTGCTTGGTCGCGGCGAGCGCTTCGCAGAGCGCCAGCCCGTTCGCGCGCTCGCCGCGCGGGCCGAGCGCGTAGCCGTGTTCCTCGTCGTACTCGTCTTGCGGTTGCAGCCCCAAGTCCGTGAGATTCGCCGCGTACTTACTGCCCACGAGCGCCGCGACACCTTCGGCCTTCACTCCGGTGCCGCTCAGGTTCAGCACGCGCACGCGCGCGAGGTGCGCGCACTTCGCCAGTTCTTGCGCGTGCCCGTTCGCGAACCGCTCGTTGTCCGAGACATCGAGTTTCGTGAGCGCCGGGAGTTTCGCGAGCAACTTCGGGAGCGCGGCGCGGGTGAAGTTGTTGTTGCCGCCGAGGCCGAGGGACCGCAAACCGCTGACGTGCGGCGACGCGCCGAGCTGATCGAGCGCTTTGTCGGCCAGCCCGGAGCCGTCGAAGTCTACGTCCGCGACGCGCGCGAGGTGTTCGCACCGGAACAGCACGTCGGGCTTCACGGCACCCATCACGGAGTCGAGCTTCACGAACTTCACCGACCGCACCGGGTCCTGCTCGAAGTACGAATCGCCCTCGTTCACGAACCGCTTTGCGAAGAGCGTGAGGCGCCCGACGAGGCCGCGCTCGAGCGCCCACGCCCGCACGCGGCCCTTCAGGTGCGCGGCCCACGGGACTTTGTTCTCGGCCTTCTGCATCTCGAACTTGTGACCGATCGTTTTCCAGTGCTCGTTCAGTTCGCGCCACTCCGGCGACCACGGTTCCATGCGCGCCAGCCGGCAGTGCGTGCGGATGAGGTCGGCGCGAAACGCGGACGGTTTGTCGCCCTGTTCGTCGAGCCAGTCGGCGAGGACCAACCGCGGCGTGTCTTCGTCCGGGTGCGCGCAGATGCCGGCGTAGAGCGATTCGAGATCGGCCATGCGTGCCCCCGTGTGCGAAGCGGTGCCGCTAGTGTACCGCGCTCAGGTGGGCTTGCGGTAAATGGGCTTGCTGTTGGCCCGCGCCCAATCCAGAACCGCTTTCACAACCGCTTCGGGATCGATCGGCGGGCTAAACTTCCCGGCGCGCACGATCTGAACCGTTTGGAGCAGCGCCCGCGAAGCATCAATCACACGTTCCAGAGTGAGAGGCGATTCTGGGGCACTCGCGGACATCTCGTAGTCGGCTTCGGTGCGGTGTTTGTGAAGCGTCGAGAGTTCGTTGCCGATTCGCTGAAGCGTCAACACGCCTGTGTTCTGAAACGCCTGTTGCAGGTTCGCGTGCGGGTTCGAGATGCGTTTCACATCGATCCCGAATGAATCGAGCAGGTCGCGCGTACACAGGCACGCCGCGTAATACGCGCGGCTAATGGCCGTGCGGCACGCCGCAGCTGCGTTGGGCATCGGCGGATCGGCTTCGAGCGCCTCGGAGATGCCCTCCGCATACTCGAAGAACTCGCGCGGGTGCATGTCACGCCACCGAGAAGGTGACACTGATCTGTCCGTGAACGACCGGCGGCGCGGCTTGCGTCCATACGTTCACAAATTCGAGGTAGCCGTCCACAACCTCTTGCGACGGCGCTCTCGTCACGACGTTCAGCACGAGGTTCGCGGTTGCCTCTTCTGGGTCAATCAGCACACGCAGTTCAAGACCGGTGACGTGCGGGAAGTGCGCGCGGGCGAGGCGCGCGGCTTGCTCCACGTGCGCGTCGAGGCCGCGTGCGGCGACCAGCTCGCGCGCCTCCGCGGTCGCGGTGACAAGGTCCGGTTCGCTCGGCGCTTCGGTCGCCGTCATTCGCGCTCCTCCTCATCGAATTCTACCACACGCGGGCCGCGGTCACTCTTTACCCAACACGAGGTAGAGCGCCCAGCACCCGCGGACGTGCTCCGCGTGCGGGTCGCGCAGGTGGTTCAGCAGGTCGGCCGAATCGCACCCGGAGTCTTGGAGTGCGTCCGCGAGGACCGGCAGCGCCCCGAACTCGCGCGACTCGTACGCGCGCAGCGCGACTCGTACGCGCGCAGCGCGACCGCGAGCACCGTGTCGGTGCGCCACGCGGTGTTGAAGAATGCCGGGCGAAATGGGTTCCCGAACACTTCACGCACGACCGTCGCAAGAGCTCGGACTTCTGTGTTCCACACTGCGTAATAAACCGCGTCGTATTCAGAATCAGCATGGGCAACTGCCGTCGAAGAAGCACGCGCGGCCGTGAGTACCTCACAAAACGCGATTGCTCGCTGGCGTGTATTTCGGGTGGCGCGCGCGGCATCGGCAGCGACGGCAAGCGCGTAAGTCATCCCGTCAGGTTGCCACGGTTTCGCGTCCGTGCCGAGGAGACGATCAACCCGTTCCGTGGCAAAGTCGCATTCTGTTGCGCTTACAGTCCCATCCGCGTAACCTTCGGATGCTTCGATTGCGGCACGGCACTCAACGGGAAGCAAATCCCGGATGCGCTGCACATGAAGAGACGCAACTTTCGCGCAAGAAGCGGTTCGGGAAGCGCCTCAATCAGAGGCCGTGGCGCTTCACACGAGAGCCATTCGATTTTCGGTCACGCAATCACTCCGTGAGCGGCCATGCGCTGTCGACGGGCGCGGTGCGGTAGCGCGACAACTGGCGCGCGTACAGCGCGCTGCGCGGGAATTCGGCCGCGAGCTTTTCCATGAGCTTCAGCGCCTCGGCGCGGTCGCCTTTGCGGAACAGCAGCTCCGCGAGCGCTTCGCGGTGCGCCGGGCTGTTGCTGTCGGCCTTCAGCGCCTCGCGCGCGTACTTTAGGCCGGCGTCGAGGTCGCGGTTGCAGCGACCGGCGAGCGCAGCGAGCGAGTGCCGGGCCGCGGCGCTGTCGGGGTAGTCTGTCAGTGTCTTCTCATGCGCGGCGCGGGACAGCGCGAACAGTTCGTCGGCTTCCTTCTTGCGCTTCAAGCGGTCCAGTTGCGGCACCATCCCGGTTACGAGGTCGGCGTGCGCCGGCGTGATCGCCAGCACCGCTTTCGCGCGCTCCATCGCCTCTTCGACTTTGCCCGCGTTCAGCAACACGCGGGCGCGGTACACGAGCAGTTCGTGCGGCACCGTGAGGTACGCGGCCACGTCCACGAAGTACACGTTCGGCGTGCGCAGCACCACCAAGAGCGAGCGCTGCGCGCACACTTCGGCGGTAGCGAAATCGCCGAGCAGCGCCGCACCGCGGGCGCACTGGTTCATCACGTTCCCAAAGAAGTGGTCGTGGCTCCAACACGCCTTCGTGATGAGCTGAACCTCGCGCTTGATCGCGGTTGCCGCGCCGCGCGTGTTGAGTTCGTCCAAGAACCGGCCGCGGAGCTTCTCGTTGCCGAGCGTCACCCAGTGCGACAGTTCGATGCGCCGGTTCCCTTCGGCAGCATCACCGGCCGCAACAAGAGCGCGCCCAGAAAGGAACAGCGGGAGCGGTTGGTTCGGGAACAGCTTCCAACCGGCGTCGAGCACGGCCGCGGCGTCGCGGTGCCGGCCGCGCGCGAACAGCGATTCGCCCCACTCGATCCACACGCGGGCCGGGTCCGGCGCGCCGTACACCCAACTGCGAGTGCCGCTCGCTTCGCTCGCATCAGTCGCGTGTTGGGTCAGCTCGGCGGCGGCCTTGTACGCTTCGTCGGCCGCGTCGTGCCGGCCGGCGGCGCGGCACACCTGTGCCAGCGCCAAATAGCGCCGCGCCTTCATTAAGCGCGGATCGGCACCGAGCGCGGTGATCGAGTCTTTCAGCGCGCGCAGCGCTTCGTCCACGGCGTCTTTTCCGCTCTGCCCGGTGAGCAGGTCGCGGGTGCGCAGCATGGTCGCGCCGCCCGCGTCGCCGGGAATGCGCGCGGCGCGAAGTGCCGCGTACAGCGATTCGGCCGCGGGTGCGTCGTTCGGAAAGATCAACTCAAAAGGCGATTCGCCCTGATTGCCAACGAACCGGCCTTCGGGGCTGTCGGGCACGAAGCGGGCCGCGTGTTCGCACGCGAGGTCGCGCAGACCCACGCGCAATTCGGTGCGAATCAGCGCGCGAGCGGCCACCGTGAAGCCCTGTTCGTCTCGGCCGGCGCGCAGGCCGTTCGCCACCTGCTCGAACACCTGCACCGCGTCGTCGCGGTACCCGGTGAGCATTAGCACGCGGGCGCGGCGCAGGTTGAAGTTGAGCCGCTCGTTCGGCGCGATCGTGTCCTTCTCCTTCGCGCCTTTGCCGATCAGGTCGAGCGCTTCTTTGTAGCGCATGCGTGAGATGAGCACTTCGGACAGCAGCGCGAGCGGCTTCTTCTTTTCCAAGAGCAGTTCGGTCGCTTCGGCAGCCCGGTGGTTCGAGAACAGCGCCGCGGCTGAACTGAGAATGTCGTCCGGGTCGCTCAGTTCGTCGGCGTCGGCGCGCACGCGCTTTGCTTCCTTCTCAAACTGCTGATCGCGCCCCGCGAGCCGTAACAGCGTGAGCTTCACCGCGTCCGGGTGGTTCAGTTCGCGGCCGGAGCCGTTGTCCGCGAGCGCGGCCCAATCGCCCTCCTCTTCGAGCAAGATGTCCTTGAAGCTCGCGCGCTCCGCGTCCGCGGGCAGGTCTTCGGCGAGCTTGCGCGCCTTCGCGTAGTTCCCGGCGGCGCGGTGCAGGTACACGAGCGCGAGCCGCTGCGCGTCGGTTTTCTTCCCGGTCGCGAACTCGGCTTCGGCGCGCGCAAGCGCGGAAGGGAGGTCGCTGCGCAGCACGTGGTACGCGGCGAGGTCGGCCGCGCCGTCGTGGGTGGTACCCGCGAGCAGTAGCGAGACGAGTTCGTCCGCCTCGTCGCGCTTGTCCGCCATCAGCAGCAGCGGCACTTTCTTGCGGATGTGAACGAGCACATCGCCGACGAGTTTCGCGCGCGCGTCCGCGGCCAAGTCCTTCTTGAGGATGGCGCGCACGGCGCTGACCCCCGCGCGCCCTTCAGCGAGCAACTTCCCGACTGCGTCGCGGCGCACGTCGCCGTTGCGGGTCGGGTTGTTGGGGTCACCCGCTTGGTACTGGCGAATGAGTTTGAGCACCGCGGGCGGCGTGTCCGGGCGGATGCCCCACTCGAACTTGCTGAGCAACTCGCGGGCCCGGCGCACCACTTCCGGGTCGTCGCCTTTCACCGCGCGTTCGAGCGCGGGAACGGCCGCCTCGCCGCGCTTCCACAGCTCGCGCTGCGCCTTCTCGCGCGTACCGAACACCGGGTGCCCGAGGTCCGCGATCAGTTCGTCGACGGTCGGCTCTTTGGGCGGATCGGCGAACGCGGAAAGTGCGAGCAGAACGACCGCGAGTGCGGCGGGAACCCAACGCATGAGCGCGCCTCCGAACCGCGAACGTGCGGCCCGTGCATCGTACCCGCTTTCGCCACCGCGCGGCAACCGCGCGTTACTTCGGGTTACGCGGCGCTGTCAGAAACTCGCGCGCCGCGAAGACCGCACAGGGCTATGTACAGCGACCCGCTCCGCGGGTGCTCAGACAAAAGACCATCTCTTGGTTTTCCGCTCGGAGGGCCGGCTCATCTAGCACAGGGCGGAAGCCCTGTGCGGCTGCTGAAGGCTACAGCGCAGAATATACTTGCATTTCCCAGTGAATTCGGGCCTTTCGTGCCCGTGTTGCGGAGCTTGCCGAAGAACGCCGCGACGCCCCAGAAGTCGTGCTGCTTCCACGGCGCGAACGGGTGGTCGTGGCACTCGGCGCACTGGAGCTACACGCCCAGGAACACCCGGCCGACGGCCCCGGCGAGGAGGTCCGGCTTGGGCTGTGCGCTCTCGGCGTGTGACATCAGGAACGTCGTCTCGGGCCGATCCTTGACGTCCCCGGGCGCCCCGACCAACTCCTTGGCGAGCGCGTCCCACCCGCGGTTCCGGTTGAACTGCTCGGCCGGCCACGGCGAGAACTTGTCGACCTGCGACTTGGTGTTCGCCGGGTCGCGTGGGGCCAGCAGCGGCCGCCACAGGTCCGCGAGGAGCCGCCCGAACTCCTGTGACGCGAGTTACTCATCGATCAGCTTCCGCCGCTTGTCGGGATCGGTGCTGTCGGGGAACGCGGCCGCCCGCTCGGCGGTGGGATTGCGGCCCGCGATATCGAGGTTCGCCCGGCGGAGGAACTCGGCGGCGGCGGCGAAGCAACCGGGCGCGAGCACGAAACCGTGGCCGTACGAAGACCTGTTGTGGGCGCCGCTCAACAGCAAGGAGTTCCTGTTCAACCACTGACCCGCGCGGCACCGGAGGAACACTCATGCTGGAAGGCACGAGCCGACGGAACTTCCTGAAGTTCGGCGCGCTGGGGCTCGGCGGTCTCGCGCTGCCCGACCTGCTGCGCCTGCGGGCCGCCGATCACGGCCAGCGCGTCGATCGCGTCGCGGTCACCCTTCTCGGCGAGCGGGAGGAGCAGGTCGAGTGCCTCGCGCCCGGCCTTGCGCGCGGTGACGAGGCACACCGTCTGCTC
>JALHNS010000312.1 GCA_022843445.1 Gemmata sp.
GGGGTTCGGGGGAAACCGCGCGCGCCGCGGCGCTTTACAGAACGGGTGCCGGTCGCGCCGGTTAGCCGGCCCAAGTCGCGTCGGCGTGGGCGAACGTCACCAGCTCTTCGTTTTTGAACCACAGCGCGATTTCGAGCGCCGCGTTCTCCGGGCTGTCGCTGCCGTGAACGAGGTTGTTCTGCACGCTGATGCCGAAGTCGCCGCGGATGGTGCCCGGGGGCGACTTCGCGCCGTCGGTGAGGCCCATGAGGTTGCGGCACACCGCGACGGCCTCGCGGCCCTCCCACACGAGTGCCACCGTGGGGCCGCTCGTGAGGAAGCTCAGGAGGCTCTCGTAGAACGGCTTGCCCTTGTGAACGGCGTAGTGCTGTTCGGCGAGCGCGCGGCCGGCCTGCACCAGTTTCAGGGCGACGAGCCGAAGCCCTTTGCGCTCGAACCGGGCGATGATCTCGCCGACGAGGTGCCGCTGCACGGCGTCGGGCTTCAGCAGAATGAGGGTGCGCTGCATGGTGCGGAACTACCGGGGTGAACGGAACACCGAACTTCGGTCATGGTGCGGAACGCGGGCAACGGCGGCAATACAATCTCTGTCCCGTCTCGCACTCGGAGCTACCATGCCCGCCGCGCCATCCGTTCCCAGTTTCGATACCGACGCCGCGGTGCAGCGCCTGCTCCGGTTCCTCGCGGTGAACAGCATCACCGGGCACGAAGCCGCCATCGGCAAGGAACTCGCCGCCGCGCTCAAAGAAGAAGGCGTGCCCGCGAGCGCCATCACCTTCGACGACGCCCACACGCGCATTCCCGAACCGACGCCCATTGGGAACCTGATCGTCAAGCTGCCGGGCACCAGCAAGAAGAACACGAAGCCGATTCTGTTCATGACGCACATGGACACGGTTCCGCTGTGCGCCGGGGCGAAGCCGAAGCTCGCCGGCAAGCGCGTCGTGAACGAACTCGAGGGCACCACCGCACTCGGCGGCGACAACCGCACCGGGTGCGCGGTGCTCGTCACGCTGGTGGCCGAACTCATCAAGCAGAACCTGCCGCACCCGCCGATCACGTTCCTGTTCACGGTGCGCGAAGAGAGCGGGCTGTTCGGCGCGAAGCACCTGAACCCGGCGGACCTCGGCGCACCGGTCGCGGGGTTCAACTTCGACGGCCGGTTGGCGTCCGACGTGATCGTGGGCGCGATCGGTGCGGACCGCTGGACCGTGGAAGTGAAGGGCAAGGCCGCGCACGCGGGCGTCGCCCCGGAGAAGGGCATCTCCGCGACGATGATTGTGGCGCTGGCGATGTCCGACGTGTTCGCGGGCGGTTGGTTCGGGAAGGTGGTTAAGGACAAGCGCGAGGGCACGAGCAACGTGGGGCCGGTGGGGACCACCGACGGCCGCAGCGCCGGCGACGCGACGAACGTCGTCACGGATTTCATTCAAGTGAAGGGCGAGAGCCGCAGTCACGACGCGAAGTTCGTGCGCGAGATCACGGCCGCGTACAAGAAAGCGTTCACCGAGGCCGCGTGCAAGGTGAAGGACCACGAGGGCCGCGCCGGTAAGGTGAAGTTCACGTCTCGTCTCGATTACCTCCCGTTCCGCCTGAAGCCGGACGCTGCCGTGATTAAGCGCGCGGAAGCCGCGGTGCGTGCGGTGGGTCGCGAACCGAACCTGCGCGTGACCAACGGCGGTTTGGACGCGAACTGGATGGTGAAGCACGGCATCCCGACCGTGACCTTCGGCGCGGGCCAGAACGAAATCCACACCGTGAAGGAGTTCGTGGACCTCGTGGAATTCGAAGCCGGCTGCCGCCTCGCGCTGGCGCTCGCGACTGCGGAGTGAGCGGGCTTGGTAGCCCGACGCGTAAGCGAGGGATTACCTACTTCTCCAATCCGTTGTGGAAGTACACGACGCGGGTGATCTTCGTGCCGTCGCGGGTGATGTAGAAGATGCCGGCTTCGAGCGCGACGGAGTTGCGCAGCTCGCGGCGGAAGTCGTTCGCGGTCTTGATGGGCTTGTCGTTGAGTTGCGTGACCACGTCGCCCGGCTTCACGCCGAACTTGGTGAGCGGCGAACCGGGAGTGAGCTTGCCGATGGTAAGCGCGCCGTCTTTGAACGCGGCCTCGGTGCCCACGTCCGCGGTCTCGAAGAACCGCACCCCGAACGGGTTCTCCTTCACACCGGCCTTGATAACGCGCTCAGGCGCTTTCTTATCTTTTGCGCGCTGGTGAAGCGGCACATCGATCTTCCCACATGCCATCAACAGTCCGCGCATGGTGTCGGTATGCTTCGCGGTGATGTCCCCGTGCGCAAAGTAGGTTCCGTGGGTGAAAGTAATACCCCCTTTTGCACGAATCGAACCCCGCGCGATGATTGTGGTGAATGCGCCCCCAACGGACTGCAGAAACTCAACGTCTCCGTCGCAAACAACGAACGACCCGGTGATGTCCTCCAACTGAAGGTCGTTATTGTGGAAGAGAAAACAGTTTTCCCAGTGGTTCGGTGGGTTCGTACCTTTTAACTCGTCGCGCGTTGCCACAAGCCAATGGAGACGAATACGCCCGGTCGCTTCACAGGACCGCGTGCGCACGAACGCAGGTCCGACGTGATCGGACTTGATCGACACCGGATCGGCGAGGTTCACAAAATCGCCACCGAAGCCGATGAGGTGTTTCGTTCGGTCAACGAGGCGGTGATAGCCTTCTGGCGCACCGAACTTCTTGGGAACATCGCGCGCGTCTTTTCCGAGTTTCAACAAGTGGTCCCCGAAGGCGTAAATATCGTCCGTGTCGGAGAGGTCGAGACCTGCATCGACCATCAGATCGAAGCGCCCTTCCTTCGCCCAAGCGTCAAGCCGCTTGGCGTTGCGCTTCGCTCGTGCCGCTTGGAGCACGGCAAGCGCGTCTGAGCCTGCGTCTTCGAGTTTGCCTGCCGGGGTTGCACAAAACGCGCGAAGATACGGCTCTGCTTCAGTGATTTCTGACAACTTGCGGGCCGCAGCAGCGCGTTCGCCGCGCGCCGGCGCGTCCCTGAGCGCGCGGAGCGCGGCGCGCACAGCGGGCGGTGCCTCGCCGAGCGCGAAAGGCGTTTCTTCGTGCGCGCCACCGACCGGCACGGCCAACACGAGCGCGGCGAGCACAACGGCGACACGCACGGCACACCTCCGCAAGTGAAGGTACGACGAGGCAACACCCTGCGATTCACTTCGTCGCCTTGCGGGGCTTGGCGACGTGGGTCGCGCCGCCGTAGGCCAGTTCCGCGCTTTCCATTACGGTTTCGCTCAGCGTCGGGTGCGGGTGGATCGTTTCCAGCACGTCGCGGGCCACCGCGCCCATCTCGATTGCCAGCGTGCCCTCCGCGATCATCTCGCCGGCCCCGGCACCCACGATGCCCACGCCCAGCACGCGCTTGCTCTCCGGGTCCACGATCATCTTCGTGCGGCCCTCCGTGCGTGCGATGCTCACGGCACGGCCGCTCGCGGACCACGGGAAGTTCAGCACCTCGTGCGGCACGCCCTGCTTCTCCGCCTCCTGCTGCGTGATACCAGCCCACGCGATTTCCGGGTCCGTGAAGATCACCGCGGGGATCGCGCGCGGGTTCCACTCCGCCGGTTCGCCCAGAATCACGTCCACCGCGACGCGGGCTTCGGCCGTCGCCTTGTGCGCGAGGCCCGGCTCTTCACCGACATCCCCGATGGCGAAAATGTTCGGGACGTTCGTGCGCCGCTGTTTGTCGATGGGGATGAACCCGCGGTCCGTCACCGTCACGCCGGCCTTTTCGAGACCGAGACCGGCCGAGTTCGGGCGGCGGCCCACCGAGATCAGCACGCGGTCGAAGGTGAGCGACGCCGGCGCGCTTCCGCCTTCGAGCTTCACCACGATGCCGTCCTTCGTCGCTTCCAGCCCTTGCACCTTCGTGCCGGTGTAAATCGCCTCGAACTCCATCTTCAACTTGCGTTCGAGCGGATCGACCAAGTCCTTGTCGGCCATGAACAGGATGCGCTCGAGCGCTTCCACCACCGTGACCTTGCTGCCGAGCGCCGCGTAGACGCTGCCGATTTCGAGGCCGATGTAGCCACCGCCGATCACGAGCAACTTCTTCGGCACGTCCGGGAGCAAGAGCGCCCCGGTGCTGTCCATCACGCGGTCGTCGCCGATCTGCCACGGCTTCGGCACCGCGGGCAGTGACCCGGTCGCGATGATGCAGTTCTGGAAGCGAATCGTTTGCGGCTGCGCCCCGGTCACTTCCACCATGTTCGGCGAAGTGAACACCGCGCGGCCGACGACCGTTTCCACCCCGCGGCCCTTCGTGAGCGCGCCGATACCGCCCGTGAGCCGCCCGACCACCTTACTCTGAACGAAGTCGCGGAGCTTCGGCAGGTCGATTTGCGGCTCGCCGAAGCTGACGCCGAACGCGGCCATCTCGTGGGCTTCGCGGATGATCTTCGCGGTGTGCAGCAGCGCCTTGCTCGGGATGCACCCGCGGTTCAGGCACACGCCGCCGAGTTTCGCGCCCTCGTCTACGAGCACGGTCTTGATGCCGTGGTCCGCGGCGTGGAGCGCGGCCGGGTACCCGCCGGGGCCGCCGCCGATCACGAGGAGCTGAGTTTCGCGCACGTCCGACATTGTCTTCGCCTCTGGTGTAAACGCAAACAGAGGGCGTGCGCCCTCTGCTTCGCATGTCGGAATTGTATGCGGCGCGAAACGGCGCTCAATCCGGCTCGTAGCCGAAGAACCCGCGAACGGTGGTGATGAGGCCGAACACGAACAGCACCGGCGGGTAGAAGTAGATGACGCCCGCGGCGTAGCCGAGGCCGAACCACACGCCGGCCCCGATCATCATCAGGATTCCGTAGATGATGGTGGGCGAGATGGTGATTCCAGAATAGCCCTCGCGCCCGCCCTCGCGCGCCGCGAACTTCGGCCCGCGCTTGCGCTTCGGCGACGGCGGTTCTTCCGCGACCGCTCCCGGAATCTTAGGGCCGCGCGCGGGCGGTGGCGGCGGGTCGTAGCTCGGTGCGGGGCGCTGCGCGGGCCGCGGATCGTCCGGCGCGTCTTCGAGCGCCGCGAACGCTTTGTCCTCGTCGCTCATTTCGGGCGCGCCCGGTGTCGGCACCGTGAGGGCGGCCCCGCACTTGGGGCACTTGGTGCGCTTCCCGGCGTACTCGTCGCTCACGCTGAACGACTTCCCGCACTCACAGGCGAACGCGATGGGCATTGGTCGGCTCCGAACGGGTGCGGGTTAGCGGGACTTCTTCGTCGGTTCGGCGGGCGGGCCGCGAAAGCAAACCGCCGCGCTCGCGAAGACCGCGATAACGGTCCCGTACAGGATCCGATTCGACGGCCCAAAGATGCACGTCAGACTCGCGCCCCACACGACCGCAAAGCCCATCAGCAGCAAGCCCCACACCGGGCCGTGCGGTTGGAACTTCGGTTCGCGGTGGTTGGGCGTTTCGTACCACGCGGCGGCTTCGGCGGCGCGCACGGCGCGGTCGCGCTCGCGGGCCATCTCGCCGGGGCCGACGAACGCGAGCGGGTTGTCCGGTTCGTTCGCGGGCGGTGCGCCCCCGACGGCAGACGAGAGGACCGTCCCGCGCTCGTGGCGGTTCCACGGGCGCAGCGGGTCGCCCGGTGCGGTCACGTCGCCGAAGCAAGTCGGGCAGCTCACCGGTAGGCCCGCGTCGTTCTCCGACACGCTCAGGGCGCACCCGCAGGGGCAGACGAATTCGAGCGCCATGGGCGAACCTCCGTGGGAGCGTCCAAGCACAACAATTAACGAAACCGCGCTCGGAATGCAACGGGGGACAAAGTGAGAAATGCTGAGAAACAAGTGAAAATCGCTCCGTTCGCCCCACGACCCGAGTTGGGGGCATTCAAACGCCGCTACCGCGATTCGGCGTGCCAAGCCGTCGCGGTGAACGCGGGTTCGAGTTCTCGGACTGATCGGGGTGCCGCTGACGCCCGTTCGCGGCTCATCGCCCGTTCGCGCGCGCACGAAAACCCCTTCGGCAAGCGCACGGTCGCGCCGCCAAAGGAATAATATACGTCTGTTCAAAACCTGTCAACGGGCGAAGTGGCGGCTCAGGAGTAGTTGCTGCCGCCCTTGCGGAAGTTGGGCAGCCCGCGCTTCGGGGCCTTCGGCGCGCCGTTGGTGCCGGTGGTTTCGTCCGGTTCTTCCGGCGCGAGGCCGTAGGGCGTTTGGTCGTCGTCGTCGTCCGCGTGAACCGGCTTCGGCTGGGGCGCGCGCGGCCGCATTTCGGGAACCGGCTCCGGTTCGACGATCTCGAACACCGGGTCCGGTTCCGGCGGCGCGGGCACCGCGAGCACCGCGGCGCACGCCGGGCACTTCGCGCGCTTCCCGGCGGCGGAGTCCGGCACCCGCAGCGCTTTGCCGCACGCGCAGTTCAACGTGATGGGCACGCGCCGCCTCCGGTTGGGGTTACTCGTCGTCGTCGAAGTTGCCCGTGACGCCCTGCACGGTGGTGCCGAAGCCGCCGAGTGCGAGGAACCCGCCGAACACCATCGCGCGCACCGACCCGCGGCCCTCGTGGTTGTAGCCGTACACCGCCAGCGCGATGCCGCCGGCCACGAGCAGCAACCCGCCGATAATGTACAGCAACTTCTTGCCGGCGTCGGAGTCGTTGCGCGCGCGGCGGCGCGGGCGGTCGTCGTAATCGTCGTCGCGGGGGCGCTTGTTCTTCTTCTTGGGCTTGGGCTCGTCGTCCTCGTCGGCGACCGCGAGCGCCTTCTTCTTCTTGGGCTTGGGGTCGTCGTCATCGTCCTCGACCGCCGCGACCTTCTTCGGCGCGGGCTTGGGCGGCGGATCGTCTTCGACCACCTCGAACTCGGGTTCCGCTGCCGGCTTCGGAATGGGCACGAGCGCCTCGCACACCGGGCACTTGGCCTTCTTGCCCGCGTGAACGTCGGGCACGCGCAACGTCTTCCCGCAATCGCACGAAACGGTAATTGGCATGAACCGCACCTCGTGGGGTACGCGGTGTTATCGGCACGGTGTGAGGCTGAACGTAATTGAACCACGAAGTGACGCGGACGCAAGGCGAGTAGTTCGCGCGCGGGGCGAGAAGTGGAAACGAAGAAAGCGGGCGCAACACACCGGTCGCGCCCGCCCGCGCGCTCGCGCCGGGTCACGGCTTGGGCAGTTTCTCGGCGAGCGCCCCCTTCGCTTTCTTGTGCGCCGCGGCGCGCTCGTCGTCGCTGGTGAAACCGAACTCTTCGACCTCGTAGGCGCTCACCACCGGGCGGCCGTTCGCGCGGCGGAACCGGCCCTTCGCGTAGTCGAACCCGAAATCGGCCGGGTCGCGGTCGGCCAGCAGCAGCGCCAGCCCGATTGCGCGATCAGCGACCACCGGGCGGCGGGACCGCGGGCGCGCGTCACCGTTCTGCGGCGGGGGCGGGATCACGAGCTGCGTTTTGTCGTCGAACAGCGGTTCGAACAGCTTCAGATCGCTCGCACTGCCGAACTGCGCGACGGCCGTGAGCGCCGCGAGCCGCGCGCCGACGGGCCGGTCGTCAGTGGCCGCGACGGCGCGCGCCGCGGGCAGAATGTCGGCGGTTCCGTTCTTCACGGTCAGCTCGAATCCGTCAGTGAGCGGCGACAGTTCGGTGCGCCGCGGGAGCCACGCCGCGAGCAACTTGGCGAACGCCTTCGCGCTGCCCTCCGGGAGCGCGGCAGTGGCGTCGTAGTGGTTGTTCGGCCCCGGCGCGATCTCTTTGCCCTCGAGCGCGAGCGGCAGCCCGCGGGCGTAGGTGACGCGCGCTTCCGCGTCCGCGAGGTTGAGCATCGCGTTGTCGCGCGGGTGCGGGCCGTCGGTGCCCGGGTAGCTACCGAGAAACAGCAAGAACGCCGTTTCCTCGGCTGTGTCGCACGGCCACACATAGATGGTGAACAAGCGCAGGTTGAAGCTCGTGCGCTTGCTCCCGTCGCGGAGAGCGTCGCGGTACTGCCGGCCCGCTTCCGCGGGCGCGGTTTCGGCCGCATCTAGGCGCGCGACCCAATCGGGGCGCTTTAACAGGCGCGCGAAGAGCGCGCGGCTCGCGGGCGTGTTGCCGGCGGTGGCCGCGAACCGCTTCCAGATGGGGTGTTCGCTCGGCGCGTCCTTTTCTGCGTCGAAGGTGCGCACCAACTCCGCGAGCGCGTCTTTGCGCACCGCGACGAGCAACTTCGTACACCGCGTGCGCACTTCCGGGTCTTCGGACTTCTTCCCGGCGCGCAGGGCGGCTTCGGCGCGCAGGCCCATCGCGCGCAGTTCCTTCTCTGCGGCCTCGCGGGTGTCGAAGTCGTCGCTGCCCAACCGCTTCACCAACTCCGCGGCGCGATCCGCGGGCGCGCGCGGCGCGGGGGCGGCGGGTTTCGCTTCGTCCGGCGCGCCGCTCGTGGCGAACACCCCGCACACGGCCGTGACCAGCAGCGCCGCGGCCAGCGCACCGGCCCGCAGTTGCTCGAACAGCATTCCCTTCAGCACAACGGCCGCGGCCGCGCTCGCGGTCGCGCTGCCGATCCCGGCAACCGCCGCGCTTGTCGCGCGCGCCAGCGCCGCCGGCACCG
>JALHNS010000313.1 GCA_022843445.1 Gemmata sp.
GCGGCACCGCCCGCGCCGCCGCCGAAGAAGCCCGCGGCGCGCAAGGAAGCGCCGCCCGCGCCGCCCGCGCCCGCGGTGCCGGACGGCCCGATCGCGTTCGACGGTCTCACGAACACGCTTTCCAACAACTACGCCAACGACGTGGACCGCGCCGACGCGCAGTGCAAGGGCAAGCGCGTGCGCGTGAAGGGCCGCATCGACCACATCGGCGAGCGCGACGGCGTGCTCGTGCTGGGTTACAGCGCGATGCGCGACAGCTCGCGCCCGCTGGAAGCGACGGTAGTGTTCGCGTTCCCGAAGGGAACGCCCGCGACCGAAGTGGGCGTGAAGCCGGGGCAGATCGCGGTGATCGAGGGGACGTGCCGCGGGCGCGTGGAAGACGGCGCGCCGCGCGCCAGCGGGCAGACGTACCACGTTCGTATTGAAGGGTGCAAACTGGTGAGTGTCGAAAACGAAACGCGGTAAGCCGGGACGGGCGGTAAGCCCGTCCTACGAAATGCGCTTCACGAGCATCGTCGCGTAGCTGCCCTTCGGCAACTCGAAGCGCAGTGTCAGCTTCGCGCGGCCGGCGTTCAGTTCGTCGGCGGCGCTTTCGTGCTTGAGTGCCGCAGGGCGCACGCACGCGGGGCGGTCGCCCTTCGCGAAGAACGGCTTCTGCATCCCTTTGATCTTCAGCTCCGCGAGCGCCAAGCCCTCGTCGCGGAGCGCCTCTTCCACGAACGGCAGCCACGCCGCGCCCGGTCCCGGCTTCACACGCGCCGACGGCAAGGGAAGGGTGAGCGCGTCCCACTCGGCGCGCAGTTCGGAAGGCACGCGCACCGGGGCCGGGACGCGCCCGAGTTTCAGTTCCACGTCGCACAGGTTCGGTGCGCCGATGGTGCGCCGCAACCACGACGCGAGCACGCGGTTCCACAGGTAGCTCTGATACGCGGCTAGGTACAGCCCTTGCAGTTCGGGCCGCAACCGGGCCACCGCGCCTTTGAAGTCGGTAGGGTGCGCGCTCAGGTAGCTCACGAGACTGCGAGCGTGGCCTTTGGGCAGTTTTGCTTGGCACTCCGGCCACTTGCCCCACAGCGCGCGAAGCGTTTCTTTTTCGCGCTTGGCTTCGGCGCGGTCGTGTTCGTAAGGCGTGGCGAGCGCGAGCCACAGCGCGCGATCGAACCGCCCGAACACCATTTCCTTTGCGACGAACTCGTGCGCGTCGCCTACGGAACCGAAGCGCTGATCGTCGAAGTAATTGGGCAACCCGGTGTCGGCGACCTCCGTGAGTGCACCTTCGGAGCGCCGCACGTTGTCCGCGCTCATCGACCGCAGCACGAGCGCGAACCGGTTCGCGCGGATGTCGGCCGCCGTAAACGGCTCCTCGCGCTGTCCGAGGTAGGTGAGCGTTACGCGCTCGTGTTGGAGGTTCTTCTTCGGCCCGCGAAACACCGTGACGTGCTGGGACGTGACCGCGTGCCGGTCCTTCAGCCCGCCGTAACTGACGCGCCGGTGATCGAGCTGCCAAATGCGGCGGATTGCCGCGAGCGCGTCGGGCGTCGTCCACCCAATTTTGTCGAGGCGGTAGAGCGCGAACTCACCGACCGCGCCGGCGGTCGCGTCGGTCAGTTCTTCGACGCGGAAGTCTTCCGGCTGCTGCTTCAGTTTCATCCGGCCATTGTAACCCGGCGTGTGAGCGCGGGCCGCATTACGCGAGCACGCCCTTCACGACGTGCCCGTGAACGTCGGTGAGGCGGTAGTCGCGGCCCTGAAAGCGGTACGTCAGCTTCGTGTGGTCGATGCCGAGCAGGTGCAGGATCGTCGCTTGGAAGTCGTGGACGTGGACCGCGTCCTTCGCGGGCGCGAACCCGAAGTCGTCGCTCGCGCCGTAGCTGGTACCGCGCTTGACGCCGCCGCCGGCCATCCAGATGGTGAAGACATACGGGTGGTGGTCGCGGCCCCAACTTTTCACGTCTTCGATCTTCCCTTGCAGGAACGGCGTGCGCCCGAACTCGCCGCCCCAGATCACGAGCGTTTCGTCCAACAGGCCGAGGCGCTTCAGGTCGTTCACCAGCGCGGTGCTGGGCGCGTCGGTGTCGGCGCACTGCACCTTGAGTTGCGTGTTCAAGTTGCGATGCTGGTCCCACCCGGCGTGCAGCAGTTGCACGAACCGCGTGCCGCGCTCCACCAACCGGCGTGCCATCAGGCAGTTGTACGCGAAGCTGCCTTGGCGCTTCACGTCCGGGCCGTAGGCGTCGAGCACCTTCTGCGGTTCTTTGCTGAAGTCGGTCAGTTCCGGCACGCTGGTCTGCATCTTGTACGCCATTTCGTATTGCGCGATGCGCGTCGCCACCTCTGGGTCGCCGAACTCCTTCAGCGTCAGTTTGTTCAGTTTGGCGAGGTCGTCGAGCGCCGCGCGCCGCCCCTCTTTGCTCGTGCCTTCGGGGTTCGAGAGGTACAGCACCGGGTCGCCGCTGCCGCGGAACTTCACGCCTTGGAACTTGGTGGGGAGGAACCCGCTGCCCCAATAGAAGTCGTAGAAGATTTGGCCGCAGCTCGCTTCCTTGTCGCGTGAGGTCATCACGACGAACCCGGGTAGCTCTTCGGTCTCGCTGCCGAGGCCGTAGGTGAGCCACGCGCCCGCGCTCGGCCGGCCGGGCATCTCGTGCCCCGTGAGGAAGAAGCAGATTGCCGGAGCGTGGTTCACCTGCGTCGTGAACATCGATTTCACGAAGCACAGTTCGTCGGCGATCTTCGCCGTGTGCGGCAGGAAGTCGGACACCCATGCCCCGCTGTCGCCGTGCTGCGCGAACTTGGTAATTTCCGGGAGGCACGGGCGCACGGTTTGGCCGCTGGTCATCGTGCTGAAGCGTGCGTTCTTCACCACCGAATCGGGAATCTGCTTGCCCTTCTGCTTCGTGAGTTCCGGCTTGTAGTCGAACAGATCGACGTGCGTGGGCGCGCCGTTCTGGAACAGGTAAATGACGCGCTTGGCCTTCGGCGCGAAGTGCGGCAGCCCCTTCAAGCCGCCCATCACCTTCGGCGCGGCGCTCGCATCGCGCGCGAGCAGCGACGCGAGCGCGGCCGTGCCGATGCCAGTGGCCGTGCGCCCGAAGAAGTGCCGGCGGGACAGCAGTTGCGCTCGTTCGATCAGTGGGTTCATGTGCGTCTCCGCAGTCTTCGCAAACCCCGCCGACAGGGGCGCAGGTGGTTGTGGTTGTCAGCCCATTGCGCGTCGGGTATGGCCGCGACACGCCCCGCTTTCGGAGTTCGTTGCGATGTTCACAGCCACGGCCCTGCTGGGCACCGCGCTGTTCGCGTCCCCTTACGGCGTCCCCGTTCCCGGCAACCGCGACGTTCCCGACGGCTTGCGCGCCGAGGTTCGGCAGAAACAGGTCCGCGAACTGATCCGCATCGAAGAAGACCTCGCGTTCGTCCGCTCCATGATCGACATCTCGCGCGACTGGGCCGACGCGCCGACCGAACCGGCGCGGGACGCGAAAGCGCACGTCGCGCGCTGGAAAGAGCAGGAAGCGAAACTGACCTCGACCAAGCGCAAACTCATGCAGTCGTGGGTTCCGTAGCGCGTCACTTGTTCAACGCTTCGTCCAAATTCAGCACCAGCAGGCACACGCTCGCCAGCGCCGCGTGTTCCACCGCGTCCAGCTTCTCGTTGCGCGGCGAGTCGCCCACCTTCAGCGCCTTCAGCGCGTTCGCTTTGTCGTCCGCGTACACCTTGCGCTGCTTCTCCAACGCGCCGAGTAGCACCTTTGATTCGGTTTCCGAAGGCGGGCGCGACAGGACGCGCGCGAACGCGAACTTCAGGCGCTCCGCATCGGTGGTGTGCGCTTCCATCGCGAGTTGCGCGAGCGCGCGCCCGGCTTCCACGAAGGTGGTGTCGTTCAGCGTCGTGAGCGCGTGCAGCGGGGTGTTCGTCGTCGTGCCCTTCACGCTGCACGTCTGACGGTTCGCGGCGTCGAAGAACATCGTCGGGCCGACGATGCGCCGCCAGAACACATACAGGCTCCGGCGGTACAGCGCTTCGCCCTTGTCCGGGGTGTAGCGCTTGTTGCCGAACGTCGCTTCTTCCCAGATGCCCGGCGGCTGGTAGGTGCGCACCGGCGGGCCGCCGATCGTCGGTGTGAGCAAGCCGCTCGCGCCGAGTGCCGCGTCGCGGATCATCCACGAGGGCATCCGCATCCGCGGCCCGCGAGCCAGAAGGCGGTTCTCCGGGTCGCGCTCCAGCAACTCTGGTGTCACCTTCGCGCTTTGGCGGTACGTCGCGCTCGTCACGATAAGGCGAATGAGGCGCTTCGTGTCCCAATCGGTCGCGTACTCCACCGCGAGCCAATCGAGCAACTCCGCGTGAACCGGGCGCTCGCCCTGCACGCCGAAATCTTCGCTCGTCTTCACGAGGCCCGTGCCGAAGAACTGCTGCCACAGCCGGTTCACCGCGACGCGCGAAGTAAGCGGGTTCTCCTTCGCCATAATCCAATTGGCGAGGTCGAGCCGGTTCTTCGCGGGCGCGGCGGCGCTGCCGAAGGTGGGCACGCCCGGCGTCACCTTCGCGCCCGGCTTGTCGTACGCGCCGCGCCCCAACACGAACGTGTCGCGCGGCTTCGGTAGGTCGGCCATCACCATCACTTTCGCCACGCTCGCGTTCGCCGCGTCGCGCGCGGAGCGCGCTTTGCGCAGGTCCGCGAGCAACTTCACGTAGGCCGGTTCCGTCTCTTTGAAGTGCTTCGTGAGTTCGTCGTAGTTCTGGTCGGCGCGGTCGTTCGGCCCCTTGCGCAGCGCCGATTCGATGAGCGCCGGCAGCGTGGACGCATAGTTGCCGTCTTTGTCCTTCGTCGCGGCGGCGTCGCGCAGTTTCTTCTCGATGGGCTGCACCTGCTTCACGAGCGCATCGTATGCGGCTTGCGTTTCCTTGCGCTTGGCTTCTTGTTCCGGGGTGCCGAAGTCGAGCACGGGGGCAGTTTGGCCGCTGCCGCCGCCGCCGTTCACCGGGGTGCTGTTGAAGAAGGCGTAGAGCGAGTAGTAGTCCTTCTGTGAGATCGGGTCGAACTTGTGGTCGTGGCACCGCGCGCAGCCGACCGTCAGGCCGAGCCACACGGTGCCGGTCGTTTCGGTCTGGTCGAACACGTATTCGACGCGGTTCTCTTCGGCGATGCGCCCGCCCTCGCCGTTAATCATGTGATTGCGGTTGAAACCGGTGGCGAGAATCTGCTCGCGCGTCGCGTTCGGAATCAGATCGCCGGCGAGTTGCTGCACCGTGAACTGGTTGAACGGCAGGTTCGCGTTGTACGCGCGCACCACCCAATCGCGCCACGGCCACATGGTGCGTTCGCTGTCGCCCTGATAGCCGTTGCTGTCCGCGTAGCGGGCCGCGTCGAGCCAGTCCCACGCCATGCGCTCGCCGAACCGCGGGCTGGCAAGCAACCGATCTACCACTTTCACGTAGGCGCTCGGGGCGGGGTCTTTCACGAACGCGTCCACTTCCTCCGGTGACGGCGGTAACCCCGTCAAATCGAGCGTGACGCGGCGGATGAGGCGCGGCTTGTCCGCCGGGTCGTTCGGTACGATCTTGTCGCGCTCGAGGCGCGCGCGCACGAAGGCGTCGATCTCGTTGCGCGTGGCGTACTCCGTCTTCGGCACCGCCGGGCGCTGAGGCGGGGTGAAGGCCCAGTGCGTGCCCCACGGCGCGCCCGCGTCGATCCACTTCTTGAGCGCGGCGACCTGCGCCGCGGTGAGCTTCTTGTTGCTCTTGGGCGGCGGCATGACGCTGTCCGCGTCGGTGCTAATCACGCGCGCGAACAGTTCGCTCGCGGCGCTATTGCCGGGCACCACGGATTGCGCGAGCGCGCCTTCCTTCGTGTCGAGGCGCAGCTTCGCCTTGCGGGTCTTTTCGTCGGGGCCGTGGCAGTTGAAACAGTTGTCCGAAAGGATCGGCAGCACGTCGCGCGCGAAATCGACCTTCTCTTGCGCGCGGGCGGGTTGCGTGGCCGCGAGCAGCGCGAGGAGCGCGAAAGCGGAACGTGTCATGTGCGGAAGGGCGGCAAGGAGAGCGGGGGCGAAGGAGAGTATACCGCGGCGCGCGGCGCGCCGGAAGTACGAAGAGGCGGGACCGCGAGCGCAACGTGCGGGCGAGCCGCCCGCGGTCCCCGGTTCGGAACGTTATGCCATCGTCAATTCGAGGCTGAGTTTCTTGGCGTCGGCCGCGAGCTTGCGCACGTCTTGCGTAATGCGCATCGAACAGAACTTCGGCCCGCACATCGAGCAGAACTTCGCACTCTTGAACACTTCCTGCGGGAGCGTTTCGTCGTGCATCTTGCGGGCGGTTTCCGGGTCGAGGCTCAACTCGAACTGCTTGTTCCAGTCGAACTCGAAGCGGGCCTTGCTCAGCGCGTCGTCGCGCTGGCGCACGTTCTTCCGGCCTCGGGCGATGTCGCCGGCGTGCGCCGCGATCTTGTACGCGATTACACCCTGCCGCACGTCGTCCTTGTTCGGCAACCCCAAGTGCTCTTTCGGCGTGACGTAGCACAGCATGCTCGCACCGGCTTCGGCCGCGAGCGCCGCACCGATCGCGCTCGTGATGTGGTCGTACCCCGGGGCCACGTCCGTCACGAGCGGGCCGAGCACGTAGAACGGGGCGTCGTAGCACATCTCGCGCTCTTTCTCGATGTTCATCTTCACGAGGTGCATCGGGATGTGCCCCGGCCCCTCGATCATCACTTGGCAGCCCATGTCCCACGCCTTCTTCGTCAACTCGCCGAGCGTCTTCAGTTCGGCGAACTGCGCCTTGTCGTTCGCGTCCGCGAGGCACCCGGGGCGCATGCCGTCGCCGAGGCTGAACGTCACGTCGTACTTGCGCATGATCTCGCACAGTTCGCCGAAGTGCGTGTACCACGGGTTCTGCTGGTGGTGCGCCACCATCCACGCGGCCATCAGCGACCCGCCGCGGCTCACGATCCCGGTCACGCGGTCGCTCGTGAGCGCAACGTACTCGATTAGCACGCCGGCGTGAATCGTCATGTAGTCCACGCCCTGCTTCGCTTGGTGTTCGACCATGTCGAGCAGCATGCGCGGGGTGATGTCGCGCGGGTCCTTGACGTTCTGAATGATCTGGTACGCGGGCACGGTGCCGATGGGAACCGGCGAGTCGTCGATGATGGCTTGGCGGATCTCGTCGATCTTGCCGCCGGTGCTCAGATCCATCACGGTGTCGGAACCGAGTTCGACCGCGGTGCGCAGCTTCTCGAGTTCGTCCGCGGCGGTGCCGGTGACGGCCGAGTTGCCGATGTTCGCGTTGATCTTGCACTTGGCCGCAACGCCGATGCACATCGGCTGCAGCTTCTTGGTCAGGTGAACGACGTTCGCGGGGATCACCATGCGCCCGCGGGCGACTTCGGCGCGGATCAGCTCCGGGTGCAGGTCTTCCCGCTTGGCGACGAACTCCATCTCGGGCGTAACGGTGCCCTTGCGGGCCGATTCGATCTGGGTCATGGGGTGCGTACTCGCGCCCGCCGGTTGGCGGGTGGTGAAGTGTCGCCTTCGTGTGCGGCATAACCCGCGCACGTTCGAAGGGTGTGCTCTCAGCCCGCGCAACCGGCGCGGGCACCCCCGGCGATGCTACTGTTGTACGCGGGCGCGCCGCGGTGCGTCAACGAGAACGGCCCCGCGGTTGCGAAACCGCGGGGCCGCGCGACCGGCGTCCCCCAACGCCGGAAGCTAGGGTCTCAGATGCTCGCGCTAGTACCGGATACCGAGCGAGAACTGGATGTCCACGTTGTGAATGTTGCCCTGAAGCGGTGGGGTCAGGTTGGTCCAGTCGTGGTGGTACTCGACCCGCGTGCCGCCGAACAGCACCCACCCGCCCATCGGGACGTCCCACGTGGTGTGCGCGCCGACAGCGACGCCGTGGAACACGTTCTGGCGGCGCGAGTACCCGTCTACCTCGTTCAGCGGAATTTGATCGACGCTTGCGGTGCCCCAGCGCCCGCCGAACCAGCCGCCGACGCGCACGTTTGTGCCGTTGGCGTGCGCGGTGTCGCCCGCGCCCATGAGCCACACGTCGCGGCCGAAGTTGTAGTTGAAGCTGGTGCGCCGCACTGCCCGGATGCGCGTGCTGGTGAGCACGTCGGGTACGGTGGTGAGCGCGCCGGTGATCGGGTCCTGCGTGGGCGGTTGGCGCAGGAAGATGTTCTGCGCCCGCTGGTCGGCCCCGTTGTAGATGAAGTTGATGCCGAGGTCGATCGTCCACGCCGCGGTGTGCGTTTGGTCGAAGTACAGCGTTCTGATGCCGCCGCCGACGTTCCAGCCGGCGGTGAGGCGCGCCGCGAGGCCCGGTCCGCCGGGAATGCTCACGCCGGTGTAGCTGTACACTTCGTACCCGATGCGGCCGGCCCGAGTGAGCGGATCGACGCTGCCCGGGCCGTCGGTGTAATACGGGCTGGGGTAGCTGCCCGGGGGCAGCCCGGACGAGCCGGCCGGTTGGCCCGTGAGGGCCGCGTAGGGTGCGGCCGGCTGCGCCGGCAGCGGCGCGCCCATTTCCCCGAGGCTCTCGGCC
>JALHNS010000314.1 GCA_022843445.1 Gemmata sp.
TTTGCTCGCTGCGCCTTCGGCTGCGCTCGCTGCACCCCGGGCTATAAATCTGCCGCCGCTCCGCGGCTAAGACCAAAGCGCCCAATCGTTCTGCACGCCGCGCTCATCGCCCGTGCGCGGTTCGATTGTCGTTCGGCATTCGCCTCGCCGCAAAGTGTCTCGCTACTAAGATACCCCAAACACGTCCCACCCCGTCACCGGAGATTCGCACCGTGTCTACGTCCATCACGCGGCTGTACGGCCTCGGCCTCACGCCCGGTAAGCTGCGCGGCCTCCAGCGCATCAGCAACCCGAACGGCACGCTGACCATGGTCGCCACCGACCAGAACAGCAGCATGATTAAGATGATGAAGGCCGCGACCGGGAAGGAGCCGACCTACGCCGAAATCGCCGACGCGAAGGTGATGCTGTCGCGCGCGCTCGCGCCGCACTGCTCCGGGCTGCTCGTGGACGGCTACTACGGCTACGCGAGCACGGTCGCGGCGCACGCGGTGCCCCCGGGCACGGGCATCCTCATCCGCGTCGAGAAGTCCGGGGCCGACAAGAACGCGGCCGGCGCGCCTTGCGGCGAGGTCGAACAGGGCTGGGGCGTTCACAAGATCAAGCGGTGCGGGGCCGACGCGGTGAAGCTCCTCGCGCAGTTCGAACCGGGCGAGTTCGACAGCGCCGAGAAGAACTTCGAGTTCACCCGGCAGATGTACGAAGACTGTATCACGCACGACATCCTGTTCCTCTTGGAACCGATCCACTTCCCGTACAACGGCGAGAAGGACGGCGCGCCGAGCCAAGTGGCCCGCAAGGCCCAAACGGTGATCGAGAGCGCGAAGTACCTGAGCCGCTACTGCGACATCTACAAAGCCGAGTTCCCCGGCACGTTCGGTCACGAGACCGACGCGCAACTGATGGACAACCTGAAGCGCCTGAACGACGCCTGCGTGAAGCCGTGGGTGCTGCTGAGCGCGGGCGTCGATTACGACAAGTACAAGAAGCAAGTCGAGATGGCGATGAAGGCCGGGGCGAGCGGTATCCTCGGCGGGCGCGCGTTCTGGAAGGAGTTCTTCACCTTCGCGAACCCGGCCGAGCGCCAGAAGTTCGCCGAAACCGAGTGCGTGCGCCGCGTGAAGGACACCGACGCCGTGGTGCAAACCGGCACGCCGTGGTTCGCCAAGTACGGGCTGACGATGGAAGACCTGTACGGCATCCGCACCACGGAAGGCTGGCACGCGCGCTACGGCGGCGGCACGGCCGTGAAGGGCACCGGCCCGGTGGACCCGAACGCGGTGTATTGAGCCGCGCGGTTCGCGTACAATCACGGGCACGCGCTGAAAGGCGCGTGCTTTTTCGTTTCCGGTCGTCCGCGTAGGCCGCACAGGGCTTCCGCCCTGTGCTACGGTAGGCGACCCGCTCCGCGGGTGCAAAGACAGAGAACCAACTGTTGGTTTTCCGCCCGGAGGGCCGGCTATCGTAGCACAGGGCGGAAGCCCTGTGCGGCCTACGCGGACACGCGGTAAGTTCAGACATTGGGAGCGCGCGATGCGGTACGGGTACTGGATGCCGGTGTTCGGCGGCTGGCTCCGCAACGTGGACGACGAGCGCATGGCCCCCACGTGGGAGTACAGCAAGAAGCTCGCGCAGCGGTCCGAGCAGATCGGCTACGACCTGTCGCTCGTCGCGGAGCTGAACCTCAACGACATCAAAGGCGAAGAGGCCCCTTCCCTCGATGCGTGGAGCACCGCCGCGGCGCTGATGGCCGTTACGAACACGCTCGAACTGATGGTCGCGGTGCGGCCGACGTTCCACAACCCGGCGCTGCTGGCGAAACAGGCCGCGAACATCGACCACATCGGGGGCGGCGGCCGGCTGTCGCTGAACGTTGTGTCGAGTTGGTGGAAGGACGAGGCGACGAAGTACGGCGTCCACTTCGAGCAGCACGACGACCGCTACGCGCGCACCGCGGAGTGGCTGAGCGTCGTGGACGGCGTGTGGAAGCAGGACCACTTCAGCTTCGCGGGCAAGTACTACAACGTCGCCGACAACGTGCTTCAGCCGAAGCCGGCGACGAAGCCGCGCCCGGTGATCTACGCGGGCGGCGAATCCGAGGCCGCGAAGAACCTCATCGCGCGCACCTGCGACGCCTACGTGATGCACGGCGACCCGCCGGAGCGCATCGCGGAGAAGATCGCGGACATGCGCCGCCGCCGCGAAAGCTTCGGCCTCCCGCCGATGATCTACGGCGTCGCCGGGTACAGTATCGTGCGCAACACCGAAGCCGAAGCGCAAGCGGAACTCGCGCGGATAACCGACGTTCAACAATCGAAGGCCGGATACCACAACTACCAACAGTGGCTCGCGGGCACTCAGCTCGAACAGCGCGTCTCGCTCGAAGACTACTCCGTCTCCAACCGCGGCCTACGCAGCGGGCTGGTGGGCACCCCGCAACAGGTGCTCGACCGCGTGAAGGCGTTCGAGGCCGCCGGCGCGAACCTGCTGCTGTTGCAGTGCAGCCCGCAGTTGGAAGAAATGGAGCGCTTCGCGGAGTGCGTGATCCAAAAGGGGCGCTAAGTGGAGGGCAAGCGGTGACTGAACGCGAATGGCTCTCTTCACCGGGCGCGTGGCATCTGTTTGAATATCTCGTGCCGATTGGCTCCGCACGGAAGTTCAGACTCTTCGGAACTGCCTGTTGTCGTCGGGCGTGGCACCTCTTTGACGCCAGCGCCCAAGGTGTCGCCGAAATCGTAGAACGGTACGCCGACGGCGAGGCAACTGAGAGCGAGTTGCGAAGCGCATATGTCGCAACAGAAGGTATGACCCAAAACCCGGTGCCCGACTTGATTCAGCATCATGCGATCCGGGCGGTACAGTGGATCTCGTCGCACGAATTCGAGGAAGCATGGAATTGCTCGACAGAGGTAACGAAGGCAGTCCGTGCTTTCGCACGACAAACGGGTAACGTCGAAGACGCTGTTGGACCCGAACGGGAATATCAAGCGATCCTCCTCCGTGAAATCTTCGGCAACCCTTTCCGCCCGGTCGTGTTCGATGTGAATTGGCGCACCGATACGGCGCTCGCGTTGGCGAAACAGATGTACGAGTCGCGCAACTTCGGCGCGGCCCCGATCCTCGCGGACGCGCTCCAAGACGCCGGGTGCGACGCCGAAGACATCCTAAACCACCTGCGCGACCCAAGCGCGACACACGTTCGCGGGTGCTGGGCGCTCGATCTCGTGTTGGGCAAAGAGTAACGCGAACCCGGCTCGCGCTTGTGCGAACGGTTAGGTTCGCGTATCCTATTCGTCACCTCACCGCTGAGGATTCACTCCACACGGAGAATGCAATGCGCCTGATGCGTCTGAGTGTCGCGGCCCTGCTGGTCGCCGCGAGCTTCGCGGTCGCCGCCGACGAGAAGCCGAAACCGGTCGCCGTTCCGGTCCAACCGATCGTGCAACCGGCGAACCCGGCCGAGAAGTTCGAGACCACCCACAAGGTGATCGCGTCCATCGACGTGAAGGGCGAGAAGCAAGGGCACGCGCTCCAAACCATCTGCCTCGATAAAGAGGGCCGCGTGGTCGGCCTCGTCGCCCCGGCGAAGCCGTTCGGCGCGCCCCCGAAGGGCCAAACGTCCGAAGTGCGCCTGTTCGACAAGGCCGGCAAGGAACTGAAGAAGATCGCGCTGGACTTCCACGCGACCGCGATCAACGTCGGGCCGGACGGCACCATCTACGCGGCCGGCGACAGCAAGATCGCCGCGTTCGACAAGGACGGCAAGCCGGTGGGCAAGGTCGCGGAACTGCCGCACCTCACCGAAATCACCAAGAACGGCGAGGCGCTCAAGACGAAGGCCGAAGCGCAACTGAAGCGCGAGAAGGAACAGATGGTTCAGGTGTACGGTAACGCCCGCAAGCAGATCCAAGAGCAACTGAAGAAGATCGAAGACAAGAAGGAAGAGGACCGCACCAAGACCGAAATCCGCCAGATCGACCAGTTCAAGAACCTCATCAAGCAGTACGAGCAGATCGAAAAGGACTACAAGAGCCGCACCGTCGAGCAGGTCATCGAACAGATGACCGGCCGCATGCGCGTGGTGAACGGCATGTCGGTGTCGGAGAAGGAAATCTTCATCGCGTGCGGCGACGTGGGCTACGGCTACGCGGTGTGGCGGTTCACAAAGGACATGAAAGACCCGAAGCAGATTCTCGGCGAAATCGGCGGGTGCTGCGGCCAGATGGACATTCAGTGCCACGGCCCAGACGTACTGGTCGCGGAGAACACCAAGCACCAGTTCGCCCGCTACGACCGCGAGGGCAAGAAGATGGGCGCGTTCGGCAAGCGCGGCGACGACGCCGACCCGAAGTGTTTCGGGAGTTGCTGCAACCCCATGAACCTGCGCGCGCTCGCCACCGGCGACGTGTACACCGCGGAGAGCGAAGGCATCATCAAGCGGTTCGGGCCGAGCGGCGAGTTCATCGAAACCGCCGGCGTGGTGAAGCTGAGCGGCGGCTGCAAGAACGTCGCGGTCGCGGTGTCGGCCGACGCGAAGAACATCTACTTCTGCGACCTGCCCGGCTCCAAGTTCCACATCTTGGAGAAGAAGGAAAAGAAGTAAGGGTAGTGGTTCGTGGCTGGTGGTTAGTGAAGAGAAGAATTGCCTTTTGCCCTCTCCCCTTGCGGGAGAGGGTGCCCGCGCTTCGCGGGCGGGTGAGGGGTGAGCTACACCACCGATTCAGCAATCTCTGAATCGTGTTTGGTGTTCGCCCCTCACCCGGCCTCGAAGACTCGGCCACCCTCTCCCGCAAGGGGAGAGGGCATGAAGAAACCCTGTTCGCAATTGGTTTGCATCACCGCCAACGTTTCTTTGCCCCGCACTTCAACCGCACACCCCCAAGTACACCATGCCTGCGAATATCAACCGTCGCGAAGCCCTTGCCGCGCTCGCTACCGCCGTGGCGCTGCCCGCGGTTGCCGCCGACGAGAAGCCGAAGGCGCTCGTGATCGTCGTCACGGACCCGCTCGCCGCGCCGAACTCGTGCCCGTGCGTCGAAGGGTTCGCGCAGCGCGACTACGACAAACTCGGCAAGTTCCTCGAAGCGAAGCTGAACCGCCCGGTCGCGGTGTTCTACAGCGACTCGCTCGGCGGCGCGCTCGCCAAGAAGACCAACGGCAAGTGCGACCTCGTCATCGGCAAAGACTCGGTTGTTCGCGCGCAGGCCCCCGAAAGCAAGTTCACCGTCACGCACCTCGCGGCGCTCGAGGGCAAAGACGGCAAGACCACGCAAACCGGCTACATCTGCGTCGCGGCCGCCGACAAAGCCGTCACGCCCGCGGACCTCAAAGGCTACAAGATTCTGTTCGGCAGCAAAGCGGCGGACGAGAAGCACGCCGCCGCGATCCGACTCGTCAAGGAATCCGGTGTGCCGCTGCCGGAGACGCTCGACACCTGCGCCACCTGCACCGACGCCGCGACGAAGGCGCTCGAACTCGCGAAGGGTGGCGAGAAGGTCGCGGCCGTGATTTCCTCGTACGCGAAGTTGCTGCTCGAAGGGTGCGGCACCATCAAGAAGGGCGACCTACGGCTGATCGGCGAAACCGAAGAGGTGCCGTTCATCGCGTGCTTCGCCACGAACGCTCTTCCCGAAAGCGACTGCGCCGCGGTGAAGGCCGCGCTGCTCACCGTGGGCACCGACAAGGCGCTGTGCAAGGCACTCGAAACCAAAGGCGGCTTCGTCGAACCGGCTAAAAAAAAGTAGCCGGTAACGCGGACTACACGCAGTGGCGCGGCCCGGCGCGCGACGGCCGGCTCGCGTGGCTCCCCGATTCCCTTCCGAAGAAGTGCGACCCCGTGTGGGAGGCGGCGCTCACCGCGCCGTCGCTCGGCGGGGTTGCTGCCACCTCCGAGTACGTCCTCGTTTCCGACCGCGAACTGAACGACACCGTGGACGTGTTCCGGTGCCTCAGCGCGACTACCGGGAAGGAAAAGTGGGCGCATCGCACGCCCGCGGTCGGCAACCTCGACTACGGCAACTCGCCGCGCGCCACTCCCCTTCTCCACGACGGCTTCGCGTACATTCAGGGTGCGTTCGGCGACCTCGCGTGCGTCGAACTCGCCACCGGGAAGGCGAAGTGGGCGCTGAACGTGCGCGACGAGTTCGACGCGACCGACGAGCGCAAGTGGGGCGTGTGCGATTCGCCGCTGATCGCCGGCGGGAACCTGATCGTCGCGCCCGGCGGCAAAGACGCATCGCTCGCGGCGCTCGACCCGCGCACCGGGAAGCCGGTGTGGAAAGCCGCCGCCGGCAAGCCCGCCGGTTACGGCTCGTTCATCGCCTCGAAGTTCGGCGGCGTGTTGCAGATCGTCGGCCACGACTCCGAAACGCTCGGCGGGTGGGACGCGAAGACCGGCAAGCGCCTCTGGACGCTCAAGCCCGACCGCGGCGGCGACTTCAACGTGCCCACACCGATCGCGCTCGGCGACAAGTTGCTCGTGAGCACCGAGAACAACGCCACGCGCCTGTTCGCGTTCAAAGCGGACGGCACCATCGAGCCGAAGCCGGTCGCGGTTCACAAGAAGCTCGCCCCGGACACGCACACGCCGGTGGTTGCCGCGGGCAAAGTGTTCGGCGTGTGGAACCGCTTCTACTGCCTGACCGCGGACACCCTGAAAGAGCTGTACGAAGAGACCGCGCAAGCGTTCGGCGCGTATTGCGCGATTGTGGCGAGCGAAACGCGCGTGCTGGTGGTGTCGCGCACGGGCGAACTGATTCTGCTGGACGCGACCGCCAAAGAGTACACGGAGTTGGCGCGGCTGTCGGTGTTCAAGGGCGAGAAGGGGTTGTACGCGCACCCGGCCTTCGCGGGCACGCGGGCCTACGTGCGCGGTAGCGCGAGCGTGGTGTGCGTGGAGTTGGGCGCGGCGAAGTAGCGCAGAAGTTCCGTGTTTCGCCCGCGCGCCGCGAGCGGTATCATGCCCGCACTCCCCTTCCCCTCCGAGGGCGCGCCGTGCTGAAGTTGTGGCTCATTTCGTACTCCGCGCTCGTGATCGCGCTCGCGGTCGCGGCGTTCGGCCCCGCGAGCGCGAGTGCCGACGGCGCGCTCGTGTTGAACCTCCGGTCGCGGGCGGCGGCCCCGGACAAGCCCGCGGTCGCGCCCACCGAGAAGAAGGCCGAGTGGGACCCGAAGCGCACCGCGATCATCGTCTGCGACATGTGGGACAAGCACTGGTGCAAATCGGCCGAGGCCCGCGTCGGCGAACTCGCGGGGCCGATGAACGAGATGCTGAAAGCCGCCCGCGCGAAGGGCGTCTTCGTGATTCACGCGCCCAGTACTTGCACCGACTTTTACAAGGACACGCCGCAGCGCAAACGCGCGAAGGACGCGCCCGTGGCGAAAGCCACGCACGCGTGGAGCACCTCCGAGCGCTGGGGCACCGCGTGGAACTGGCCGGACGGCACCCGCGAGGGCGTGCTGCCCATCGACGATTCCGACATGGGCTGCGATTGCAAAGTGAAGTGCGAGATTCGCTCGCCGTGGACGCGGCAGATTGCCGCAATCGAAATCGCCGACGGCGACGCCATCACGGACAACGGCCCGGAAACGTGGAACCTGCTCGCGGAGCGCAAGATCGAGAACGTGATCCTGTGCGGGGTTCACCTGAACATGTGCGTGCTGGGCCGCCCGTTCGCGATCCGCGCGCTGGTGAAGCAGGGGATGAACGTGGCGCTGATGCGCGACATGACCGACACGATGTACAACCCGGAGCACCCGCCGGGCGTGAACCACTTCGAAGGCACCGCCCGCGTGGTCGAACACGTCGAGCGGTACTGGTGCCCGAGTTTCATCAGCACCGACATCACCGGGAAGCCGGCGTTCGCCTTCCGCGCCGACCCGCGCGCGAACCGGTGACGCGCTCTTACTTCTTGCGCACGAGCTTCATCACGCCGCAGTGCGTGGGGACCGGTTTGCCGTTCTCCCACGCCTCGCCCTCAATGTCGATGCGGTCGTCGTCGATGAACTTCACGACGGACGAGTGCATGTGCATGTCCTTGTTCACGTCGAGGTTCGTGCCGCCCGCGAAGTCCCACTTGAGCTGGTTCGCCGGGGCCTTCGGGTCGGCCCTCAGCCGCGGCTGGTTGCCCAGCGCGCAGTAGTGGGTCATCACCAACTCGCCCTTGTCGAGGTGGTACACCGAGACCATCTCCATCGGCGTGCCGGGGAAGAACGTCTCGTGAACGGTGGAGCCGTTCGCGATCACCTTCACCACGGAAACCACCTTGTCCGTCGGCTTCCCGTCCTTGTCGGCCTCCACCCACGTGCCCGCGAGCTTCTTCACCTTCTCGAACCCCGCGTGCGGCGGGGCGGCGGGCTTGACCGGGTCGGCGGCGCGCGCGCCGAGCGCGAGCGTCAGGGCGAGGGCGGTGGCGGCGACGGTGCGAATCGTCATCGGCTCGAACTCCGAACGGGTGGGGGCGAATCCGCGCGTACACCGAATGTGTACTCGCGTGTATCATCGGGCGAACCGGGCGCAAACTTGA
>JALHNS010000315.1 GCA_022843445.1 Gemmata sp.
GTGAGCGCCAGCGCCACGGCTGCGGCGGCGGAATCGTACGCGGCCGGTTCGCCCGCGCGGTCCGGGCCGAGCAGCGCGCGCAGTTCGTCCCGCTCCGCGTCCGACAGGCCCACGGTCGCGCCGTCGGCCAGCAGTTCCAGTGCGCGGTCGAAGTCGGGTTCGTTCGCAGTGGCATCGGTCATGGTCGCGCCTCCGGTCGGCCGGTGGCTTGCATCCGCTCGCGGACGCGCATTAAACCCCTTCTAACATAAGTCTTCACGGTGCCCAGCGGAAGCCCGGTGCGCTCGGCCACTTCTTGGTGCGAGAGCCCGTGGCACACGGCCAGTTCGAGCACGCGCCGCTGCGCGGGCACCAGTTCGTCCATCGCGGCGCGGGCGCGGGCCGCCTCGTCGCACGCTTCGAGCGGGTCGGCCGGCGGGTGGTCCGGCACGTCGGCCGTGAGCGCGGCGGGAGCAAGAGCGCGGCCCGCGCGGCGCTTGCGGTCGATCAACTTGTTGCGCACCACCACCGTTACGAAGGCCGGCTCGGAGCCGACTTCGGCCCGGTACCGCCCGGCCGCCTGCCAGATGGCGATGAACGCCTCTTGCGCCGCGTCTTCGGCCTCGGTGCGGTTCGCGGTGGCGCGCGCCGCGAGCGCCCACACAAGCGCCCCGTAGCGGTCGAGGCACTCCCGCATGGCGGCGGCATCGCCCGCGGCGATCCGTGGCATCAGGGGGTCCGACACGGGCGCACCTCAGCGGCCACGGCCGCGGGTCGGCACGAACCGAACTCCCCGCGGCCCCAACGGTTCCTTCATACGAACCCGACGCCCCGCGGTCACTTGGGCAGCAGCACGCGGTCGATCACGTGGATCACCCCGTTGGGCACCACGAGGTCGGTCGCGGTCGCGGTCGCGTCGTTCACCGTCAGTCGGCCTTTCACGATGTTCACCCTCACTTGCCCGCCCTGAAGGGTGGACGCGGTGCCGGCGGCTACCGCCTCCCGCGCGGTCACGCTCCCGTTCGTAACGTGGTACAGCAGGATCGCCCGAAGCTTGTCCTTGTTATCCGGCTTCAGCAGGCTTTCCACGGTGCCCTTCGGCAGCTTGGCGAACGCCTCGTCGGTCGGCGCGAACACGGTGAGCGGGTCGTTGCCCGAAAGTGCGTCGAGCAGGTCCGCGGCCTTCAGCGCCGCGAGCAGCGTCTTGAACGTGCCGGCCTTCTCCGCGACCGTCAGCAGGGTGGCCTTCTTCTCGGGTTCGGGCGGCAGCAGCACCGCGTCGATCACCTGAATGACGCCGTTGGTGCACTCGATGTTGCGCACGGTCACGGTGGCCCCGTTCACCTTGAGGGTGTTGCCGGCGCGGGCGAACTGCACCTCCGGGCCGGCGAGCGTGGCCGCGCGCTCGACGCGGTGCGCCGGCGGTTCGGCCGCCACGAGCAGCGACTTGGGCAGCACGTGGTACTTCAGGATCGTCGCGAGCTTCTCTTGGTTCTCCGCCTTCAGGAGCGTTTCGAGGGTGCCCTTGGGCAGTTTGGCGAAGGCGTCGTCGGTGGGGGCGAACACGGTGAAGTGCCCGTCGCCTTTGAGCGGCGTATCGAGGCCCGCGGCGACCACCGCGGTCACGAGCGTCTTGAACTGCCCGGCGCGGGCGGCGGTGGTGAGGATGTCGGCGCGGGCCGGTTCGGCGGCGCCCGCGGCCGGCGCGACGCAGGCGGCGAGGGCGAACGCGCAGAAGGTGCGGCGGATCACGGCAAACTCCGTTCGTGTGTTCGGGGCCCCGCGCCCCGGTGCGAGTGAAGGAACGCCGCGCCGCGACCAGCAGATTCACTACCGCGGGCCCGCGCGAAAGTTGAATCCGCCGGTCCGCCGCGAGCGTACTTCACCCCCGCGCAGCTCACGCGGTTCCCTCACAAGAAACTCACCGTTCGCCGCGTGCCGCCTTCGTACACTGTGCTACACGCCCCTAGCACAAGGCCCGCGCAATGACAATCGCCAACGGCGCGCCCAAATATGTGGACGTGGCCGACGCTCTCGAAGCCCAGATCCGCGACGGCAAGTGGGACGGCGGCAAAATGCCGAGCGTCCGCGGGATCGCCGAGCAGCACAACATTAGTGTCGTGACCGCGTCGCGCGCGATCCAAATTCTGCGCGACAAGGGGCTGATCCAGACCGTGCAGCGGTCCGGGTGCTACCGCGTGCCGCCGCCCGGCGCGGAGCGCTGGGCGCTGGTGATTCGCACCGCGCCCGGCCCGTGGGTGAAGGCGACCACGAGCCTGCCGCGGGCCGGGTTCGAGGCGCTGGCCCGGCGCGAGCCGATGCACTTGGAACCGGACCTGCTCGCGCCGCGCGCCGGGGCCACCGACGCGGACCTGCGCGCGCAAGTGCGCGCCGCCAAAGACGCGGGCGTGAGCGGCACGTTCGTCCTCCCGTCGCGGCACTCCGAAGACGAAATGCGGGCGGACGAGCAGTTGCTGGCGGCCTGCGCGGCGGAAGCGCTGCCGGTGGTGCTGCTCGAGCGCAACCTGCGCGGGCACAGCCGCAAGCTCGAACACGACCTCGTCTCGGTAGACGACCTCGACGGCGCGGCGACCGCCACGCGGCACCTGCTGGACCGCGGGCGGCGCAAGCCGGCGGTGGTGGTCGCGTCGCCCACCAGCAGCCACAACGACCGCGTCGCGGGCTACCTGTTCGCGCTGCACGCGGCGCACCGCGACGCCGGCGGCAAGGGCCCGGAGCCGCGGCCCGTCGTGCTCTACCAGAGCACCGACCTGCCCACCCGCGACGCCTACGCGCAGCTCGCCGACCAAGTGCGCAAGCAGAAGATCGACGGCGTGGTGTGCTACCAAGACTACACCGCGATGGGCCTCATCATGGAGCTGCTCGCGCGCGGCTCGCGGGTGCCCGACGACGTGGCCGTGACCGGCTGCGACGACCTGCCCATCGGCGACCTGTTCGCGATCGGCATCACCACCTACGCGTACCCGTCGGAAGCGATGGCCGAACAGGCCGTGCGGCTCATGCGCGAGCGCAAAAAGGACCCGACGCGCGCGCCGTTAAAGGTGGTGGTGCCGGGCCGGTTCATCGTGCGCGCGAGTACCGGCGGGCCGGATCCGATCAGCGAGGGCAACTGAGGTGGCGAGCGAACAGTACCGGGCGGACGTCGCGGTGATCGGCTCCGGGATCGTGGGCCTAGCGTTCGCGCGGGAGGCCGCCCGCCGCGGGCGCTCGGTGGTGGTGTTCGACCGCACGCCGGTGCCGCAGGGCGCGTCGGTGCGCAACTTCGGCATGGTGTGGCCCATCGGCCAACCGCCCGGCGAGCAGTACGCGCGCGCCCTGCGCAGTCGCGCGCAGTGGCTCGACCTCCGCGCCGCGGGCGCGGTGTGGGCCGCGGAGTGCGGCTCCGTTCACGCGGCCTACGAGAGCGACGAAGACGCGATCTTGCGCGAGTTCGCGACCGCCGCCCCCGGTCTCGGCGTGGCGTGCGAGTACGTCGAAGGTGCCGGCGCGGCGCGCCGGTTCCCCGCGCTGAACCCGCGCGGCCTGCTCGGCGCGCTGCACAGCCCCACCGAACTCGTGGTGAACCCGCCCGCGGCGCTCGCGGCGCTGCCCAAGTTCCTCGCCGAGAAACACGGCATCACCTTCCGAACCGGGGTCGCAGTCGCTCGCGTCGAAATGCCGCGCGTGCTCACCGCGACCGGCGAATCGTGGACCGTGACGCGCGCGTTCGTGTGCAGCGGAACGGACTTCGAGACGCTGTTCCCCGCGGAGTTCGCCGCCACCGGCACGCGGCGGTGCAAGCTCCAGATGATGAAGACCGCGCCGCAACCGAACGGCTGGACGCTCGGCCCGCACGTCGCCGGCGGCCTCACCCTGTGCCACTACAAGTCGTTCGAGGTGTGCGCCACACTGCCGCGACTGAAGGCGCGCGTCGCGGAGCAGTACCCGGAGTACGTGAAGTACGGCATTCACGTGATGGCGGCGCAGAACGACCGCGGCGAAGTGGTGATCGGCGATTCGCACGAGTACGACGCGGACATTTCGCCCTTCGACAAACCCGAGATCGACGACCTGATCCTGACGTATCTGGGGCGCATGGTGCCGCTCCCGGACCCGCGGGTCGCGGCCCGGTGGCACGGCATCTACGCGAAGCACCCGACGAAGCCGTTCGTGACGTGCGAGCCGCAACCGGGGTGCGTGATCGGCGTCGCGCCCGGCAGCACCGGCATGACGATGTCGTTCGGGTTGGCCCGCGACTGGTGGGAGGCGCACGAGTGAAACCGTCGGAAGTGTTGGCGAAACTGGACGTGCTGTTCGCGGAGCGCGGCGGCGGCGAGTACCACGGCGAGGCCGTGTCGCAGCTCGAACACGCGCTACAGGGCGCGTGGATGGCCGAGAAGGACGGGCACCCGGCCGCGGTCATCGCCGCGGCGCTGCTGCACGACGTGGGCCACTTCCTGCACGGCCACGGCGAAGACTACCTCGACAAGAACATCAACGACAGGCACGAAGACTTGGGCGCGCGGTTCCTGTCGCGCGCGTTCGGCCCCGAGGTGACCGAACCGATCCGCCTGCACGTGCCCGCGAAGCGGTACCTCGCGACCGCGCGCCCCGGCTACCGCGAACTGCTCTCGCCCGCGTCCACCAAAAGCCTCGAACTGCAAGGCGGGCCGATGACGCCCGACGAACTCCGCGCGTTCGAGCGCGAGCCGCACTTCGCCAGCGCCGCGGCCGTCCGCGAGTACGACGACCGCGCGAAGGTGCCGGGCCTGCCCACGCCGCCCTACGCGCACTTCCGCCAATACCTGGAGGCCGTGCTCCGTGCCGACTAACCCCGCGATCCGGCTCGTGGTGCTCGACTGGGCCGGCACCGTCATCGACCACGGGTGCCGCGCGCCCGCGGGCGCGTTCGTGCTGTCGTTCGCAACGAAGGGCGTGAGCGTCACGCTCGCCGAAGCGCGCGGCCCGATGGGGCTGCACAAGAAGGACCACATCCGCGCCATGCTGCGCACCGAAAGCGTGGGCGCGAAGTGGCGCGACGCGGTCGGGCGCGCGTGGGACGAGCAAGACGTGGAGGAACTCTACCGCGACGTGACCCCGCGACAGGTGGAAGCCGCGGCGCAGTTCGGCGAACTGATCGAAGGCACGGGCGCCGCCGTGAGCGCGCTCCGCGCGAGTGGCGTGAAGGTCGCCGGCAGCACCGGGTACTTCCACGAAGCGGCGCGCGTGGTTTCCGACGCGGCGAAGCGGCAGGGCTACGTGCCGGACTTCAACATCTGCGCCGACGACGTGCCCGCGGGCCGGCCCGCGCCGTGGATGATCTTCCGCTGTATGGAAGCGCTCGGCGTGTACCCACCGCACGCGGTGCTGAAGGTGGGCGACACCGTCATCGACATCGAAGACGGGCGCAACGCCGGGTGCTGGAGCGCCGGCGTGATCGACACGAGCAACGAGGTCGGGCTGAGCGCGGCAGAGTTCGCGGCGCTGTCGGAAGCGGAGAAGGACGCGCACCGCGAGCGCGTGAGCGCGCGGTACCGCGCGGCCGGTGCGCACGCCGTGATTCAGAGTGTCGCGGAACTGCCGGCGCTGGTGGCGGAAGTGAACGCGCGCTTGGCGCGCGGCGAGCGCCCGTGATTTCCTGTGGTCCGGTCACTCCGTGACCGGATTTGAAGAGCAACGCAACGGAAACAATCCAAGCGAAGTGAAAATCCGGTCACGGGGTGTCCGGACCACCGGGAGAGTCACGCACGGGGGGGGGTGCGCGCGCCCGCGGCGCGGGCCGGGCGCAGTTGCGGTTCGCACCCCGGCGGCAGCGTGCGGTCGTACATCGGCGAACCCGGTTCGTTCCGGTACACGCCGCGGTGCAACCCCGCCACCACCTCGCGCAACCGCTCCGGCGTGAACGCGGCTTCCGGCGTGTCGAGCGGCTTCAGGAACAGTTGCAGCGGCACCGGCGGCGCGTCGTCGGCTTCCTCGTCGGCCGCGAAGTTCGGCGAGAGGAAGTCTACGCCGTCGATCCAGTACCCGCCGACGCGGTCGAACAGGCGCGTGCGGGCGGTCCAGTTCTCCCAATCGCTGTGCGGCGACAGCGGGTCCGGCCGGTGGCTCTCCCAAATTACGAACGGGAGCGGTTCGCCGAGTTCGCCCGAATCGACGCGCAGCACTTTGAAGAACTGGTCGTACAGGCGCGTACCCACGCCGAGCCGCCGCGCCCACGGCGCGACGCCCACGTAGCACAGGTAGCCGCCGTAACCCGGCAAGAGCGCGCCGTACACGTAGCCGGCGAGCGCCGCGGGGTCGTCCTGCTGGCCTTCGGGTGTGGCGAGCAACAGGTGCCGGCTCCACCCGCCGGGCCGCGGTTTGCTCTTCGCGCGGTCCGCGACCGATTGCTCGATCCACAGCCACGGAATGCGCTCGTCGGCCGTCAGTGTCTGCTCGTACAGGTCTTTCGCGGCCGCGACCATCGGGTCGGCCACGTCGAACGCTTCCCAAACGACCACTTTTTGCTTCGCGTCTACCGGCGTCGCGGTCTGTTGCAACTGCACAAGGCACCTCTCCTTACGCTTCGCCGCGGTGCGGGCATTCAGGCCCGCTGCCGGTTCAGAGGAACCGGCTCGCGCGGATCACTTGGGGTTCGGTTGGAACGTCGTGGTGCTCCGCAAGCCCCCGGAGCACGAGCATTGTACCACGGGGTTCGAAAATCCTTCGGTTGCGGCGCGCGCCGACCGACGCTAAGTTACTCAAGTGAGTTGCCGAATGAGAACGCAACATCAAGCCGGGGGCGGGTTCCCATGCCAAGTGAAGGGCGTCAGAAGCACGTTTACGATTATCCGCGACCGGCCTTGACAGTGGATGTGGCAATCGTGACCCGCGAGGCGGTTCCGCGCGTGCTGCTCATCCGGCGGAAGAAGGAGCCGTTTGCCGCAAGTTGGGCACTGCCCGGGGGTTTCGTCGAAGAGAACGAGCGGCTTTCGGACGCCGCGCGGCGCGAACTGCTCGAAGAAACCGGCGTGACCGCGTGCGATTTAGAACAACTGTACACAGCGGGCGATCCGGGCCGCGATCCGCGCGGTTGGACGGTCAGCGTGGTGTATCTGGCGCAAGTGGAACCGAACGCGGTGAAACCGATCGCGGCCGACGACGCGGAGGCGGTGGGCTGGTTCGCTCTGAGTGCGCTCCCTCAACTGGCCTTCGACCACGCGGCACTGCTGGCGCGCGTGAACGCGCGCTTGGCGGACCGGAAGGAGTAACTCAGCGCAGCGCGGCTTCCACTTCGGCCACGGTGCGGTACTCGATGCCCAGCGCTTCGCCCTCCGTTCGCGTTCGGGCTTGGAACAACCCGGCCGCGGGCACGTCGATGCCGGCGCTCGCGTCTTCGATCAGCCACACCGTAAACCCCGCGGCGCGCAGGTCGCGGGCCGCGAAGAAGCAGCAGATGTTCGTGGCGATGCCGCACACCAGCACGGCGGCGATCCCGCTCGCACGGTAGAACGCGGGCAGCGCCGGGTGCTGCGCCGTGACCGCGTAGGCTTCGAAGGCGCGGTCGTAGCCCTTGCGCCACACGGTGCCGAACAGGTGGGAGTGCAAACCCGGCAGGAACTCCGCGCCCGGTGTGCCCATCACGCAGTGCGGCGGGTACAGGTTGTCTTCGCGGCCCAGAAACGAGCGGTGGTCCGGCGGGTGCCAGTCTTGGGTGGCGTCGATGCGCGCGAACGGCAGCGCGAGCAGACGGTTCACGTGCGGCACGATGCCCGCGCCGCCCGGCACCGGCAGTTCGGCCGGGCACAACTCCGTGAACCCGCACTGCGCGTCTACAACGAGGAGAGCGGTCGATTGGGGCTGCATGGGTGTGAGTTTAGCGTCGCGCGTTGAGCGCTGCTAGTCGGCCGTGGTGACCTCTCATACGCGCCCCAGAAAGAACAGTCCGGGCGAACGGCCGGTGTTCCCGTCTGCGCGAGCACCGGCCGGTTCACACCGGCCGTTCGCCACGCAGAGATTTCCTTGGATGCGTAACAACTCGCGGCACTCAACTCTCAACGCGGTTCAACTCTTGCGCGGTCGAATGTGGAGGCGGAACTCGATCTTGCCGATTCGCACGTCGCCCTCACCCACGGACACGAGCCCGGGGGCCGGGCCTTCGGGGCTTTCCCACGGCACGTGCAACTCGTACACGAGCCGTTCGGGTTGGCCGTGCCACTCGAGTTCGAGTCGCGCCTGAGCGACACCGGCGTTGGCGACCAGCATGTGAACGGCGAGTTTCGAGGCGCGAGCCACCTCGCGCGAGAGGCTCCCGGTGCCGATCAGGTCGGCGTCGTGCTGGAACGCGCGGGCCAGCACGCGCACGTTGTCGGCGGTGTCGGGCACGTGGACGAACACCGTCAGGCTCACCGACTGGCCGGGGGTCACACCGGCGGGGCCGAACACGCTCACCTGAAGCTGTTCGGTTTGCGCCTTCCAGAACGCGAGCCCGCGCTTCAGTTTCACCCACACCGAACCGGACGGCTTGGGCGGGGGCGGGGGCACTTCGGCGCGGGCCTCGGCTTC
>JALHNS010000316.1 GCA_022843445.1 Gemmata sp.
TTCTGCGGTTGGTGCGTGGTGCCGCGCGCGGGCGGCGCGGGGCGGCTCGAAATGCGGATGATATACTTATGTGCGCTAAAGGTCCGAAAGTCAAACGACCCGCGCGGAATTTTTCGCGCGTCGTATCCTAACCGCGCACCCGCGCCCCGCGAGCCGCACATGAAGCCGAAATCCGTCGGGCACATCGAAGAGCAGGTCACGCAGGCCGTGCTCCGCTTCGAGAAGGAGTACATGGGCCGCGGGTCCATCGAGGCCCGCACGTACCTCGTGGACGACCTCGTGGTGGTGCGGCTGAAGAACGTGCTCACGCCCGCGGAACTGAGCCTCACCGCCTCCGGCGACCGCGGCCGCGACCTCATCAAGCAGATGCGGCAGCAGCTCATCGAGACCGGAGCCGCGGCGCTCAGCGCGGCGGTCGCGGCCATCGTGGGCGTGGAGGTGCGCAGCCTGCACACCGACCTGAGCACGCGCACCGGCGAGCGCATTCTGGTGTTCACACTGGCGAAGAAACCGGGGGACCGCGCCTGAAAAAAACGCGGAGCGCGTTGACATCGCGCGCGCCGCCGGTATATTTTCTCGGGCGCACGGGCAGCCGCTCGGCACACGCCGGGCCGGTTCGCACGGGCACCACACACTACGCAGCTGAGAGTCGCGCGGGCGTGACCCGTTCGCGCGAATGTAGGCCGGTGAGCGAATTCCCTCGCACGCAGCGCGGGGGTCGCTCACCGGCCTTTTTTCGTTTCCCGATCCGCCCCAACGGAGAAAGGCGATGACGATGGCACCCCCCTTGCGCCGAGCCCCCGCGGTCGTCCCGGTCGAAGGCGTCGCGCTCGCGCGGTACCGCTCCGCCGACGAACTGGCCGCGCACCTCGGCGCGCTGCAGCGCGTGACCCGCGGCCGGCTGTCGGTGGTGCTCGCGTACACCGGTCGCCGTCCGCAGGTGCCGGCCGCGGTGGGCGCGCACCGCGTGATCGTCACCGGGCCGGTGCGCGCCGGCGACCTCGCGAGCGGGTGGCACGAACCGGACCCGTTCCGCGCGACGCTGACCGCGTTCAGCGGCCTCGAACCGGGCGACGCGGTGCTGATGCTGTTCCCGGCCGACTGGACCGGCCCCGCGCCGGAACTGCTCGCCGACCGCGCGCGCCGCTGGCGCGCCACCCCGCACTCCGCGAACGACGACGTGTACTTCGGGTAGCAGTTAGCTGTTAGCCGTTAGCCGTTGGCTGTTCATTGCTGGCTAACAGCCAACGGCTAACAGCTAACGGCATCACACCAAACACCAAACACCAAACACCAAACACCAATGGCACACATCGAAAACGGGAAGACGGTTGTCACGCTGATTCCGGGCGACGGGGTCGGGCCGGAGTGCGTGGAGAGCGCGCGGCGGGTTGTGGACGCGGTCGGCGCGAACATCGAGTGGGAGGTGCGGCACGCGGGCGAGAGCGTGTTCAAGCAGGGCGTGCCGTCGGGCGTGCCGGACGACACCATCGCCAGCATCCGCAAAACGCGGTGCGTGCTGAAGGGGCCACTGGGCACCCCGGTGGGCTACGGCGAGAAGAGCGCGAACGTGACGCTGCGCAAGCTGTTCGAGACGTACGCGAACATCCGCCCGGTGCGCGAACTGCCCGGCGTGACCACGCCGTACAGCGGCCGCGGCATCGACCTCGTGGTGGTGCGCGAGAACGTCGAAGACCTGTACGCGGGCATCGAGCACATGCAGACGCCCGGCGTCGCGCAGTGCCTCAAGCTCATCAGCCGCAAGGGGTGCGAAAAGGTAGTGCGGCTCGCGTTCGAGTTCGCCCGCAGCGCCGGCCGCAAGAGCGTCGCGTGCGCCACGAAGTCGAACATCATGAAGATGACGGAAGGCACGCTGAAGCGCACCTTCGAAGAAGTGGCGAAAGAGTACAAGGACATCGAGAGCTGGCACGTCATTATTGACAACTGCGCGCACCAACTGGTGAAGAAGCCGGAACAGTTCGACGTGATCGTGACGACGAACATGAACGGCGACATCATCTCGGACCTGACGAGCGCGCTGGTGGGCGGGCTGGGGTTCGCGCCGAGTGCGAACCTCGGCAGCGAGGTGGCGATCTTCGAGGCGGTCCACGGGAGCGCGCCGAAGTACGCGGGCAAGAACTGCATCAACCCGACCGCAGTGCTCGGCAGCGCGGTCATGATGCTCCGGCACCTCGGCCAACTGGAAGCCGCGGCGCGAGTGGAAAACGCGCTGCTGGTGACGCTCGAAGAGGGCAAGGCGCGCACCGGCGACGTGGTGGGCTACGACAGCGGGAAGGCCGCGAGCACGACCGCGTTCACCGACGCGATCATCGCGAACCTCGGGCGGGTGCCGAAGGCCGGCGCGGCCCGCGCCTACAAGCCGCTGAAGATGCCGGCGTTCTCCGGCGCGGTCGCCACGGTGCACCCGAAGGCGCGGCGGGTGATCGGGGCCGACGTGTTCGTCGAAACCGACCAACTCCCGGCGGTGCTCGGGCCGGCGCTGACGGCGCTCGCCGAGGGGCACGCACTCAAGCTGAAGATGGTGTCGAACCGCGGCACGCAGGTGTACCCGGACCGCGGCACCATGATCGACTGCGTGGACCAGTACCGGTGCCGGTTCGTGCTCCGCGACGCCGCGGGCGAACTGGGCGACGCCCAACTGCTCGACCTGCTCACCCGCGTCGCCACCAAGTACCGGTGGATGCACGTGGAGAAGCTGCAAGAGTTCGACGGCGCGCCGAGCTACACCAAGGCGCAGGGCGAAGACTGAGTCGCCGAACGGGCGGCGCGCACCGGCGCGCCGTACCGTGTAAGATGTGTGCTGCCGCGGTGCTATTTACTTCGCACGGGCCGCAGCCGGCCCGCGCGCTCACGAACTGGGGGCGGTGTGGCAACAACCGACGCGCTAACGAGCACGACCCCCCCGGGCCAAGCCGGGGTACTCACGATCATCCAGCACTTCGCCCAAACGCTGGGTATCGGGTTCGACCCGACGCGGGCGGCGCAAGCGGTGCGGGCCGCGGAGCGCGAGGTGCCGCCCACCGCCGGTCGCGCCGCGCGAACGCGGGTCGCGCAAGCCGCGGCCGCACTGGGCATGGACCTAGTCGCCCGGCGGCTGTCGGTGCGCGAGGCGTCGCGGTTCGTGTCGCAGGGCGTTCCGCTGGCAGTGTTTACGGTCGTGCCCGGCGGCTCGGCGCGGTGGTTCCTGCTGGTCGAATCGACCGGCTCGCGGGTGCGGCTCGAGCCGCTCGCCGCCGGCGACGAAGGCGGCTGGGTGCCGCCGGAAGAACTCGCCAAGCGGCTCGGCACCACCGGGCAAGACGTGGTGCTTGAGTGGTACCTCGCGGAACCCATCACCACGATGGGCGAAGCGTCGATCCAGTCGAGCGTCGAGGTGGCCGCGCACGCGGGCCACGCGCACGGACACGGAGACGCGCACAGCCACGGCCACAGCCACGGCGCGCACGCGCCGCACCTGCCCCCGCTGCGGCGGCTCCTCGGGCTGCTCCGCCCGGACGCCCGCGACATCTGGATCGTCGGGCTGTTCGCCGTCGGCGTCGGGCTGTTCACGCTCGCCACGCCGGTCGTCGCGATGGCGGTCGTGAACACGGTGGCGCTGGGCACGCTGGTGCAACAGCTCATCGTGCTGTGCGTGGCGCTGTTCTTCGCGCTGGGTACGGCCGGGCTGCTCACGTTCTTTCAGGGCATCGTCGTCGAGTACATCCAGCGGCGGCTGTTCGTGCGGATCGCGGCCGACCTCGGCTACCGGCTCCCGCGAGTGGACCTGTGCGCGTTCGACCGGCAGCACGGCCCGGAACTGGTGAACCGGTTCTTCGACGTGCTCACGGTGCAGAAGGCCGCGGCCACGCTCCTGCTCGACGGTATCACCATCGCGCTGCAGGTGCTGATCGGGCTGCTGCTGCTCGGGTTCTACCACACGTACCTGCTCGGGTTCGACCTGTTCCTGATCGTGTCGCTGCTGTTCCTGTTCACGCTGCTGGGCCGCGGCGCGGTGCGCACGGCGGTGAGCGAGTCGATCGCCAAGTACGCGGTCGCCGGGTGGATGGAAGAAATCGCGCGGCACCCGATCGCGTTCAAGGCCGCGGGCGGGCCGCAACTGGCGCTGGAGCGCACCGACACGCTCACCCGGCAGTACCTGCTGCGCCGCTCCGAGCACTTCCGCATCCTCATGCGGCAGATCGCGTTCGCGCTGGTGCTCCAAGCGCTGGCGAACGTGGCCCTGCTGGGCATCGGCGGCCTGCTGGTCATTCAGGGCGACCTGCTGCTCGGCGAACTGGTCGCGGCGCAGATCGTGGTGACGATGGTGGTGGCGACGTTCACCAAGTTCGGCAAGCAACTGGAAGCGTACTACGACATCCTCGCGGCGACCGACAAACTGGGCCACCTGATCGACCTGCCGCTGGAGCGCAGCGGCGGCGCGCGGCACGAGGCGCACTCCGACGGCGCGGCGGTGGTGGCGCACGACGTGAGCTTCCGGTACGACGGCGGGCACCGCGACGCGCTCTCGCACGTGTCGCTGGCCCTCGCGCCCGGCGAGCGGGTGGCGCTCATGGGGCCGAACGGGTCCGGCAAGAGCACCCTCGTCGACGTGCTGTTCGGCCTGCGCCAGCCCACGCACGGGTGGATCGAGCTGGACGGGATGGACCTGCGCGAGATGAACCTCGACACCGTGCGCGAGCACGTCGCGCTGGTCGATCGCATCGAGGTGTTCGAGGGCACCGTGCTCGAGAACATCCGCATGGGCCGCGACGACGTGACCGTCGCCGACGTGCGCGACGCGCTCAAGCGCGTGGGCCTGCTGCGCACGATCCAAGAGTTCCCGGACGGCCTCGACACCATGCTCTGGCCCGGCGGGCACCCGCTGTCGCTCGGCCAAGCGAACCGGCTCATGCTGGCCCGCGCGCTGGTGGGGCAGCCGCGGCTGCTCATCCTCGACGAGTCGCTCGACCACATGGACGCGGACATCCGCGAGACCGTGATCCCGGCGATCATGAACCGCGAGGCGCACTGGACGCTGCTCATCGTCACCCACTCCGAAGAGGTGGCGCGGCTGTGCGACCGGACGATCCGCCTCGAGCGCGCGCACGGGGGCCACGGCCCCGAGGCGCACGGCGCGCCGCACGCCCCGGACCACCACGGCCCGAACGGGCACAACGGCCACACCGGGCACAACGGCCACACCGGGCACTAGCGCCGAACGGTCACACGTTCTGTCGCAACGACGCGGGCGCGCCGCGCGAACCGGGGCGCTCGGACCCCGGCGCGCCGCCGCCCGACCCGAACACCCGAACCGGAGAACCCCAATGGCCGCGTCCGCGTCCGCGATTCAGCCGCCCGCGCTCCCGTCGCTCCAGCTCGCGCGCACCCCGCGCATGGTGCGCCTGTTCGCGTGGGCCATGCTCGCGCTGGTCCTGTGCGCCGTGCCGGTGTTCGGGCTGGCCCCGTGGACGCAAACCGTCCACGGGCACGGCCGGGCCATCGCGTTCAACCCGGTGCAGCGCCCGCAGTTCGTCATTTCGCCCATCGAGGGGCGCATCAAGAAGTGGCACGTGGTCGAGGGCACCAAGGTGCGCGCCGGCCAACTGCTCGTCGAACTGGTGGACAACGACCCGCAAATTCTGGAGCGCCTGCGCGAGCAACTGCTGCTCGCCGAGCAGCGGCTCGCGCTGGCCGAGGGCCGCGTGATCGACCAAGATAACCGTATCCGGTACGTGACCAGCGAGCGCGAAGCCCGACTCGCCGCCGCCGACGCCGAAATCTCGCGCGCCGAAGCGCAGATCAACGTGGTCGAGTTCCAAAAGTTGCAGGCCGAAGACAATCGCGAGCGGGAAAAACTGGCCTACAACCGCACCAAGGAACTGTTCGAAAGCAAGTCCGGGGTACTGGCGAGCAAGGACGCGGTCGAAGAGGCCAAGCGGAAGATGGACGTAGCCGAGCGGCAGGTGCCGCTCGTGGAGAAGCAACTCAACCAGGCCCAAAAGGCGCTGGTGGTAGCCGAGCGGCAGCGGGAGGCCATCGACAAACAGACCAACGCGCTGCTGGAAACCGAAAAGGCGTCGCTCAAGAGCGCGCAGGCCGAGCGCGCGTCGGTGAAGCAGCAGGAGAACCAGTTCCGCATTCAGGTGGAGCGGCAGCAGAACCAGAACGTGTACGCCGCGACCGACGGCACCGTCTTCCGCGTGCTCGCCAACGCCGACGCGGGCGGCGCGCTGGTGCGGCCCGGCGAGCGACTCGCGGTGCTGGTGCCGGACATCAACAAGCAGGGCGAGGTGAACATCGTAAACCCCGCACTCGTCGCACTCGTCGGCGGCCGCTCGGCCGTGGGGAGCAACGCGGACGCACTCCAAACCAAACCCTTGACCGACAAGAAGGTCCCCGGTATTGTCGCCGAACTCAACATCGACGGGAACGACCTGCCGCTGGTGCGCGAAGGGGATCGCGTGCTGTTGCAGTTCGAGGGCTGGGCCGCGGTGCAGTTCGCCGCGTACCCGAAGGCCGCGGTGGGCACCTTCGAGGGCCGCGTGTACCTCGTGGACCAGACCGCGGACCCGCAGACCGGCCGGTTCCGCATCCTCGTGGAACCGGACCCGAACACGCCGTGGCCGGACGAGTACCTGCTCCGCCAAGGGGTGCGCGCGCAGGGCTGGGTGCTGCTGAACGAGGTCACGGTCGGGTTCGAGCTGTGGCGGCTGCTCAACGGCTTCCCGCCCGCCCGCGAAGTGAAGACCAAACAGGCCGGCACCCCGATCGGGCCGGTGACGCGGTAACTGGGGAAGAAGCTGTTTGCTGTTCCAACGAGAGCGCCAGTGAGCGGCCACGCGAACGGCTAACGGCTAACGGCTCTACACATACGGGGGCGCAGAATGCGACGGCCACGGAAGGCCCGGTTGCTCGCGTGGGGGTGCGCGTCGGCGCTGGGCGCGACGTTCGGCACCGGGTGCGCCACCTACTCGCCGCTGCCACAGGGCGCGTTCATCCGCGAGCCGCTCGGCCCGCCGCAGTTGCCCGCCGCACTCGTGAAGCGCGACGGCCTGCCCGACGCGCCCGAACCGGAAGTGCCCGGGCAGCCGCCCAAACTCGCCGAAAACGGCCCGCTCCAGCTCGCCGAAGTGCTCCGCAGCGTCGAATCCAGTTTCCCCCTCTTGTACGCGATCCTGCAGGAGCGCGACATCGCCGCCGGGCAGCGGCTCGCGGCCGAGGGCGCGTTCGACCCCACGCTCCGCTCCCGCGCCCTCGATCAGGGCGGCACGTTCTCCAGCGCGCGCGTCGACACGTTCGTCGAACAGGCCACCCCGTTCGGCGGGATCACCGCGTTCGCCGGGCACCGCCTCGGCCTCGGCAACTTCCCGGTTTACGCGGGCGGCCTCAAGACCGCCGAGGGCGGCGAACTGCGCGCCGGCGTCACCATTCCGCTGCTCCAGAACCGCGCCACCGACCCGCGGCGCGCGCGGCTGCGGGCCGCCCAGATCGCCGAACAGCTCGCCGACCCGACCATCCGGCTGGCCCGGATCAACTTCGCCCGCGACTCCGCCGCCGCGTACTGGCTGTGGCAGGCGGCCGGCGGGCAGTACCGCGTCGCGCAGTACCTGCTCAAACTGGCCGAAGACCGGCAGAGGTTCCTCGACGAGCAACTGCGCCAAGGCGCGCCCGGCGTGACCGAAGACGTGGTGACGCTGAACCGCCGGCTGGTGGCCGAGCGGCAAGAGGTGCTGCTGACCACCGAGCGCGGGGTACAAGAGGCGGCTCTGCGGCTCTCGCTGTTCCTGCGCGACGGGGCCGGCGAACCGCTGGTGCCGAAGGCCGAGTGGCTGCTCCCGGCGTTCATCGACCTCGGCGCGCCGCCGCCGTCCGCGGCCCCGGAGGCGCTCGCGTCCGACGTGGAGCGCGCGCTGGCGCAGCGGCCCGAGCTGGTCCGGTTCCAACTGGAGAAGCAGCGCCGCAGCGTGGAGTTGGACCTCGCGCTGAACCAACTGATGCCGCAGGTGAACGTGTTCGCGGCCGGCACGCAAGACGTGGGGTTCTCGAAGAAGACGTTCACCGGCGAGGGCATCTTCCGCACCGACCGGCAGACCGCCGAGGTGGGCGCGTTCCTCGAAGCGCCGCTGCCGTTCCGCAACGCCCGCGGCCTCACCGCGACGGCCCGCGCGCAGCTCAACCAACTGCTGGCGCAAGAGAAGTTCCAGCGGGACAGCATCGCGGCGCAGGTGGCCGACGCGGCCTCGGCGCTGACCCAAACGTACCAGCGACTGGACCGGGCCCGCGAGGAACTGAAGCAGGCGAACCGCGTGCTGGAGCAATCGACGGTGCGGTACCGGGCCGGCGCGATCACGCTGGTGGAACTGAACATTCAGGAAACCGCGGCCGCGGCGGCGCGGGCGAAGGTGGTGGCGCTGGTGGGCGCGTACTTCGCGGCCGTGGCGAACTACCA
>JALHNS010000317.1 GCA_022843445.1 Gemmata sp.
GCCGAGGCCCGCGCCGACATCCGCGCCGCGGTCGAAGCGCTCGCCGCGGCCGGGGCCGAAGGGCCGGCGGCCGACCCCGAAGACGCCTACGCGCTGGCGAGCGCCCTCACCCTCCACGCGAACAGCCTCACGGACGACGGCGACCTCGACGGCGCGCGGCCCCTGTACGCCCGCGGGCTGGCGGTGCGCGAGGCGCTCCGCGCGCGGCTCCCGAACGACCCGAACGCGGCGCTCCAAGTCGCCACCAGCCTCGAGCGGTTCGGGATCATGAAGGCGAAGGCCGACGACCGCGCCGGCGCGCTCGCCGACTTGCGCCGTGCCGTGGAACTGTACGAGGCGGCGTTCGCCACCGACCGCAGCAACCAAGAGTTCGCGGTCGCGGTCGTCCGCGGGCTGAGTTCGTGCGCGTACCACGAGTCGTCGTCGGCCCGGGCCGCGGCGCTCGCCAAGGTGCGCCGCGCGCTCGAACTGGCCGAGGCGTTTTCGCGCCGCGACCCGGACAACGACAAGTGGCAGCGCGAGCGCATCCGCGCCGAGTGGACGCTCGGCGAACTCGAAAAGAAGGACTGGATTCGCCTGCCGTTCGAGAAGCGGGCCGAGGCGCGCGCGAAGCAACTGCGGCTCCTGCGCGACATCCTGACGATCGCCGAAGAGAAATACAAGCAGGAACCGGAGGGCGAACTGTGGCTCGCGGACCGCGCGAACCTGTCCGCGCGCATCGCCGCCCAACTGCTGGAGAACGCGGACGCCGGCGAAGACCCGGAAGCGAACCGCGCGTTCGCGCTCGCCGCCGCCGACCGCAGCGTTGCCGACGCGCGCGCGCTGCTGGCGCGCGTGCCCGATTCGTACCTGTACCGGCAGCAGTTGGTGTACTCGCTGTTTGTCGCGCGCAACGCCGCGGTCGCCATCAAGCCGGACGCCGCGGCGCTCGCGCGGCACTGGAAGTACGTCGCGGAGAACCTGCGCACCTACGCGCGGCTGACGGAGCGACACCCGACGAACCCGGAGGGGCCGCGCGAACTCGCGTTCACGCTCGCCTTCCGCTCGCGCCTGCCGCTCGCCTTCGGCGACAACTGGCTCGCCCTGTGCGCCGACCCGGCCGCGGTGGAAGCGCTCACGGAAATGGCCGAAGAGTTGCCGCCGGTCGCGCGCGTGCCCGCGGCCGACAACGCGCTGCGCGAGGCGCTCGCCGCCGCTCGCGCCGACACCGCCGACCGCTTGAAGCGCGTGTCCGAGAAAGCGCCGCTCTCGGATCGCGGCCGAAAAGCGCTCGAATCGCTCGCACCGAAAGAGGAAATTTAAACGTCCCCAACGGAGGTTTTCCATGCGCCCGCTCCTCGCGCTCGCCCTGCTCGCCGGTTCCGCTCTAGCCGACGAACCGAAGAAGGACGAACCCAAAAAGGACCCGCCGAAGGCCGAGAAGACGCCCGTCGAATCGAAGGGACTGCGGTTCGCGGCCACCTTCCCCGGCAAGCCGAAGGAGACCCCGAACAAAGTGAAGGTGAACGGCGACGACGTGACCATCACGCAGTTCACGGTCGAGATCGAGAAGTCCGCGTACGTGGTCGCGGTGAACGACTACAAGCCCGGCACCCTCGCCGCCGACCCGCAAGTGGTCTTGGAAGGCGTGCGCAACGGGAACCTCGGCAACAACGGCCAACTGCTGGACGAGGACGAGAAGCGCACCGAGTTCGGCCCGGACAAACTGCCGATGCGCACGTTCACGTTCAAGAAGGACAACTTGTTCTTCCGCAACCTGATCGTGCTGGACGGCAGTCGCCTGTATCAGGTGATGGTGGTGAGCGAGACCGAGAAGCCGCTGACCGGCCCGGAAGCCAAGCAACTCTACGAGAGCTTCAAGCTTCTCCCGCGCGAGAAGAAGAAGTGATCCGACGCGAACCCGACGCGTGAGCGCGGGCCAACACGCCTCACGCGTCCGGTTCAGATTTTTCCGCGAATCCGATTTGACATCGCGCGCGCGATCACCCACATTGATATACGCACATTCACATTCTGGACAACGGTCGGTACACCGGCCGTTCGCCATTCCCGCGCGCACATCCGAGGTGTCACCGTGTCTACCGAAGTCGAACCCGCCGAACCGCACTTCACGCCGGAACACTTCGCGGACTTCGCGTACCGCCGCGCGCGCGGGCGCACGTGGGAGGGCATCGCCGACGAGTTCAAGCACCCGGCCCCGGATCGCCTGCGCCGGACGCTCGAGAAGGACGAGGCGTTCCAAGCGCTCGTGCGGCACGAGAAGCGGGCGCTGCGCGACGAGGCCGAGGCCGACGCGGTGTACCTGCTCCGCGTTCAGACGCGCGACACCAGCAAACCCGAACTGGCGCAGAACGCCGCGAAGCTGATTCTGGAATTCGTCACCAAGCAGGCCGAGCGCGAGAACAAACTCGAGGTGGAAGAGAAGCGGGCGAAGGCGCGCTTTGAGGTGGAAACCAAGCGCGCCGAGGGGAAGGCGGTGAAGAAAGGCCCGAAGGTGGACCCGGTGCCGGCGGCGGTGACGGCCGCCGCGCTCGCGCCGAAGGGCCGCGTGTTCCTGTACGGCGGCGAGCACTCGACGCACCTGTTCCCGCCGGACCACACCGACACGCCGGTGCAACTGCTGCGCGAGGTGGTGGGCGGCGTGGACTTCTACTACGTGCTGCCGCAGCCGCAAGGCACGGTGGACGAGTGGGAGCGCGCCAACATGATTCCCGCCGCGTGCCGCGACGCGTGACCGCGTGTAGCCCGTGGCGTGAGCGCGGGGCGACAAGACGCTCGCTCACGCCTCGGGTTCAATCCTTGCCCATCAGTTCCTTGACCAACTTCGCCAGCCCCTCGACGTCTTTTTTGGCAACGAGGGCGTCGATCTTCGTTTGCGGCACCTTCAGCTTCTGCATGTGCCCGACGGCGCTCGCCCACAGCTTTTCCAGCTTCTTGCCTTCCGCGAGGTACAGGTCGGCCACGAGTTCCGACAGGCGCTGCCATGCGACCTTGTCGATGTTCTCGTAGTACCGCTTGATAATGCCCTGTTGGTGCTTCGAATAGTTCTCCATGCCCATCGCCGAAACTCCTGCCGTGTGAATCGTCCGCACTTAGCACACACCATACCGCGCGCCGCGTCAATCGCGGTAGCAAGTGCCGGCGCGCGCGCCGCGCGAACTTGGGCCGGTCGCATCACTTGCGCGGGTGCTTCTCGAAGAACTCCCACATCTGCACGTTCACCTTCTGCTTGGTCGCCCACTCGTGCCCCAACCCGGCCACTTCCACGTAGTTCACCTCGTGCCCCTCCTTCTTGTACTTGTCGCGGTTCTCGCGGGCGTATTCTACCGACAGCAACTTGTCCTTGTCGCCGTGAACGATCATCACGGGGAACTTGCGCTCCGCCTTCACGCCGCCGAGCGTTTGCAGGCCGAGCGGCCCGGAGTGCGACGCGACCGCCGCGACTTCCTTCGACCGCTCCTTCCCCACAAGGTGCGCGAAGTACCCGCCGTTCGACATGCCCACGAGGTACACGCGGTCCGCGTCGATCTTGTAGCGGGCGCGCACGGCCTTCAGCAGTTCGTCGAAGAACGCGAGATCGGCGGTCACCTTCTCCGGCACCAGCCCCCACGCGCGGCCTTCGGCCTCCGGGTACACCAGCACGAACTTCTTGTCGGCCGCGAGGTCGTCCAGTTTCGTGTACTTCGGCATCAGGTCTTTGCTGTCGATGCCCATACCGTGGAACGCGACCACCAGCGGCGCGGGTTTACTCAGGTCGACGCCCTTCGGCACCACGAGCCGATAGGCGCGCGTCTTCGTGCCGACCTTCAGTTCCTCGTTGGGGAACGTGCCGTGTTTCGGCTCCGCGCCGCGCGCGGCGGGGTGTGCGAAGAGAACGGCCAGAAGCGCGAGCGCACGCATGGGAAGCTCCGCGGGAGGGGTGTGAAGAACTAACCCGCGGGCCGGGAGAATGTTTCAAACGGTCACACGAATAGCGCCACCTCCGCGACCAGCCCGGGGCCGAACCCCAGCGCCACGCACGGGCGCGGCGCACCTTCCGCCCGGAGCCGATTCAGGATGAACAGCACCGTCGCGCTGGACATGTTCCCGTACTCGGCGAACACGCCGCGACTCGCCGCGAGTGCCGACTCCGGCAGCGCGAGCGCTTCTTGCGCCGCGCTCACGATCTTCGGCCCGCCGGGGTGAATCGCCCAACTGCCCACGGCTTCGAGTGACAGCCCGTTGTCACGCAGCCACACTTCGAGCCACGGGCGCAGGTGCCGCGCGATCAGCGCCGGCACGCGGCGCGAGAGCGTCATCTCGAACCCGCGGTCGCCGACCGTCCACGCCATGTCTGCGGCCGAATCGGGAATCAGGCACGACCCGGACGCCGCGAGCCGCCACCCGGTTCCTTCGTTCGTTCCCACGACGGCCGCCGCGCCGTCGGCGAAGATCGCGTTCGCGATGAGCTTGTCCGCGGCGCTGCCGTAGTAGTAGTGCAGGCTGCACAACTCCACCGCGCACAGCAGCACGCGGGCCGCGCGGTCGGCACTTGCGAAGGCGTTCGCAACCCGCAAGCCGTTTAGCGCGCCGTGACAGCCCATGAACCCGACGTGCGTGCGCTGCACCGTCGGCGCGAGGCCCAACTCCGAGACGAGCGCGAAATCCACACCGGGGGCCGCGAACCCGGTACACGACACCGTCACCAAGTGCGTGATCGATTCTGGCGCGAAGTGACTTTCTTCGAGCGCAGCGGCACTCGCCCGAACCGCGAGCGGCGGCGCTTCTGCGCTGTAGAGGGCCATGCGCTCCGCGGTGGTGGGGCCGACGCCGTCGTTCGCGGCGGTCGGCACGAACGGCGAACCGCTCTCGTTGGTCCCTTCGAGGATGTCGCGCACCACCGCGCCGCCAATGACCTGATAGCGCCGGTTCGCGCCGCTGTTCGCGTACACCGGGCCGAGCCACGTGGAGGTGCGCACGTCCGGCCCGGCCATCTTGCGGGCGAGCGCCAGTCCGTCACTCGTTGTGAGCGCGGCCGGCGGGTGCGCCGTGCCGAGGCCGTGAATCGCGAAACTCATGCGCCCACTTTCGTAAGGACCGGTGAACGGTTCAACCGCGACACCACCGGGCGCGCCAGCGCCGGGACCACACCCAGCGCGCGAACCGCGAGCGCCGTCAGCGTCGGCGACCGCAGCACGCGCGACACCAGCTTGCACGTCCGCTGCCGTGCGCCGATCGTGCGCCGGTGCGCCGCTTCCCATTCGCGAACGAACCGCGGGTGCCACGCGCGCGCCGCGCGAAGCGCGATCGGGGCGAGCGCCGCGGCACTCGCCACCGCCCACGCCATGCCCTCGCCGGTGAACGGCTCCACGTACCCCGCGGCGTCGCCGACCGCGAACCAGCGCTCGCCGGCGAGTTGCTTCGCGCGGCGCGTCAGGGCCGGCGTTCCCTTCCAGTTCAGGTCCGCAAGATTCGCCGGCACCGGCCAACCGGTTTCGCGCAGCACCGCGGTCGCCGCCGCGCCGAGGCTCCCACTCGCGCGAACGAAGTGCGCGTCGAACGCGGCGGCGATGTCGAGCCGGCCGTCTTCGACGCGCACGAGGCCGACGTACCCGCCGCACCCGGTCGCCATGAAGATGGTACCGTTGGCGTAGAAATCGGGCACGTCCGCGGCCGGCACTTGCGCGCCCGCGCCGATGCGCGACCCGGGTTCCGGCGCGCCGTCGTTGCCCACAAGCCCGGTCGCGAGGACCACCACGTTCGCGCGGCGCAGCTCGCCTTCGAGCTTCGCGCTCGTGCCGGGGCGGAACTCGGCCCCGGCACGAGCCGCGCGTTCCACCAGCGCGGTGTCGAACGCTTCGCGCGACAGCGCGACGCCCGCGGGCAGCGGAACTCGCGCGCCGCGCGACCCGCGAGCGAGCGCCACTTCGCGGAGCGGCACCGCGTGCGCCAACACGTCCGAAAGGCCGAGGCGCGCGAGCGTGCCGATCGCGGAGCCGTTCACGCAGCACCCGCACACTTTGGGCCGCGGGAAGTGCGCGCGATCGAGCAGCAGGACGCGCGCGCCGCCGCGCGCCATTTCGCGCGCGCACACCGCACCCGCGGGGCCGGCACCGATCACCACTGCGTCCCACCTCATCGGCGCTCCATGTCCACAAGAGTAGGTCGCTCGCTCCGCGAGCGAGCATTCGCGGTGCGAACGAGTCGTCACCGATTCCAGCGCCAATGGCCGCTCGCGGAGCGAGGGGCCTACTCTTGAATGCGCTCCCACGACAGCAAGAAGCGGCACGGGAACCGCGTGCGCACCGTCGCCCCGTGCAGGCCGGCGCGCTCGGCCAGTTCCAGCGCTTCGCGCGGCGTGAACGCACTGCGAACCGAAGCCGGGCCGTCGAACCGCACCACCGGCGACCGCGACAGCACGCGGCACGCGACCCACACGGCCGCGTAATTGAACCGCGACCGCGCCAAATCGTTCACCAGAATCAGGTGCCGCGCCGCGCCTTCCATGTTCGCCAACAGCGCGACCGCTTCGCCCGCGCTCAGGTGGTGGAGGAACAGCGAGCACGTCACCACGTCGAAGCCGCCGGGCAGCGGGTTCCGCACCGCGTCGTGCGCGAAGAAGCGAATCGCACTCGGCTCCCGCGCGGCTTCGGCGACCGCGGTCGCGCTGATGTCACACGCTTCGATTTCGAGCGCGATCTTCGCGCGAGTGGCACGCGCGAGCAGCGCGCGCGGAACGTCCCCACTGCCGGTCGCTATGTCGAGCAGGCGCACGGGGCGCTTCAGTTCGAGTGCGAGCGCGCGAACGCGCGGCCACAGTGCGCCCACGGAGCCGCTAAAGCGGTTCAACCGCGCGAGGCCCGCGAGCGCGCGCCGGTGTTCGGCCGCGTCGAGGGCGGGATCGTCCATCAGTTCCGGGATGCGCTCGCGGGTGCGCAGGTTCGGCACGGGTGCGGCTCGTGTGGCGCGGGAACACGAATGCTGTTGTACGCCCCCGCGCGCTGGTATACTGCACGCGATCCGCCCACACTCCCCGGAAGCCCGGCCATGTTCCGCCTCACCCCGCTCGCGGTCGCGCTTTGCGCGACCCTTCCCGCCGCCGCCGAAGAGCGCGACCCGCTGTGCACCGCCCCCACCTTTTACGCGTCCTTCGACAAAGAAGTGAAGGGCGAACACGGCGACGGCCAACTCACCTTCGACACGCGCACCAATCACCCGACGAACAAGGGCGAGTTCGTGTTTCGCAGCGGCTTCCCGGGGTCCGCGTTCCGCATCGTGAAGGACAAGGGCGTGAGCGGCGGCGCGCTGGAAGTGGTCGACGTGATCGCCAACAACGGGCGCGTCTTCGTGCCCGCGAAGGGGAACATCGCGTACAAGGCCGGCGGGTGGGGCGGCGCGGTGCAAGTGTGGTGCAAGTTCGACCCGGACAAGATGCTGAAGACCAAGTTCTGCGACCCGATTCAGATCACGCAGAACGGCGCGAACAACGGCGGCCTGTGGTTCGACTTCAACGACGCCAAACCGCGCGACCTGCGGCACGGCGCGTTCCCGGCGATTCCCCAAGGCAAGAAGGGCGCGGGCGAAGACGACCCGAACGCGCCGATGGTGCGCGTGCCGAAAATCGGGTGGAAGGACACCGAGTGGCACCACGTCGTGCTGAGCTGGGAGAACTTCGACACCGGGAAGCCGAACGCGGTGTCGAGCCTGTACATCGACGGTAAATTGATCGGCCAAGTGAAGGACCGCGAACTGGCGATGAACTGGGACATCGAGAAGACCGGCATTTACGTCGCCATCAACTACATCGGCCTGCTCGACGAACTGGTCGTGTTCAACCGGTCGCTGGACGCGGCCGAAGTGGCGCGGTTGCACAAGAAGCCGGACCTGATGCGCAAACTGCTGAAGTGAGCGCTCACAACTCCAGCGCGAAGGTGTCTGCGTCCGCGAACGCGCCCGCGTTCGCGTCGAAGGTGCGGCGCAGCCCGCGCAGGTGGGGGCCGTCGATCTCGTACTCGCAATAGCCCCACCGGTGCTCTTGCGTCGCGCTGCCGGCGCACACCGTGGCGAACGGCAGTTCGGCCGCGGGCGGCAGCACGTACCACCGGTGCCGGTGCCCGTGCAGCCACAGTTTCACCCCGCACGCGGCGGCCGTGTCGCGCGCGGCGCGCCAGTCGCGCAACCGGTGCCACCGCGGTTCGGGCCGGTGCCCTTCCATCAGAAGCGGGTAGTGGCTCACCACGATTCGCGGGCCGTCGCCGAGCGCCGCGCACAGGTCGCGGAAGCGCGCCAGTTGCGCCGCGCCGACCCGCCCGCGCGCGTCCCACGCGAGAAAGTTCGGCTGCGCGGAGTTCACCATGATGAGCCACACGTGGCCCACTTTCCGCGCGAACGGGAACGGGTGCGGCGCGAGCCGCGTGCCCTCGAGCC
>JALHNS010000318.1 GCA_022843445.1 Gemmata sp.
CGTAGTTCAGCACCGGGTCCAGCGTCGCGGGGCGGCCCGCGTGGGTCAGCCCGTCGGCCCAGTGCGCGCCGTCCGGCGACAGCGGCACCGGGCCGCCGTAGGTGGCCACCGCGTTCGGCCCGTAGAAGAACCCGTTCGCCGCCAGCGCGTTCCACTGCGGCGCGGTACCGAACCCGAGAATGTGGCCCAGTTCGTGAACGGCGACCGAGTAGAAGTCCAGTTCGTTCGCGTCCAAGCCGCTCGTGGTGGCCCCGAAGTGCCAGCGCTCGGAGCTGTCGAACGCCACGCTCCCGCCCCACGGCGCGAACCCGCTGTGGCCGCGGGTGGAGAGCAGGTTCAGCCACGCGGTGGAGCCGCTGGCGCTGTAGCCGCCCGGCCCGCCGAACCCGGCTTGCACGCCCGGCATCGGCCGCGCGCCCACGAACACGCGCACCGTGTTCGCGCCCACCACCAGATTCGGGACCACCAGTTGCGCGCCGGTGGTCGGGTCGAAGAACGACGCGGCGAACGTGTTCGCGCCGCTCGGCACCAGCGCCGCGAGGTTCGCACTCAGTGTGATCCCGAGGTCGTATGCGGCCCGTTCGAGCGTCGCGCGGGCTTCGGGGTTGTTCAGAAAGAAACCGGTGTCGCGGGAGTAGTCTATTTGGATGAAGATGGCCGGCACGTCGCGCGGTTCCAGTTCCTCGAACCGGAGCGGGGCTCGGCGCGCAGAACCCGCGGTCGGGTCGCAGCGACCCGCGCGCCGGAGTGGGTCCATCCGCATGTGGTGTCCGCCTGAATCGTTCGGGGAGCGAGTCGCCGGGCGAGACCGTGAGCGGTAAAGTTTACAAGCGCTTCACGGGCTGTAAATGCGAAGCTGAACGAAGATTCCAGTTCTGCCAATTTTTTCTTCTCGTGCCGCGCGAGCTTGGGCAAACTGGGCTGTCAAATTGCGGCGACAGCGGAATCCGTTCACGCTCTCTTGCGCCGTTCTGAAGATAATCTGCAATGATCATGCCGACTTTGCCGACAGCACTACTTGAGCTACTCGCGGTGCCGCACCCGGTCGCGCTCGGCCCCGGTGCGCCCGCGACCGCCCTTCGCGACCGCATTGCCCAAGCTGCCGCGCTTGTCAGCGCGCCGTGCGCCGCGGGCTTGTGGCTGCGGTTCGACTTCTTGGACGCCGCGCACGAAGTGGCACAGCGGAACGAGGGGGACGCGGACCACGACATCTGGCACGCGATCATGCACCGCCGTGAGCCGGACGCGTGGAACGCGAAGTACTGGTGGCGGCGCGTCGGCGCGCACCCGGTGCTCGCGGAGCTGCGCCGCCGCGCCCCGGAAGTGGGCTACACCTACACGACACCCGAAGCGTTCGTGGACTTCTGCGAGCAGGTGCGCGACACCGGCACCGCCGACGAAGCGACCGCGAAGCGCGTGCAGCAACTCGAATGGGAATTGGTGTTCGCGTACTGCGCCGCGAAGTGTTGAGAGGGAGGCGCGCGGTCGCTATCTCAACACGCATGACCACACCCGCCGCGCCGCGCCCGGTTCTGAACACCAGCCTCGGCGACTTCCCGCTGTCCGAGTGCCGGCTCACCATTGGCGAAACGGCGCTCTCCGTTCTGCACACGCGGGCGGTCATCACGCTCGAAGAAGAGACGCAGTTTCTGCACCACACCGAGAACCGCGCGCCGTACGGCGTGGTGCTGTGGCCGGCGGCCATCGCGCTCGCGCACGAGATCGCGGCGCGAGCACCTGAGTTCCGCGGGCGCACCGTTCTGGAACTCGGTGCGGGTACCGGCCTTCCGGGGCTTGTCGCGGCTTCCCTCGGCGCAACGGTAACGCAAACCGACCGCTCCGAAGTGATTCTGCACGTGTGCCAGATGAACGGCGAGCGCAACCGCGCCCGCATTGCGTACCGCGTCGCGGACTGGACCGAGTGGACCGACACCGCGCGCTACGACTGGATCATCGGGTCCGACATCCTGTACGCAGACACGCTACACGCGGAGTTGCGCCACATCTTCGAGACGAACCTCGCCCCGCAGGGCCGCGTGCTGCTGTCGGACCCGTTCCGCACGCCGAGCGTCCCGTTCCTCGAAGGCTTGGAAGCGAGCGGGTGGCGGGCGTCGCACTCGCGCTGGAGCTTGGGCGAAGGCGGCGACGCCCGCGCCGTCGCGGTGTACGACCTTGCCCCGCCGCCGCGCTAATCCTTCCCCAACACGAGATCGCACACCCAGCACCCGCGAACGTGAACTTGGCTCGCGTCGCGGCAGTGGTTCAGTATCTGCTCGTCTTCGCACCCGGCGTCTTGGAGCGCGTCGGCCAGAATCGGCATCGCCCCGAACTCCCGCGACTCGTACATTCCGCGCGCGAGTGACACCGCGGTGTCAGTCCGCCACGCGGAGAGAAATGAGACGGGGCGGAACGGGTTCCCAAAGATGTCGCGGAAGCCACTACACATCTGGACTAGCGTTCCGTCGTCCGCTTCGTTCGTGAACTGGAGGAGTGCCCAGCGTGCCAGCGAGTCTGCCGACGCACCGTCAACGAGTTCGAGCCAAGCAGAAAGGTGATTGCTGTGTAAGCCGACTACGAACGGATCAGTTCCCGGTGGTATGGCTCCCTCGAACAGCGCTCGGCACCGCTCTTTCGCCGCGTCTATTTCCGGTAGCGTGAGCGCGTTGTCGGCGACGGCTTCGATCAGTTCACGAACAGAACAGTCGACGGTATCGCGGTTCGCCCCAGTGATGCCGCGCGAATACCACGCTGCGGTCAGCAGCATATGCCGCCGGTCAGTAGCGCGATCCCGCACGACCGCGAACATGGCGTCTGGGTCGCCGCTCGCGAGCCATTCGGCTTCGGTCACAGGTCGGCCCTCACGCCTTCGCGGGTTTGGCGCGCTCTTTGTTGTCCTTCAGGAACTCCACCGCCTTCTCCGCGTCCGCGAGTTCCGGCGGCAGCAGGATGCTCCCGCTGCGCTTCGGGATCGGTAGTTCGGCGGGTTGGCCCTTCGTGAGGTCGCGCATCTTGCGCACCTTGTCTTGCACGCGCATCAGCCCTTCGAGCAGCGCCTCCGGGCGCGGCGGGCACCCCGGAACGTACACGTCTACCGGTACCACCAGATCGACGCCTTTCGCCACGTTGTAGCCGTACTTGTAGTACGGCCCGCCGCCGCAGGTGCAGGCCCCCATCGCGATGACGAACTTTGGGTCCGGCATCTGGTTGTAGAGCCGGCGCACGCGCTCCGCCATCTTCAGATTCACGGTGCCGGCGACGATCATGAGGTCCGCTTGGCGCGGGCTGGCGCGGAACGCGCCCGCGCCGAAGCGGTCGATGTCGAACCGGCTGGCCCCGGTCGCCATCATCTCGATGGCGCAACACGCGAGGCCGAACGTCATGGGCCACAGCGACGACTCGCGCGCCCAGTTGATCGCGTGTTCGAGGTTCGTGGCGACGAACCCGTCGCGCATCGCGCCTTCCAGCAGGCCCATTGTCGGCTCCTATTCTTTCGCGCGCGGCGGCGGTGCGGCCGGCGCGGGGAGAGGGTGTTTCTTGCGCACTTCGGCCAGAAACGCCTTGAACTCCGGGCGCTTGCGGATCGGGTCGAAGTCGGTGTCGGCGTCCAAGTGGCGGTTGTTGCTCGGCGCGCCGAAGTAGCCGGCGGCGAACACGTCGCGCAGCAGTTGCAGCGCGCGGGCGGCGCTCGCGTCGCGCGTCTCGGCCGGGCCGAACTGCGCCAACTGCGCGTACGCGCACGCCAGATTGTAGCGCACCACGGGTACGTCCGGCGCGCCGGGCGCGAGCAACTCGGTCGCCGTGCGGTCCACGAGGTCGGCGCGCCCGGCGCGCGCCTGTTCGACCAGCAAACTCGTGCGCTGAACCACACCCAACACGTTCAGCCACGACGCGCTCGGGGTGTCGCGCAGCAGCGCCGCGCGCTCGCGCTCGAAGGTCGCGAACACCGCCTCGGCGTCTTTGGAGCGACCGGCGCGCGAGAGCATTTCGAAGTTCACGAGGGCGAAGTTGAGCTTCTGGATGCGCAACGGGAACGCCTTCGGTTGCATTTCGAGGAGCTTGTCGAGTTGGCGCTGCCCCTCGGCGGCGAGGGCGAGGCCGGCGTCGCGGTTACCGGTGCGGAACAGTACCGCGCCGCGGGAGGTGGCGAGTGCCGCGCGGGTGAGGCCGGTGATTTCGACCGAGCGCGCGGTTGGCGGCGTGAGTTTGTCCAGTTCGGTGAGCAGGCCGTCGGCGCGGTCGAAGCGCTCGAGCGCCTCTTTGAGGCGGCCGGTCATCGAATCGGTCGCGCCGAGGTTTACCAGCGACGTGACCACGACGAGCGTGCTGCGGTAGCTCCGCGGGCGCGCCGTGTGTAACTCTTCCCCGATCTTGAGCGCTTGGGCGTGAAACTCCGCGGCCCGCGCCGGGTTCTGGATCGAAAAGAACATCGCCAGCGCCGACTTGATGTCGGCGAGCGCGAGCTGCGATTCTTCGGAAGCGGGGTCGAGCGCGACCGTTTCTTCGGCCATCCGGTGCGCCTTCTGGTACACCGCGAGGGCGTCGGCGTTGCGCCCGCGGAGCGCCTCGGCGTGCGCACGAAACAGCGTCACTTCCACCAGCCCGCGCCGGTGCGCCGGGTCGCGCGGGAACTCGGCCACCAGTCCCGCGTACAGCTTTTCGGCTTCTTCCAGCACCGGCCCGACGTGATCGTATTCGGACAGCCCGAGGAGCGCTGCTGCGAGCAACCGGTGCGCGCGGGCCAGTTGCTCGCGCACCGCCGGCGCGCCGCGGTCTTCGTCGCCGAGCGAATTTAAGAACCCGATAGCGTCTTCGAGCACCGCTTTGCGCTCCGGCTGCAACTCCGGGCGGGTGGCCCACAGCGGCTCGCCGATGCGCGTGATGGACCGCGACACGGCCTCGGCCGCGACCTTCAGCCGCGAGTCGGCGCTGGCGCGCGCCGCGTCGGCCTCGCGCGCTTCGGTGCGCGCCTTCTGCGCCTGCCACAGGGACACACCGACGCCCGCCGCGAACACCACCAGCACGGCCACCGCGGCGCGCTCGATCACCCGGCGGCGCTTGCGCTGCTCGCCGATCTGCACCTCGGCGGCGAGTTTCGCGCGCTCGGCGTCGGCCGCGCGCTCGGCCGCGGCGGCGCGAATGCGGGCCACTTCCCGCGCCACGGCGTCGGCGTCCGCGGGCCGGGCGTTCGGCTCGAACGCCATGCACCGCTTACACAGTGCCACGATTTCGGCGTCGGCCCCGCACGCGTCGAGGAGCGCGAACGCCGCCACCGTGTTCCCGCGCACCGCGGCGAGGCGCACCGATTCGGCCGTCGTGCCGTCGTAAGGCGGCTTGCCGGTGAGTAGCGCGCACAGAATCGCCCCGAGGCCGAACACGTCGGCGCGGCGGTCGATCTTCTCCACTTCGCCCGCGGCCTGTTCGGGCGGCATGAACGCGGGCGTGCCGAGCACCGACCCGGCTTGCGTGAGCGTGCCGTCCGAATCGCGCGGGAGGTACACTTCGCTGTGCGCAACGGGTTCGGTCGGCGCGCTCGCGGGCCGCGCGCTCGTGTCGCCGAGCACTTTCGCCAGCCCCCAGTCCATGACCTGCACTTCGCCGAACGCACCCACCATAATATTGTGGGGCTTTAGGTCGCGGTGAATGACGCCCCGGGCGTGCGCGTAGCCGACCGCGTGGCACACGCTCTCGAACGCGCCGAGCCACCGCGCCGCACCCGGCCCGTCGGCGCGGAGCAACTCGTCGAGGGTACGCCCTTTAATGAGCTTCATCGCGAGGAACGGGCGCGCGTCCGGCAGTTCGCCGACGCGGTACACGGCCGGGATGCCGGGGTGCTGAAGCCGCGCGGTGATGCGCGCTTCGTCGAGGAAGCGCACGGCCGCGGCGGACCCGGCGCGGTAGCGCCCGCGAAGCACCTTCACGGCCACTTCGCGGTCCAGTTCGAGGTCGCGCGCGCGGTACACCACGCCCATACCGCCCTGCCCGATCTCGCCGAGCAGCGCGTACCCGGGCGGGTTCGGCACGTCTTCTGTCGCGCCAGCGGAAGCGGGCAGCGAATCGACGGTGCGCGCCGGATTGGCCGGTTCCGGCGCGCCGGTCTGCGTCAGCTCGCTCATCCGCGCGCCTCGGTTGCGGCAGGTGGCGGTTGCGGGGCTTGGCCCGCGGTGCTGCGCACCCATTCGAGGTCGCCGCGCCGCCACAGGTACGCGAAGCCCACCAGCAGCACGCCGAAGAACACCATGATGTCGCCGAACGCGAGCCACGCGAGATCGTTCGCGGCCTCCGCGTTCGGCGCGGCCGTCACCGCCGCACCTTGGGGTTGGAGGTTCTGCGCGGCTTCGATGCGCGCCGCGTCCGGCTTGTTCACGTCCGCGGCGCGGTTCGCGCTCCCGAACACGACGGCCCACGGGAAGAAGAACGCGAGTTCCACGTCGAAGATGACGAACAACAGCGCGACCACGTAGAAGCGCAGATCGAACTGCACCCACGCCGGGCCGACCGGCTCTTCGCCGCACTCGTACGCTTCGCCCTTCTCCGCGCTCGGTCGGTCCGGGCGCACGAGCTTGCCCAGAATCAGGTTCGCCGCGAGCAGCGTCAACCCCGCCGCGAGGAAGATGACGATGAGTAAAACGAGCGTCGTCATTTGAGTGGTCAGTGGTCAGTGGTCAGGGCTGCCCGCATCGCGCTCACGCCTTCGTCGGTGGCGCTTTGTCTTCTGTCTTCTCACTGCCCATCGGCTTCTGCGCACTGTCTGCCGTCTTCGTCCACACGGGCAGCGGGACGCGTTTGCTCTCTTGCACCGCGGTCGGATTCAGCGAGGTTTGGCCCCACGCCACGTTCAGCGGAAGTTTGGCGTAGTCCACCACGCAGCCGTCGCGGGTGTAGGTGCTGATGTCGTGGTTCGACCCCATGAAGATGCAGTCCACCGGGCACGGGTCGACGCACAGCGCGCAGAACATGCACTTCGTGTAGTCGATCTTGAAGCCGGTCACGACGAAGCCCTTCGCGGGCGGCGCGGCCTTCTCTTTGTCGATGTAGATGCAATCGACCGGGCACGCGCGGGCGCACTTGTCGCACCCGATGCAGGTGGTGAGGTCGAAGCGGTGGAACCCGCGGTACCGCGGGCGCACCGGGATCGGCTGTTCGGGGTACGCGAAGTGCCCGGCGAACGTGCCGCGCCGGTACGACTGCACGAAGTGCCACAGCGTGACGTACATGCCCGACGCGGTGCTGACCGCGGCCCGGTACACGTTGCGGAGCCAAGAGCGCATAACCGGCCTGCTCGCGGGAGGGATTCGACGAAGGAGATTGTACGCGCCCGGCGCGGGCGCTCGCAAGGCGCGGTATGATAGCCCGCGTTCGTTCCCCACGGGCCGCACCCATGGCGCGCATTCTGCTGGTCGAAGACGAGGCCGTGAACCGCGAGCTGTTCCGCCGCCGGCTGGAGAAGAAGGGGCACACCGCGATCCCGTCCGAGAGCGGCGCGCAAACCGTCGCGCTCGCCAAGAGCGAAAGCCCGGACCTGATCCTGATGGACCTCGGCCTGCCGGACATCGACGGCTGGGAGGTGACGCGGCGGCTCAAGGCCGACCCCGCGACGGCGCGCGTGCCGATCATCGCGCTGTCGGCGCACGCCACCGCCGACGCGCGCGCGAAGGCCACCGCCGCCGGGTGCGAGGACTTCGAGACCAAGCCGGTGAACTGGGACGTCGTGTTCCAGAAGATCGACGCGGCGCTGGCGCGGGCCGCGGAGCGCGCGAAAGCGCCGCCCCCGCCGTCGCAACCGGACCTCGACATTTTCGGCGACGGCCCCGCGGACCCGGGCAAAACCGGCGTGCTCTCGCGCGCCGGGTCGGGCCGCAAGCACATTCTCGTGGTCGAAGACAACGACCCGAACCGCGCGATGCTGAGCCGCCGCCTCCAGAAGAGCGGCTACCTCACCACCGAAGCGGCCGACGGCCGGCAGGCGCTCGCGGCGCTCGGCAAGGGCCGCTTCGACCTCGTGCTGTGCGACATCATGATGCCCGAAGTGGACGGCTACACGGTGCTGCAAACGATGAAGGCCGACCCGGCGCTTTCGGCGGTGCCCGTGGTGATGGTGTCCGCGATCGACGAGGTGGCGAGCGTGGCGCGGTGCATCGAGATGGGGGCCGACGACTACCTGACCAAGCCCTACGACCCGGTGCTGCTGCACGCGCGCGTGACCGCGTGCTTGGACAAGAGCCGGTTGCGCGAGAGCGAAACCGACAACCGGCGCGCGCTGGAACTGCTGACCCGCGCCGCGGAGCAGGTGGAGGCCGGCACCTACGACGACGCCCCGATCGCGCCGCTGGCGCTGCGCGCCGACGCGCTCGCGGCGCTGGCGCGCGCCTTCGACCGCATGGCCCGCGCGGTGCAGCGCCCGG
>JALHNS010000319.1 GCA_022843445.1 Gemmata sp.
GGGTTCCGCAGCGGCATCGAGGGGAACCAGGGCCGCTCCCCGAGCCTGTACACCTTCCACGGCGACGATCTGCTGATGGTCGTGTACTGGGAGGGCGGCTGGCCGAAGGACGCCGTGGACAAGCCGGAACTCCGCCGCGCGCCCGAACTTTTCGGGTCCGACGGCAACCGCAACATGTGGATCCTGCGGCGAATGAACGAGGCGAAGAAATGACGCCGCAGAAGTTGCTTTTCGTCGCCCTTGTTGCGATGGCACCGATGTCGGTCCGGGCCGCGGATCCGCCCGGCGAGAAGCCCGCGCCGGTTCCCGGTGCCGCGTTCGTGCAGAAGTACTGCCTGTCGTGCCACGGTGCCGAGAAGAAGCGGGGCGAACTCGACCTGAGCGGTTTCCGGGACGAGGCGGCCGTAGTCGCGACCCGCAAGGTGTGGTCGAACGCGGTGCGGGCCGTGCGCGACGGCGAGATGCCGCCGAAAGGCGCACCGCAACCCACCGCCGACGAGCGGGAGGCGTTCGCCGAGGCGGTCCGCGGCGCGTTCCGCCGGGCCGACGCGGGCAAGCCCCGCGACCCCGGACGGGTGACGATCCGCCGGCTCAACCGGGCCGAGTACAACAACACCGTCCGCGACCTCTGCCAGATCGAGTTCGAGCCGGCCGACAATTTCCCCGCCGACGAGCCCAGTCACGGCTTCGACAACCAGGGCGATGCCCTGTCCCTCTCGCCACTACTGATGGAACGCTACCTCGACGCTGCCGAGGTAGTGCTCACCCGTGCCTTGGCCGGCAAGCCCGCCAAACCAGCCGAGCGCGTCGGGTTCGCGCAGTTCATGGTGAGTGGGAGCAAGGTGCCGTACCGTCTGTACGTCTTCACCTCCGAGCCGGTCGCCGCCACGTTCCGTATCGCCGCCGACGGCGAGTACCTCGTGCGGGTGGAGGGCAAGCCGGTCAAGAAGGACGCCCCGGCGCCGGAGGTGTCGGTGATCGTCGACGGCAAGGAGCTGAAGCGGGTGACGTTCGCGTTCCCGGAGAAGGGGGCGTACACGAGGTACGAGATCCCGGTCGCCCTGAAGAAGGGCAACCGCCGGGTGAGCCTGCGGCTGCTCAACCCGCCGGCCGAGCTGGAGGAGAAGAAGGCGGCGTATCCGCCGCAGGTTGACGCCAACCGGGAGAACCGCCCCGGCCTCGAGCTGCACGCGATCGACCTCGTCGGGCCGACCGACGACGAACCCGAAAGCCGTCGGCGGATTCTCGCGTGCGACCCGAAAGCGAAGCCGCGCGAGCAGGCCCGCGAGATCCTCACCCGCTTCGCCGACCGTGCATTCCGCCGCCCCGCCACGGCCGAGGAGACGGACCGATACCTGAAGCTCTACGACCGCTCGCTTGAGGCCGGGCAGAACTTCGAAGCGGCCATCGGGACCAGCCTCCAGGCGATCCTCGTGTCGCCGAACTTCCTGTTCCGCGTGGAGCTGGACGACCGGCCGGAGGAGAAGGGATCGCACCCGATCTCCGAGTACCAGCTCGCCAGTCGGCTGTCGTACTTCCTCTGGAGCAGCATGCCCGACGAGGCGTTGCTCGCCCTGGCCGCGAAGGGCGAGCTGTCGAAGAACCTGGATGCCCAGGTGACCCGGATGCTGGCCGACGACCGGTCGGACGCCCTCGTCGAGAACTTCGCGCCGCAGTGGCTGGACATCCGTGACCTGGCCCGCGTCACCCGCGGCCCGCAGCTCGACGTTCGCCTGCGCGAGTCGATGGCCCGCGAGACGCTGCTCTTCTGCGAGGAGGTGCTCCGCAAGGACCGCCCGATCACCGACTTCCTCGACGGCCGGTACACCTTCCTCAACGAGCGGCTGGCCCGGCACTACGGCCTGGCGCAGTTCGGCCGCGACAAGCGGACGGCGGTCCCGGTCCCCGCGCACGCGTTCGTCCGCGTCGAGCTGCCCGCGGACGGCCCCCGCGCCGGGGTACTGACGCACGCCAGCGTCCTGACAATGACCAGCAATCCGGACCGCACGTCGCCGGTCAAGCGCGGCACCTGGATCCTGGAGAACGTCCTGGCGTCCCCGACGCCCCCCCACCGGCGGACGTACCGGCGCTGGAGCAGGCGGCGGCCGGAACGGTGAAGGAGCCGGTGACCGTGCGCGGGCGGCTCGAACTGCACCGGAGCAAGCCCGGATGCGCCGCCTGCCACGCGAAGATCGACCCGCTCGGCTTCGCCCTGGAGCGGTTCGACGTGTTGGGCCAGTACCGCGATAAGGACGGCAAGGCTCCGGTCGATGACGCCACTGAACTGTCCAACGGTCAGAAGTTCCGGGGCACCGACGGCCTGCGGAAGGTTCTGTTGGGGAAGAAGGACCAGTTCACCAAATGCCTGACCGAGAAAATGCTCACCTACGCCCTCGGCCGCCCCCTGGGCGAACACGACGGGCCGACGGTGGACGCCATCGTTGCGGCCATGTCGAAAGACAATTACCGATTCCAGAGGCTGGTCTTCGAAGTCGTCCGGAGCAGCCCGTTTACCATGCGGCGTGGAACCAAGGAGACTCCTAAATGATCACCATCCCCCGCCATCCCATGTCCCGCCGCACCGTGTTGCGCGGCGTCGGTGCCACGATCGCTCTGCCGTTGTTGGAAGCGATGACTCCGTGGCGTGCGCTCGCTGCCGAGAAGGCGAAACCGCCGATCCGACTGGCGTGGGTCTACGTCCCCAACGGCATCCAGATGAAGCACTGGACGCCCGCGAAGGAGGGGGGCGATTACGAACTGCCCGATCTGCTCGAGCCATTGAAGGACTTACGCGAGGACTTCTCGGTGCTTTCCGGTCTGGCGGCGTTGCAGGGCGGGCACGACGGCGGCAACCACGCCCCGGCGATGGCCGCCTTCCTCACAGGCACCCAGCCCCGGCGCGACGTCCGCTGCGGCGTCTCCGCCGACCAAATCGCCGCGAGCAAGATCGGGCAACTGACCCGGCTGCCGTCGCTGGAGATCGGCAGCAAGCGGATCGGCGGGGCGTCCTGCGACGGCTTCCCGTGCGTGGTGTCCAGCACGCTGTCGTGGCCCTCCCCCACCCAGCCGCTGCCCCTGGAGCCTTCCCCGCGGGCCGTCTTCGACCGCCTGTTCGGCACCGGCCAGGCCGACCGCAAGAAGGCCGCCGCACGCCGTAGCATCCTCGACACGGTCCAGGGTGAGGCGGCCAGTCTGAGCACACGGGTCAGCAGCGACGACCGGCACAAGCTGGACGAGTACCTCACCGCGGTCCGCGAAGTCGAGCGGCGGGTCGGCCGCACCGAGGAGTTGCCCGCGCCGAAGCCGCCCCAAGGTGCGGCGCGTCCCGGCGACGGCATCCCGGTCGAGTTCGCGCCGCACGTCCGACTGATGGGCGACATGATGGTGCTGGCCTTCCAGGCCGACGTGACCCGCGTCTGCACGTTCATCTTCGAGCCGGAGGGGAGCGGGCGTTCGTACCCCGAGATCGGCGTCAAGGGCGGGCACCACAACCTGTCGCACCACGGCGGCAGGGCGGAGACGGTCGAGCAGATCATGAAGATCGAGCGGCACCACGTCACGCAGTTCGCCTACCTGCTGGGGAAACTGAAGGCCGTCAAGGAGGGCGACGGGAACCTGCTGGACAACTGCATGATCGCCTACGGCAGCGGGCTGGGCGATGGCGACCGGCACGACCACAAGGACTTGCCTGTCCTGCTCGCCGGCAAGGGCGGCGGGTCGCTGAAACCCGGTCGCCACGTCCGCTACCCGACGAACACGCCGATCACGAACCTCTGGCTGTCCCTGCTGGAACGCGCCGGTGCCGCGACGAAGACGCTGGGCGACAGTACCGGACCGCTCAAGGGACTCGGTTGAACACCTGCAAGGAGACTGCCATGCGATTTCGCATTCTCGTCCTGACTCTGCTGACCCTGTTCGCGGCTTCGAGTGCCCGAGCCGACGACAAGAAGCCGCCGCTGAAGGTCGCCATCCTGACGCCCGCGTTCGGCATCCGCGATAACAAGGCCGGCTACGAAGCCTTTCCCAAATGGCTCGAAGCGAATTATCGTGTGCAGGTCACGCTCATCGTCCCGGCCGATCGGAAAACGATCCCGGACCTCGAAAAAGCAGCGGAGGCTGATGTCGTCCTCACCGGACTCACACACGTTGAACTCGACGAGAAGCAGTCCGAAGCGGTGCTCAAACTCTACGCCTCCAAGCCGCTCGTGGGCATGCGTCGCAGCCATCACGGCGCGGGTTTCAAGGTGCCCAAGGGTTCCGCCGTTGACTCGCAGAAGTACGGCCAGGCCACCTTCGGCGCGACGTTCGCGGACCATCTGCAAGCGAAACTTCGACCTCGGGAAGGCCAGGCCGACCATCCGATTCTGAAGGGCCTCACCGTCGCCGATTTGTATCCCAAGGAACACCTCTACGTTCACAAGTCGCTCAACGACCTTTCCGTCCTCCTCGAATCGGCGAGCGGAGAGCCACAGGTGTGGACGCGCACCCATCCGACCTCCAAACAGCGGATCGTCTACGCCATTCACGACGGCCACGACCTGGGAAGGTCCGAGCCGGTTCGCACCCTCGTCGCCCGGGCTATTTTCTGGGCGGCGAACGCGGACGAGAACGCTTACCGGAAAAAGCAGTGATCGTGTGTGTGTGTTCTCTGCACGCCGTCTGCTCACTTCAGTGGGCGGGGTTCGGTGTCGGACCCGTCGGACCCGATACCCAGGTTCGAGCGTGACGGATCTCACCCACCAAGAATGGACCAAGGATGTGTTGGCCCAGGAACACGAAAACTGCGAAGGTCGGCCCGTGAGCTTCCTGAGACACAACGCGATGCCGATCAAGGGGCTACTATCAACCATGCGCTATCTCATGCCGCTTGTATTTGCATTGCTACCTAGCGTTTCCAGCGCCGAGGATTGGCCTCAGTTCCGTGGCCCGGGCGGTTGCGGCGTCACCACGCGCGACAACCTACCGCTCGAATGGAACGCGAAGTCCGGGAAGAACATTCGCTGGTCCGTCGATGCCGAGGGACAGGGAACTTCGAGCCCCATCGTGTGGGAGGACCGCGTCTATATCGCCAATGTCGCCGCGAATCCCGACGGTGAACAACCCTTGCATCACGTCCAGTGCTTCCAGCTCAGCGACGGCAACCGACTGTGGAAGACCGCGGTGGAGCCGGGCCCGGCCAAACGCGGGCCTTTGAAAGGCGATCGCGGCTTGGGGTATGCCAACTCCACGCCTTGCACCGACGGCGAACGCGTTTACGCTCTGTTTGGCTCGTCGGTGCTGGTCGCGGTCGATTCGGCGGGCAAGTTGAAATGGCGTCACGAGCTCAAGCCGTTTCATTACAACTTCGAAATGGCGACCAGCCCGATCTTGTATCAGGATCTGGTGATTGTTTTTTGTGGGCTCAACAAAGAACCTCGCCTGATCGCGTTCAAGAAACAGACGGGCGACATCGTCTATGACCATCGGCTCAAAGACACGGGCTACGGGCATTCGACGCCCGTGTTGGCGCCTGGGAAGATCGGCACGCAGATGCTGATCGCAGCTTCCAGTAAGGAGCCGGCGAACAACGCCCTGCAAGCCTTTGATCCGCTGACGGGCAAGAAACTCTGGTGGGCTGCGGGGGTCGCCTCGACCGCGACCCCCGTCCTCGCCGGCGATCGCGTCTACTTCGACAGCGGCCGAGGCGGGCTCGCCACCTTGGTCGCCCTTCCCACCGGCGACGCTGCCTCGCCCGTGCCCAGCAAATGGACCGCGAACGTACCGGAAAGCTTGGGCTCGCCCGTGATCGTCGGCGAACACATCTACCGATTGCACAACAACGGCATCCTCACTTGTCGAAGCTTGAAGACCGGCGAGAAGGTGTATCAGGAGCGTGTCGGCGCGAGTTCCGCCTGGGCCAGCCCCGTCGCCGACGCGAAGGGACGCATCTATTTGGCCTCGGCGGGAAAGAGCGTCGTCGTGCAAGCGGGGGCGGAGTTCATGGTGCTCGCCAACAACGATCTCGGCGATCCTGGGCACGCCTCCCCCGCGGTCGCGGACGGCCGTCTACTGCTGTTGGGCCAATCGAAACTCTGGTGCATCGGAGAGAAATGATGAAATCATCTGTTGCAATAGCTTGTTTGCTGCTGGCTGCGTCTACTCTCCATGCCGGGCGAGCGCGACAGGAGTATGTCGATGGCTGTCAGACGCAGGACGGCCGCTTCGTGGTGACAGCCGAGTTGGTCGGTGCCAACCCGAAAGATCCCAAGGCCGGCCAATGGAAGTTTCACTGGAAGGACACCAAAACTGGCCAATCGCGCACGGGCGATCTCGTCGGACTCCCGCCGGTCGGCCCCTTCGTTCATCTCTTCATCGCTCCGGACGGCGAAACGTTCGCGGCCTGGAGACCGTTTTCCTACTCGCCCAGCACGACGAACGTCGACGACAAACTCTCCAACGGCGGCAAGTTCGGCGATGGCCCGAATAAGGACTGGGCCGACCATCCCGCGGTGGCCCATCGTCTGGTGATCTACCGCAAGACCGGCGACATCGTGAAGTCGCTCGGCGTCAAAGATCTGCTGAATGCCGACGAATTGAAACAGGTTTACAACGTGTTTCACACGGTTCGCTTCGTCTCGGAGTACCCCGGCTTGGCGTTCAGCGGAGCACCGCGGGTGGCGTACGGTACGTTCCGGATCAGTCCCGATTACACCGTACTTGAGTTCCAAGCTCCAATGACCAGCAAGGATAAGCCCGCCCGCCGCGTGCGCGTCGATCTGGTATCGGGAACGATTTTCGATCCGGTGGCGAAACTCGCTGAGACTCGGCAACCGATACGCCCCTTCTTGGGCCCGGACCGCATCACGCAGGACGAACAGTATCTCTGGCAGCCGAACCTCGATCCCGTTCGCATGGCTGGGACGTTAAAGAAAAAGTAGCTAACGAATCGTCAACGATCCCACCCGATCCCACCAGTGAGCAGGTGAGCCGGATGGTAGTCCACAACGGCAGCCTCAAGAGACAGCGGCGCGTTTCAGAAGGGGCAGACCGTGCTATCGAGATGAAGGACTCGAACGAGCCGCGGACGTGGTGCCGCATCAACAAGGACACGAAACAGCGGACGTTCTACACGGTCCACGACCCGCGGGACATCGAGGCCCACGAGAGCGTCCGCGTCATGCTTGGGCGAGCGTTATTCTGGGCAGCCGAGAAGAACGAAGCCGATTACAAGAAGTGAACCTCACCCGGACGGCCGCCATGCAACGCTTCCTCGTGGTCCTCGGCCTCGCCGCCCTGACTCCCCTCGTCGCTCGCGCGGCGGACGCCCCGTCGTGGCCGTGCTACCAGGGACCGAACGGCAACTTCAGCGCCACCGACTGCGGCCTGACACTGGTCGATGACCTGAAGGACGCGCGGCTGGTGTGGAAGAGCGCCGAACCCACTCCGCCCGGTGCCGCCCAGAGCCCGCGGTACGGTGGGCACGGGTGGCACGGCATCTCGCTCAAGGACTTTAAGCCCATCAACATCCCGCTTGCGGGCGGCGGCGAGGTCATCTCCGGTGGCGGCATCCCGCTCCCCGGCGGCGGGGCGAGCAGCCCGCTGGTCGCGGACGGCCGCGTGTTCGTCAGCTACTTCGTGCCGAGCGGCGACGTGGTGGACGCCGGCGAGCAAGCGAAGCGCGACAAGGGACCGGGCACGTGGACCCCGGACTACTGGAAGGTGTCGGCCGACGACGTGGCGCTGTGCATCGACGCCGCGACCGGCAAGACGCTCTGGAAACAGGTGTTCAAAGACAAGGGGCTGAACTGGTGCGACCACAAGAGCATCATCACCAACCACACCGGCGCGGTGTTCGGCGGGCGGGTGTACGCCATCGGCTCGACGTGCCGCGTGTACTGCCTGGATGCGGCCACCGGCAAGCCCGTCTGGGAGGGCGACCTCGGCGCGGAACACGCTAAGCTCGAAGAGGTCAAGAAGAAGGGGCTCGCCGAGAAGAAGTCGTTCGGCGGGATCAACCGCGGGCACTGCAACGGCTGCACGTTCGCCGCGGGCGTGCTGGTATGCCCGGACTTCCAGGGGGGGCTGATCGGGTTCGACGGTGCGACTGGGAAGAAGCTGTGGCAGGTGCCGAAGAGTCTTGCTCACCACGCCACGCCGACGCGCTGGGTTCACCAGACCGGCGAGTCCGTCCTGTGCGGGAACATCGAGGGCAAGGTGCGGTGCCTCGAACCGCTCACCGGCAAGGAGCGGTGGTCGCTCGACACGGGCCGGCAGGAATCGACGCTATCCGTCGCGGGCGATGTGCTGCTGCTGAACGCCGGCAAGGAACCGATGGGACCGGGCGACGAGAAACTCGTTGGCCGCGCGAGCGGGTGGAAGATCACGCCGACCGGCGCGAAGAAGAT
>JALHNS010000320.1 GCA_022843445.1 Gemmata sp.
GCTGGTAAAGGTGGGCGCGCTCACGGTGCAACTGCGCCGCACCACGCCGCGGAACATGGCCGCCGCCGGCCGGTTGAGCGGGCTGCTCATTCAGGCGCTGCGGGCGCTGGGCAAGGCGCACGTCACGCCGGAGCGCGTGGCGCAACTGAAGCGCACGCTGCCGCTCGCCGAGCGCCGCGCTCTGCTCCGCGACCTGCGACTGGCCCCGGCGTGGATGCACCCAATCCTGCGCGAACTCGCCGAGGCCGACCCGTGCGCCTGACCTTCTTCGACCTACCGCCCGCCGAACGCGGCTTGTACCTCACGGAAGCCGCGGCACGCCGCGGGCTTTCGCCGGTCATTCTGGAAAAGGATTTCTGGGTGTGCTGGCTGCTGGCGGTGCTCTTCCGCTCGCGGTTCGCCGACGCGCTGGTGTTCAAGGGCGGAACGTCGCTCTCGAAGGTGTTCGGGCTGATCGACCGGTTTTCGGAAGACATCGACCTGTCGCTGTCGCCGGAGTTCCTGAACCTGAAGCCGCTCGAAGCCGGAGCGAGCCGCAACAAGGCCGACAAGTGGATGAAAGCGGCCGAAGCCGCGTGCGGCGCGGCGGTGAAGGACCAACTCGCGCCGGAATTGGAAGCGAGCGTTTCGGCCGTGTTGGGTCAATCCCCGTCGCAGTGGTTCGAATACCTCGTTGACCCGGCGACGAACTCGCCGGTGCTGCTGTTCCACTACCCGACGACGCAACCGCCCGGCTTCGCGTACCTGAAGCGGTCGGTGAAGTTGGAGTTCGGTTCGCTCACCGAGCAGCGCCCGGCCGGCACCCGGTGCGCCCGTGGGTCGCGGACGAACTCGCGGTGGCGTTCCCGGACTGGCGGTGCGAGGTGGTGGCGCTGGGGTTGGAACGCGCGTTCTGGGAGAAGGCAACGATCCTGCACGCCGAGTACCACCGCCCGGCCGACAAGCCGACGCCGGACCGGTTCTCGCGCCACTACGCAGACACGGCGGCGCTCGCGGCGCACCCCACCGCGCCCGCGGTGATCGCGGACGGCGCGCTGTGCGAGCGCGTGGCAGCGTGGAAGGCCCGCTTCTTCGGGAGCGGCTGGGCGAAGTACGAAACGGCCAAACCGGGAACGTTCAAGCTGGTCCCACCTCCCGCGCGGGTGGCGGCGCTCGAGCGCGATTATCAAGCGATGCGCGACATGTACCTGTCGGCCCCGCCGACGTTCGACGCGGTACTCGCGGCGCTCGCCGACTTGGAGCGGCGCATCAACGGGGAGCAATAGCGTGTCGCAGTTCGCCTACCTGCAAGCGGAATGGGCCGACGTGTACGACGCGGCGGCGCGGGCCGAAAGCCTCGCGCGCCCGGACCCGCGGGCCGCGTGCTTCTACGCCCGCCGCGCGCTCGAACTGCTCGTTCACTGGGTGTACAAGCACGATTCGGCCGTCGTGCTGCCGTACCAAGACAACCTCGGCGCGCTGGTCCACGAACCCACCTTTCGGAACGCCGCCGGCCCCGCGGTCTTCAACAAGGCCAAACTCGTCACCAAACTGGGGAACAACGCGGTCCACAGTATGCGGGCCGTGTCGGTCGATGAGGCCGTCGTCGCGGTGCGCGAACTGTTCCACGTCGGCTACTGGCTCGCGCACACCTACGCGAAGGGCGCGAAGCCGCCCGCCGGCACCGCGTTCTACCCCGACAAGCTCCCGGACGGCGCGACCGGCGCGAAGCAGACCGCCGAGCAACTGCTGAAGCTCGAAGAGCAACTGCACGCGAAGGACGAAAAGCTCTCCGCGCTGCTCGCCGACAAGGACGCGCTCGACGCCGAACTCGCCCGCCTGCGCGCCGAGATCGCCGAAGCGAAGAAGGCCAACACCGCCCACGCGGACCAACACGACTACTCCGAAGCCGAAACCCGCGACTACTTCATCGACCTGCTACTGAAGGAAGCCGGCTGGCCGCTCAGCGACGCCCGCGACCGCGAGTTCGAAGTGGACGGCATGCCCAATAACAAGGGCAAGGGTTACGTCGATTATGTGCTCTGGGGCGACGACGGCCTACCGCTCGGGTTGGTCGAAGCCAAACGTACGAAGAAGGACGCCCGCGTCGGTCAGCAGCAAGCGAAACTGTACGCGGACCGCTTGGAAGCGCGGTTCGGCCGCCGCCCGGTGATCTTCTACAGCAATGGCTACGAGCACTGGCTCTGGGACGACACCGCGTACCCGCCGCGGGCCGTGCAGGGCTTCTACAAGAAGGACGAACTGGAACTGCTGGTGCAGCGCCGCACCACCCGCAAGCCGCTCGCCCAAGCCGCGGTGAACGAAGGCATCGCCGGGCGCTACTACCAGACGCGCGCTATCCGCCGCGTGGCCGAATCGTTCGACACCGACAAGCAGCGCAAGGCGCTCTTGGTGATGGCGACCGGCGCGGGGAAGACGCGCACCGTGATCGCGCTCGTGGACCTGCTCCAGCGGTGCAACTGGGCCAAGCGCGTGCTGTTCCTCGCGGACCGCGTGGCGCTGGTGAATCAGGCCGCGAGCGCGTTCAAGACGCACCTGCCCGAAAGCGCCCCGGTGAACCTCGTGACCGAGAAGAACACCGAGGGCCGCGTGTTCGTCTCGACGTACCCCACCATGATGGGGCTGATCGACGACACGAAGGACGGCACCCGCCGCTTCGGGGTCGGCCACTTCGACCTCATCGTGATCGACGAAGCGCACCGCTCGGTGTTCCAGAAGTACCGCGCCATCTTCGACTACTTCGATTCGCTACTCGTGGGCCTCACCGCGACACCGAAGGAAGAACTGGACCGCAACACCTACGGCCTGTTCGACCTTGAAAACGGCGTGCCCACCGACGCCTACTCCCTCGACGACGCCGTGCGCGACAAGTTCTTGGTGCCGGCGCAGTCGCTCGCGGTGCCGGTGAAGTTCCCGCGCGAGGGCGTGAGCTACGACGACCTGAGCGAGAGCGAAAAGGAAGAGTGGGACGCGCTGGACTGGGAAGAGGGCGAGGTGCCCGCCGCGGTCGAAGCCCCGGCCGTGAACAAGTGGTTCTTCAACGAAGACACCGTGGACAAGGTGCTCGCGCACCTCATGCAGAACGGCATAAAAGTCGCCGGCGGCGACCGGCTCGGTAAAAACGATCATCTTCGCCAAGAACGAGGAACACGCGCGTTTCATCGCCAAGCGGTTCGACGCCAACTATCCGAAACTGAAGGGCCACTTCGCGCAGGTCATCACGTTCCAGACAGAGTACGTACAGTCGCTGATCGACGCCTTTTCGCAGAAGGACAAAGACCCGCACATCGCCGTCAGCGTGGACATGCTGGACACCGGCATCGACGTGCCCGAAGTCGTGAACCTCGTGTTCTTCAAACAGGTGCGCTCGAAGACCAAGTTTTGGCAGATGGTGGGCCGCGGTACCCGTCTGTGCCCGGACCTGTTCGGCCCGGGCGACCACAAGCGGTACTTCCTGATCCTCGACTACTGCGACAATCTCGCGTTCTTCAAAGCGAACCCGGATGAAGCGAACGCGAGCGCGGCCGAACCGCTCGGCAAGCGACTGTTCAAGGCCCGGTTGGAACTGGTGCAAACGCTCGACAAGTGCAACACCGCCGAGGCCCGCGACGCGGAACTGCGGCACGACACCGCCGAGCGCCTGCGCACGGAAGTCGCGGCGATGAACGTGGACAACTTCGTCGTGCGCCCGAAGCGCCAGTTCGTGGAGCGGTACGCCGCACCCGAAGCGTGGCAGGTGCTCACCGACGACGCCCGCCGCGAACTCGCCACCGAAGTGGCCGGGTTGCCGAGCGAACTGGACGCGGAGCCGGAAGAGGCGAAGCGCTTCGACCTGTTGCTACTGCGGTTGCAACTCGCGGTGCTGAATGTGGAGCCGTCCTTCGAGCGCCTGCGCGACCAAGTGAAGGAGATCGCCGGAGCGCTCGAAGAGAAGGCCGCGATTCCGATGGTTCACAAGGAACTGGCGCTCATTCACGACCTGCAAGGTGACGAGTGGTGGCAGGACGCGACCGCGCCCATGCTGGAGCAGGTGCGCAAGCGGTTACGGATGCTCGTGCAGTTCATCGAGAAGACCCGCCGCTCCCCGGTGTTCACGGACGTGGAGGACGAACTCGGCGCGGCGGAACTGATGGACCTGCCGGCGTTCGCGGGCGCGGCCGGGTTCGAACGGTTCCGCGAAAAAGCCCGCGCGTTCCTGCGGGAGCACGAGAACCACCCCGCGGTTCACAAGCTGCGCACCAACGTGCCGCTCACCGCGAACGACCTCGCGGACCTCGAAGCGCTCCTGACCGGGATCGGTTCACCAGAACTGGTGGAGAAGGCGAAGACCGAATCGCACGGGTTGGGTCTGTTCGTGCGGTCGCTGGTGGGCCTCGACCGCGAAGCGGCGAAAGCGGCGCTGTCCGGGTTCGTGGGCGGCAAGGCGCTCACCGCGAACCAAATCGAGTTCGTGAACCTGTTGGTGGAGCACCTGACGGCCCGCGGCGCGCTGGACGCGGGCGTACTGTACGAATCCCCCTTCACGGACGTGGCCCCGCAAGGCCCGGACGACCTGTTCCCCGGCACCCCGGTCGCGCCGCTCGTCGAAGCCCTCGAGCGCGTCCGCGCGAACGCCACCGCGTAAGCGCGTCGTTCTGTTACAACTCTCGCGGTGCCCCGCTTCATCTCGGGCACGGTCAGAAGAGCGATTTTCGCCCCACTCGGTGAACTTCGTATCGATCGGCAACAGCGAGCGGCAGTTCGGCCGCAACCTCCGGTTACAGTTCGCCCTCGCCACCCGCGATGCGGGCGGCGGCGAACCGGACGCGCGAGGGTACACCGCTGGTGCATCGGCGTGTAGTGCGGACACCCGAATCACGACAGTGGGCAACGCGGTTTTAATTTGTAAAACTGCGCCGCCCATTCTTCGTGTTTGGAGGTACCATGCGCTCCACAATCGGTTCCATTGGCGCGACGTGCGTTCTGGCTGCGGCGCTCGCCGTCGCAGCCGATCCGAAGGTCGAAACGGCCCCGCCACTCACGCGCCTGTTCGTCCAAGACCTGAAGACCGCGACCGTTAATTGGGCCGATGTGCGCGTCGGGCCGGGCGGCAAACTCGCGCTCGACCCGCTCGCGCCGGTGCCGGGGTTCAAGAAGCTCGACCCGGCGAAGCAGAAACTCGTGCAAATGCGCGCGGCCGGCGGGCTGGTGTGCGTCGGCGTGCGCGACGACGCGGACGGCACGCACGAGAGCGGCTGGGTGCTCGTTCACACCGGCGTCGGGCACCTCGACCACGGCAACCACTCGCACTGGCGGTACAAGCAGAAGCCCGCTGAGCTCGACTCGCGCCTCGACAAGGAACAGGGCAACCCGGCGCACCTGTACCTGTACGGCGGCGCGTTCTACCTCGCCAACGACAAGCTGAACGGCTACACGCGGCTCGACCCGGCGCGGTGGATCGGCGACGACGGCAAGCCGGCAGGCAAGGGCGAACCGCAGTTCCTCGTCGGCGGCGGCAACCACATTACGCTCGCCGTGGTTGGCGGGAAGGTGGGCTACTCGTGCTGGATCGACGGCGGCGGGCCGAACAAGGGGCGCGTCGATGTCACCCCGGTGTCCGGGAAGGCGAAGAGCGAGCCGGCGTACTCGTTCCACCTGCCGAGCGGCGTGATCCACGGCGCGACCGCGGCTGCGGACAAGGTGTTCTTCGCCCCGAGCGCTGGCGTGTGCTGGGTGACCGCCGACACTGGGCTGAATCTGAAGGGCGAACAGGTGCAAGTGAAGCACATCGATTTGGGCACTGAGGGCGACAAACCGCGTCGCACCGGGGCGTTCGAGACGCACGGCCACCACGTGCTGTTCGTGACCGGGAAGGACAAGCCCGAACTGGTCGTGCTGAACGCGACGGCCGCGGAACCTAAGCCGGTGTTCGTGCCGCTGACCGCGAAGCCGGGCACCACCGCCCTGACGCCGGTTGCGGTGAAGACGGTAGACGGCAAACCGGTCGCGCTGGTGTTCCACGACCGGGCGAAAGGCTCGGACGCCGAAGACGCACTGGAGGTGATTGCGCTGGACCCGAACGGCGATGGCGACTTTGCGGACGCCAAAACCCTGAAGGTGCTGAAGGCGGGCCGCAGCGCGGTGGACGGGCACTTCGGGCACCACAACGTGGCGTTCGACGCCGACGGCCGGTTCGCGTTCGTGACCAACCCCGGTGACGGCACGATCGCGGCGCTCTCGCTGAAGACGTTCGAGGTGGTCGCGACGTTCGCGATAGGCGGCACGCCGGGCGCGCTGGTGGCGCGCGGCGGCGAAGACCACGACGACTGACCGTTTCGGTTTCGCGCGTTCCGCCGGCCCGTTGAAGCGATACCGTTTCAACGGGCCGGCGGAACGCGCGTCGCGCGGTAAGGCGAACCATTCAATATCTAACTGCGGGCACCCCATCGTGGCCGATTCGTTTTTCCGGCGCGTGTGGCGGTGGCACTTCTGGGCGGGCCTCGCGGCCGCACCGGTGCTGCTCGTCGTCGCGCTCACGGGCGCGCTGTACACGTTTCGCGCCGAGATCGAAGACGCCGCGCGGCCGGAACTGGCGTTCGTCGAACCGGGGGCGAGCAGCAAGCCGCTCGACGAAGTGCTCGCCGCGGTACGGGCCGCGCACCCGGACCAGAAGCCGGTGCGCGCGACGGTGTCGTCGGACCCGGCGCGCAGTGTCACCGTGCTGGTAGAGCCGGCGAGCGGTCCTCCGTCGGGTACCGCGCGTGCGGTGTTCGTGAACCCGTACACCGGTGCGGTGCTGGGCGACGGGCCGGCTCGGTCGCCCTTCTTCGCGGGCGTGCTCAAGCTGCACCGCACGCTGTTCGCGGACACGTTCGGTCGCGTGGTTGTGGAACTGACGACGAGTTGGACACTGGTTCTGCTCGTCAGCGGCCTCGCGCTGTGGTGGCCGGCGCGGGCCGGCAAGGTGTGGGGCGTGTGGCTGCCGCGGCTCCGCGGGCCGAGGTACCGCGTGCTGCGCGACCTGCACGCGGTGCCGGCGGCGTACCTCGCGCCGGTGGCAGTGCTGGTCGCGGTCACGGGTCTCTTCTACACGGTGGTGTGGCTCTGGGGGTACAACGCGGCGACCGGCGCGGGCAACTTCCCCGCGGCGCTCCGCGCCGGACCGCCCGCGGTTCCGACGGGCGCGAAGCCGGTGCCGGCCGAAGTGGCGCTCGCCGCCGCCCGCGAGCGGTGGCCGGGCAAGTCGTACACGGTGCAACTGCCGAAGAAGCCGACCGACGCCTACGCGGTCACGGTGCGCGGCGCCGGCGCCGGCGGGCCGTCGGTGTACGGACTGGTGGCCGTCGATCCGTTCTCTGGGGCCGTGACCGCCGACGTGCGGCACGACGCGCTTCCGCTGCTGGAGCGCGCGCGGCTGTGGGTGCTGCCGATTCACATGGGCACGGTCGCGGGCACGCCGACAAAGGTGCTCGCGCTGGTGACGTGTTTGGTACTGGCGGGACTCTCTGTGAGCGGCGTGTGGATGTGGCTGGCGCGCCGGCCGGCGGGCCGGTGGGGCTTCCCCCGCGCGAGCGCCGCCCCGGTGCCGAAACCGGCTGCGGTGCTCATTCTCGCGCTCGCCCTGTTCCTGCCGACCGTCTCGCTGTCGCTCGTCCTCGTGCTCGTCGGCGAGTGGCTGATCGAGCGCCTTCGGCGGTCGCCCGCGCTGGGCCCGGGCACCGAATCGGAGCCGGCACCGGTGCTCGGTTCCGCACGGCAGAATTGATAGACATACTTTTTCTAAAGAGGTATTTCTGAGTAAGACAATCGGGCCGACGGAGAGTGCGGGCGCGGGCCGGCTACGTCGGCGGGTTCCATCGCGGGTGCCGTGCCGTGCCGAAGCAACTGCCGTCGGTGTGGGAAGAACTGACCGTCGCGGACGTGGTCTCGAACGTGTTCGTCGAGACAGCGACCCTGTTCGGCGTATTTTTCTTGGGCGCGATGGTGGGCAGCTTCGTGAACGTGGTGCTGTACCGCGTGCCGCTGCGGTTGAACCTGCTGTGGCCGCCGTCGCGGTGCCCGGTGTGCCTGCACCGGCTCAAACTGATCGATAACGTGCCAGTGGTCAGTTGGCTGCGGCTGCGCGGTAAGTGCCGGCACTGCGGAACCGCGATCCCGCGCAGCTATCTGCGCACCGAGGCGCAGTTCGGCCTGCTGTTCCTCGCGCTCACCTACGTCGAGATTCACACCGGCGGGCTGAACCTCCCGGTGCGCGGGGTGAACCAGTACCCCGGCGCGCTCTGGAACCTGTGGTACCCGAAGCCGGACCTCGTCTTCGTCTGGCTGTACCACCTGCTCGGTGCGGCGCTGTTCGCCACCCTCTACTTGTTCGCGCGGCGCGGCGAGTTCGTGGCC
>JALHNS010000321.1 GCA_022843445.1 Gemmata sp.
CCGGATCGGTGCCCGAAGGCGCTACTGACAGTTCCGACACGGAGACGTCCTCCACACGGGGAAAGAAACGACTCCCAGACTACCCCACACGTCAACCACGTGATCCGCCGGGCGCGTACCCATAAGCGCGTTCGTGAGAAAGGCGCGGCGGGATGGGCTCGTTCAGCGCAGCAGCCATCACTCGGTTGTGAAGCGCGACAACAGACGTGCTCTTAGCGAGCGCGCGCTGGTCTGCCTCGAACTTTGCCAACTCGCGCTCGTAGACGAGCAGCGCGCGAATGTCGGCCATCGTGTATTCGGTCAGTTCCGGTGGCGCTTTCGGATTCTGTTCGTTCTTCCACCACTTCCAAAGCGATTCGTTCGCCCACAGGATGCAGATCTCGCGGTCGTATACGGGGTTGGTCGGCGGGCGGTAATCAACCCAACTACCGTGCATTATCCCCCCCGGCGGTGTCCTCACACCCGGGGCCGCTTCGAGCCGGCCGGCCTCGATGTGGCGGTGAATCGCCCATTCCGTAGCGTCCCGATGGTGCCCCTTCTCTTGCATCCGCTGCCGCAGGATCGCGTACTCTGCTCCGAGACGTTTTTGCGGATCGTGGTAGTAGCGCAGTTCAGGTTCGTTATTCAGCACGCTCGGGAGCGCATGCATGGCGTCATCAACAGATGAGCCGGGCGGTTCCTTGCACGTCGGGGTCGTGTCCACGCGCTGTTCGTTGGGCTTGGGCATGTCGGCACTTACCTCGGTTCCGGGGCAGTTCAGAAGGGCCGCGACCGTTTCGACCGGGAGTTCGTCCACCTCGCGCGTTCCGCAGTGGCGCAGCGCGCACACTTCGCCGCGAAGTTGCAGCAAGTTCGCGGAAGTGAATTCGCCGAACTCGCGGTTCACATGGGCTTCGAGGTGCGGGAACGACGGGTGCTCGCGGAACGCGGCATCAGATTCAAAGAACGCGGCTTGGCCCAGCCAGTAGCCGGAACCGGGTTCGCCGACGGTGACGCTCGCGCGGGTCAGCGCGGCGGCTTGTTCGACGCTGCGCACCTCCGCGAGGAAGTCGCCGAACGTGACGCGGTGCTCCGCACCTTCCGTGCTCATTCGCATACCTCCGGCGAACAGATGCACACTCCCCTACATCTTACCTCGGTGTTGTTGCCGCGGAAGGTCAATTGGTGCCACCATGCGACCGGAACTGCGCGTTTTCCACGCTACGACCCTTCGCGCAGTGGTTGCGATGTGTGCTCCGCTTCAATGCGGATACGAACGACAAGCTTACTGCCAACTGAGCGACAGCAAAGTGGGACTGAGTAAGGCGACGCAAACCGTGCTCGAACAAGCCGAAGCCCTCTCGCGCCTGTGGACAAACTAACCCGCTTTCGCGGTGCCAGTGCTTTACTCCCACTTGGCGAGCAAGGAGCGGAACCCTTTGCGCACTTGCGCTTCCACGTCGGCAGCGATGAGCAGCGCGTCGGGATCGGCCTTACCCTCGCGCTTCAGGTGTTCGCGCGTCTGCGCTTCGGTGAAACCGAACGCTTCGGCTTCGTCAGTAGCGATGTTGAGCACGTCCGCGCCCGGTGCCGCTTGCTCGCACACGGTCGGGTCCAACCGCTCGGTTTCGCAGAACCGTTCCCAACCTTCGGACTGAGTGCGAAAGAGGTAGCCGTACACGCCCGCGACGTTCGTCATGCGTTCCGCGTTCTCCCCTTCCATCTGGTCGGCCACCGCGCGAGCGCGGAAGAATAGGCCCGCGAGTTCGAGCAATTTCATGCGCTGGTGCGACGCGAGCAGAAGCAGCGCGAGCGCCCGCCCGAACGTGTGCGGCACGTTCCACGTCACGTTGGGCGCGCTGTCGGCCAGTCGTGCGTGCTCCACGTCGTCGCCCCGCGCGCACGCCGCGAGCACCAACGACAGCCGTTCGGCCGGGTCGAGCGCGTCGTAGTGGCGCGCGAGTTTGGTCGTGGTCACAAGTTACCCCCTTCGCCTCGGGCCTTGAGAACGCGCTCGAGCATCTCGATGCGGGCCGCAAGGGTCCCGGCTTCGATGGCCTTCAGCGCGACGGCCGCCAAGAACCCGATGGTGCGGGCCTTCTCCAGCGCCCCGGCTTCTTCTGCCGCGCGCACGAGCGCCACCTGTTCCTGTAGCAGGTCGATCACGTCCTGCGCGGTTTGCAACCGGAACGTGACCGGGATTTGGGATGTACCGGGGGTTGTACACGGGTCGCCCGCGCGCCGCGTGCGCCGGTACTCGCGCTGGTAGGTCCGCGCCTTCTCCGCGTCCGCGAACGGCATGGCGTGCCCCTTCCTCTCTCGTCACCGGTGAGCGCGAAACCGCTCAGCCCACAGTAGCGGGTACAACCGCGTTCGCGGCGACGTTCACTTGCTTCTTGGCGATGTTCACCTGAAGGACCGGGACCGCGAGCTTGCGCACCAGCGCGAGTGTCTTCACCGCGGCGAGGAACCGGCGGTTGGTGGCGTCCATGCGGCGCTGGTGAAAGTCGGCTTGCTTGATACTCGCGTCGGTCGCTTGGGCCGCGCGCAGTTCGGCGTCTTGCACCTGAAGCCAGCACGCGACCACCCGCTCCACGAGGACGCGTTCAACCGGGGTCGGGTTGTCGCCGCTCAGTTCGGCGCGGAGCCGGTCGAGCTTACACCGCACGTCTTCGCGGAACCCGAGGTTCTTCCCGGCTATCGATTTGGTCATCGACACGAACACCTGTTCGGCGAGGTCGCCACCGAACGCGCCGACCGCGCCGGGGCGCTGGAGGAACTCACGAATCAGCGGGACGGCCGTTTCGTCGCCGGTGCGGGCGCGCTCGGCGAGGTTCGTCAACTCGGTGTGCGCGGCGCGCGTTTCCTTCGCCGTTGGGGTCTTGGTGTCAGCCACGTTTCTTCCTCCACGCGCCGCGGTTGTGCTGGACGTACCCGGCCGCGAGCAACGCGGCGCGGGCGAGCAGATCGGCCAGTTCGTTCAGTTCAACGAGCGGGGCGTCCAACTCCGCGACCTCCTCGCGCTCGAGCCGCGCGCACTGCCGCTCGGTTTCGCGTTTGTCGCGCTTGATGGCGTCCATCCGCGCGACCAGTTCGCCGACGCGCCCGCCGCCGACGTACTCGCGCACCACGCGGCCGTTGACGCGTTTCGAGCGGGTGTAATAGCGCCCGTTTTTGTCCCATCCCATTCTGTTACACCTCCGCGCGTGCGCCGCTCGCCCGGCACTTCATCATAGCGCCGGCGCGGGAACGGTCGGCGCGCACCGGTGCGCGAAATGCGAGAATTTCCGCGTCGGCAAGCGATGTGTTCCGCTGTTTGGTGCGGGGAAGTGACAGGAAGTGACAACCGGAGCGCGCTCAGGCGCGGGGCGAGCGGAACGACACGAACCGGCCGGCTCGGAAGCGCCAGCCGCGGGACACGCGCGTGACCAGCGCGAGGTTGTCGCCCGACACCGGACCGTGCTTCCCCGGCGCGCACGGCAGTCGGTGCGCAATTCGCGCCCAGTCCGCATCCGAAATCGCGTTGCTGTGGCTCATAGCGCGCTCCGCGACCCCAAACACGGCTCGCCGACTACCCACATGACCTACAACCTGCCAACACGGCCTAAGTCGGTTTTCGGGTTGTGTCCACCGGACCGAAGCAGTTACATTGGTGGGTGGCGCTTTCGTCTCTCCCCACGCCACCATCCGCTCCTTAATGTCCTCCACGCCCCTCAGCCTCCTCGAACGCATCCGGCAGCGGCCCGGGCCCGGTGACTGGGATCGCGTCGTTTCCCTCTACACGCCCGTCCTACAACACTGGCTCCGCAGCCACCCGGTTCAGGGAGCGGACGCGGACGACCTCGTGCAGACCGTCCTCGCGGTCCTAGTCGAGAAGCTGCCACTGTTCGCCCACTCCGGTCGCGCCGGGGCGTTCCGCACGTGGCTGCGCCGCATCCTCGTCTACCAAGTCCGCTACCACTGGCGGGTGGCCGGCCGCGTCTCGAATTGTCCGAGTGCGGAGGAGTACCTGGAGCAACTCGAAGCGGCGGACGGCGAACTGACCCGCCGGTGGGATCTGGAACACGACCGGCACGTCGCCCGGCGGCTGCTGGAGCTGATCCGCGACGAGTTCACCGCCCCCACTTGGGAGGCGTTCGAGCGGTACGCGCTGCACGGCCGCCCGCCGGCCGAGGTGGCCGTCGAGCTCGGGCTGACGGTCAACGCGGTGCTCATCGCCCGGTCGCGGGTGCTCCGCCGGCTGCGCGAGGAAGCCGCCGGGCTCGTCGACGAGCCGTGAAAGGTTCGGTCTGCTCGCGTCGTTTCCTCCCCACCCCGCGAGGAGCCGTCATGTCCGTCGCCGCCGCGCACCCGCCGCCCGCCCTGCTGCACGCGTACGGCTGCGGCCGCCTCCGCGGGGCCGACGCGGACGCCGTCGAGGCCCACCTAGCCGCCTGCGACGAGTGCGCGGGGCAGTTGCTCCTCCAACCCGACGACCCGCTGCTGCTGCTGGCCCGCGGCCGGCCACCAAGCGAAGCAGCCGCCGAAACCGCCTTCGCCGCCGGGACCGGGGACACGTCTTCGGCCGAACCGGCTGAAGAAATCCCGGCCGAACTGGCCGACCACCCGCGATACCGCGTCGTGCGCCTGCTCGGCTCCGGCGGGATGGGGGCGGTGTACTTGGCCGAGCACCTCAAGATGGGGCGTAAGGTCGCGCTGAAGGTGATCCGCCCCGGGCTGCTCGCCGCCGGGGCCGCGCGGCCGCGGTTCCGGCAGGAGGTGCGGGCCGCCGCCCGGCTGAGCCACCCGAACATCGTTCAGGCGCACGACGCCGACGAGGCCGGCGACCTGCACTTCTTGGTCATGGAGTACGTCGAGGGCACCGACCTCGGCCGGCTCCTCCGCGACCGCGGCCCGCTCCCGACCGCCGAGGCGTGCGAGTACGCCCGGCAGGCTGCGCTGGGGTTGCAGCACGCGCACGAGCGGGGGATGGTTCACCGCGACGTCAAGCCGCACAACCTGATGCTCGCGGCCGACGGGGTGGTGAAGATCCTCGACTTCGGGCTGTCCGGATTCGCCCGCGACGCCCGCGACGAGGAGCCGGCGCTCACCGGGTCCGGTGTGGTGATCGGCACGGCCGACTACATCGCCCCGGAGCAGACCCGTGACGCCCGGGCCGTCGATATTCGCGCCGACATCTACTCGCTCGGCTGCACCTTGTACCAGTTACTGAGTGGGCGCGTGCCCTTCGACAGCGGGTCGGTGGTCGAGAAGATGGTGCGGCACGCGATCGACGCCCCCGAGCCGCTCGCCGCGCTGCGCCCGGACCTGCCGGCGGCGCTGGTGCGGGTGGTCGAGACGATGATGGCCAAGCGGCCGGAGGACCGGTTCCCGACCCCGGCGGCAGTCGCGGACGCGCTGGCCCCGTTCACACGGGAGCAGCCCGACGGGACACCGGCGGCGCGCCCCGGCGGGCACCGCGGGAGTGGCCGGTTCGCCCGCCCCCTCGCGTTCGGGTTGGTCGCGGCACTCGCCCTGATCGCGGCGGCCGCCGGGGTTGTGTACCGCATCCAGACCGACAACGGCGAGGTCGTCATCACCACCGCGAGCGCCGACGTGGAAGTGACGATCAGCAAGGGCGGCAAGACGGTCACGATTCTGGACACGAAGACCCAGAAGAAGCTGACGCTGCCCACCGGCGAGTACGACCTCACGCTGACCGGCCCCGACGGGTTCACGCTCTCGACCGACAGGGTAACGATCCGCCGCGGCAAGGAGGCACTGGTCACCGTCGAGCGAGTGCGGAAGCCCGATCCGAAGGTGGAGCTGCCGCCCCCGCCGAAACCGCCGAGTGGCAAGTTCGAACTGCTCCGCACATTCCTCTCGCCCGTCAGCTTCGCCGCCGGGTCGGTGCCGGTCCTCTCGCCCGACGGACGGCACATCTCGGCGATCGGCGTCGGCGGCGAGGTCTTCTACCTGCTCGTATGGGAGGTGGCGACGGGCAAACTCGTACGCGAGATCGCGTGCCCCGCCCGCGGTCAGACTCGCAGTCGGTTTACGTCCCACGTCCTGTTACCCGGCGGGCGCGCCGTGGCGGCCTACGAAACGGTCTGGAACTCGTCCGACTTCCGGCTCCAAGTGTGGGACATCGCCACCGGGAAGGGACAGCCGATCGGCGACGATGTGGACCGGTGGCCGGCGCACATGGTCGCCTCGCGCGACGGGAAGTACGTCGCCCACAGCCTCGTCCTGCCCGGCGACGTCGTCGACGGCGTCCGGCTGTGCGACATCACCACTGGGAAGACGGTTGCGACGCTCGAGCCGCTCCGCCACAAGTCCCTTTACTGCACCTCACACTTCACCCCGGACGGCAGGTATCTTGTGACCGTCGATCGGTGGGACGACCCGGACGCCCGATACCACCACGAACTCCGCTGGACCGACGTCGCGACCGGCCGGGAGGCGCGACGGGTGGCCGTGAAGGGGTGGGTCGACTGGGTTCACGTCGGGTTCTCTGCCGACGGCCGCACACTCGTCGTCTCCCGCCACGACAAGCAGAAGGGGTATTCGGCCGAGTTTCTCGACGCCGAGACGGGGAAGTCGCTGCGCGTGCAGCCGTTCGGCCCGGCGGACGGTCTCGACGGAGTGCGGATCTCGCCGGACGGGCGCTACGGCGTGCTGCTGAACGCCGACAAGACGGTCCACGTCTACGACCTGCGCGACGGCCGGGAACAGACGACCGCGGAGGTCACGTTCACGGGCGGGGGGCAGACCACGTTCTCGGCCGACGGGTCGCTGATGGCACTGAGCACCGCCACCGAGTTGCGCGTCTACCGGATGCCGGCCGGCGGGGCGAGCGCGGTTTCGGCAGTCAACCCGCCCGCGTCGGCCGACGCATTCGCCCCACTCCCCGACAAGCCCGGCGTGATCCGCACGATCCCGCGGCTCAGTCCGGAGTGGCCGGCACGCCCACAGTTCTCGCCCGACGGCCGGCTCGTGATGGTGCCCCGGAAGGTCGGCGACGTGTGGGCCGCCGACTCGATGCGGGTATTCGAGACGGCCACCGGCCGGATCGTTTGCGATCTCGACACCCCGGGAAATCAGGTCACCGATGCGGCGTTCGCCCCAGACGGCAAATCGATCCTCGTCGGCACGGAAGTGAAGAGGGGCGCGTACCGGTTGCAACTGTGGGACGTGGCGACCGGTAAGGCGAAGGACCTGTCCCAGATCGGGGTGCTGCCGTACTGGCCCGCCGGGTTCGCGTTCTCGGCGGACGGCAAACGGTTCGTCGTGATGTCCGGGAACGAGCCGCGCTACTGGCGCGAGGTCTACGACATTCCGAGCGGCCAGCGACTCGCGCGGCTCGACCCGACCGCGGAACGCGGCAAGTACCACATCTTCACCGCCCTGTCTCCGAACGGTACGCGGGCGTACTCCCTGATGACCTGTGAGCTTCCGCCCGAGAAGTCCACCGTCGAGCGAACCGAGTTCTGGATCACGAACCTGGACGGCAGCGGCACGAAGACGTTCCCCGCCGGGACGGCCGTGGTCCTGCTTCCCCCCTTCATCGACTCCGTCACCGGGGAGGTTGCGGCGTGCGCGTACTCGGGTTCTGGAAACGAGATCAAGTACTACGTCCAGTATTGGAATCCGGATACGGGCAAGCCAACGCGAAGGCGGGAGTTCCCGATTGCGAAGGACGGCACCGTCGTGGTGAGTCAGGACGGCACCCGGATTCTCTTCACCCGACCGACCGTGCGGGGCGGCTCGGAACTTCTGGTGTTCGACCGCGAGGGAAAAGAGGTCTATCGGCTACCGGTCACCGGCACCGCGCGCGCCGCGCTGTCACCCGACGGTCGCGCCTTCGGCACTTACGACAAGGCCGAGGCGACCCTCCACCGCCTGCCAGACGCGGCCGGAAAGTAAAATTTCACAAAATGCGCCGCGGCGTGAAATGCGCGCGCGTCTCGCGCAGTTCAAGGGTATGCGTGCTCTGCTCCTCCGCCGCCGGTTCGCTCTGGCCGTCGCCGTCGCGGTTGCGGCGGTCGCCATCGGGGCGTACCTGTTCCGTCCGGCCCCGCCGGTTCCGCTCGCGGACGCCGGCCCCGACCACCCCCAAGGCCTGCGCGAGCGGAACCGGCTGAGCGAAGAGGCGCGGCGGCTGGAACTCGCGGGCCGGCTCGACGAGGCCGCCGCCCGGCTCGAACAGCGGCTGGCGGTCGAGCGCGAGCGACTCGGCCCCGACCACCCCGACCAGGCCACCACGCTCCTCGACCTCGGCCGGCTCCGCGCCGAGGTGGGACGCCTTCCCGCCGCCCGGGAAGCGCTCGAACGTGCGAAATCGCTCGCACCGGCGAACTCGTGGCAGGCCCGCGACGCCCACGC
>JALHNS010000322.1 GCA_022843445.1 Gemmata sp.
TGGAGAAGCTCCCAAGGGTTCGGCTGTTCGCCGATGAAAGTGGTACGTGAGCTGGGTTTAGACCGTCGTGAGACAGGTCGGTCCCTATCTGCTGTGGGCGGAGGATACTTGCGGGGCTTTCTCCCTAGTACGAGAGGACTGGGAGGGACACACCTCTGATGTTCCAGTTGTGGCGCTAGCCGCACCGCTGGGTAGTCACGTGTGGACGGGATAAACGCTGAAGGCATATAAGCGTGAAACTTCCCCCAAGATCAGGTATCCCGCGTAAGCGAAGGCTCCTCGGAGACTACGAGGTCGATAGGCCGGACGTGTAAGTGTGGTAACACACTCAGCTAACCGGTACTAACAGCCGATCGCTTGGCCGCATTGTTCCCTTTCTCGCTCGTGTCACAACTACTTGCTTTACCCTGTTGTTATCGATCTTCGAAACACGAGGGCCACAAGCCCTCACCCGAAATGCCGGTGACCATACCCAAGTGGAAACACCCGTTCCCTTTCCGAACACGGCCGTGAAACGCTTGGGGCCGATGGTAGTGCGTCCAGCGCGAGAGTAGGTATCGCCGGCTCCTTACACGAAACCCCGCATCACCCTCAAAAGTGATGCGGGGTTTCTGCGTTTCCACACTCGCACTACTCGTCACTCGCCTTCGAGGTCGGTGTCCTTCAAATCCGTTAGGAACATGTGACCGGGTTTGTGTGTGATCGCGAAAGGCGGTTTCGCGCTCATCACCGCGGCCTGCGGGGTGACGCCGCACGCCCAGAATACCGGCAGCTCTCCGGCGCGCACTTCCACCGCGTCCCCAAAATCCGGCTTGGAAATGTCGCGGATGCCGATCGCCTCCGGGTTCCCGATGTGGACCGGTGCGCCGTGCGCTCGCGGAAAGCGCGAACACACCTGAGTCGCCTTCACCGCCTGTGCGGGAAGTAGAGGGCGCATTGATACCACGAGCGGACCGTTGAAGCGCCCGGCCGGTTTGCAATTGATGTTCGTTCTATACATCGGCACGTTGACATTCTGTTCGATGTGCCGCACCGGAACGCCCGCGGCCATCAGTGCGTTCTCGAACGTGAACGAGCAGCCGATCACGAACGAAACCAAGTCGTCGCGCCAGTGCGAATTGATGTCGGTGGGTTCCTCAACTAATTCCCCGTTCCGCCAGACGCGGTAAGCGGGCAGGTCGGTGCGCAGGTCGCTATCACTGGCGACGAGCTTCGCCTCCGGGCTGCCCGGTTCGGTCACATCGAGCACCGGGCACGGCTTCGGGTTTCGCTGGCAGAACAGTAGGAAATCGAAGGCCCAATCGCGCGGCAGAATCACGAGATTCGCCTGCACATACCCAAGTGCGAGGCCCGGTGTGGGGCTGGTGTACACCCCGGCGCGGCACGCGGCCCGTACCTGTTCGCCGGTCGCGGTGGAAAAGTCGAGCAGCATTATTGCTCCAATATCTCACGGATGCGAACGAGCGGCTTCGTGTACTCGTCCCACGTCAGGCCGTCTACGGTGGCGGTCTGCTGGCCGGTCACGCCGTCCACGAGCGGCCCTTCTCGCACCATCACTTCGAGAATTTCGCGCTCGCGGTCCGGGTCGAAGAGGTCCGGCGGCGGCTTCACCCCGCGAAGTACATGGATACCGGCGGCGAGCGCGTATGCGCCCCAGTTGCTCACCCCGGCCACGATGAGGTGATCGGTCGGCACGCGACAGTGAATGAGGTCGCCGTTCGGGATGTTCTTCACGATCGTCTCGTGCGGAATCTTCCCCATCCCGATCTCGTTCCCGCCGTCGCCGATCCCGATAGTGACCACGGGGGCTTCTGCGTCTTGATTCTCGATCAGCAAGTGTGCCGGTGCGGTGTGGTCGGTCACGTCGCGCCCGCGCATTGTTCGGCACCGACCGTCGTGCGCCGGGCCAACACGTTCGAGGAAGATCGCGTGCGTGTCGCTAAGCCCGTTGCGGGTGTGCGCGCCGAGGTCGCTGACTTCGCAACGGTCTTGCCCGCAAGCCGAAAGGCCGGTGCGCACGGCATGAATCGCTTCCGCGTCGGTTGTGATTTCGCAACGAATCTTCAGCGGGCGGAACGCGCGAGCGAGGAACACCGCGCCCAACGGCCCGTCGGTTTCGTGTGCCGGCGGGTCGGCGGTGGGAATATAGAAGCCGGTGACAACGAGAGCGCTCGCGCGCTCTGTGACGGCCAAGCCTTCGCACGCGGAGCGAAAGTCGTGCGGCCAGCGGGTGAACAGGTTGTCGTGCGGGTCGCGGGCGAGGCCGCGGTTGCCGGGGTCGGTTTGCACCGCGGCCAAGATCGCGGCGAGTTTCTCGTCGGTGGTCATGTCGCGGTCGGGTTCAGCAGGTAGGCGAACCGGCCGCGCCACAGCTTCGGCACGTCGGCCCGCACGGTGATCGGCTCTTTCGTCGTCGGGTGCAAGAACGTGAGGCTGCGGGCGTGCAGCGCGATCGCGTGACCGAAGGGTCGCCCGCTGCCGTACTTCGCATCGCCGTAGATCGCACACCCGCGGCTGGCGAGTTGCACGCGCAGTTGGTGCTTGCGACCGGTGTGCGGGCGCAGTTCCAACAGCGTCAGGCCGTCGTGCCGGGCGCGCACTTGGAACAGCAGCCGCGCGAACTGCGCGTCGGGTGTGTCTTTCGGAACCACTTCCACGCGCTGGTTCGTTTCGTCCTTAAAAAGCCAGTCTTCGAGCGAACCGGTGTCGGCTTTCGCCCACGGCGGTTGCGAACCGCGGGGCGCGTCTTCGACGACGGCCCAATACACCTTCTCGACCGCGCTTTCGCGGAACTGCTCGCTGAGGCGGGCGGCGGCTTTGCTGGTGCGCGCGAACAGCAGCGCGCCGCTCACGGGCTTGTCGAGCCGATGAACGACGCCGAGGAACACGTTGCCGGGCTTCGCGTACTTCTCTTTGAGGTACGCCTTCACGAGCCGGTCCACGGTTTCGTCGGTGCCGTCGAAGTGCGTAGTGGGCCACCCGGCCGGCTTGTTCAGCGCGACGCAGTGGTTGTCTTCGTGCAGGATGTCGAGAGAGTCCGCGAACGACATGCCGTGAATCATAGCCGGGCGCGCGTCTTCATAGTAGTAGGCACGCTCCGCGTGCCGTTCTGTGGAGTGCGGACAGCGACGCGCACAGTTGGAAAACTGACTCGGCCCGAACACACGGCACGCGGAGCGTGCCTACTACTATGTGGGCAGTTCGCGGCGCTCGAAAGCGACATCGGCTTCGAGCATCGCGGCCGTTGCGAGCAGGTCGTCTTCGCACCAGCGCTGGCCGACGAGCTGCACCGCGAGCGGCAGACCGTCGGCGCTCCACGCGAACGGTAGCGATACGGTCGGTAGGCCAACATAGCTCCACGGTGCGTTGAACGCGGGGTCGCCGGTCGTTTCGGCGCTCGGTGCGGGGCCGGGCGTCGCGGGCGTTGCGAACACCTTCCACATGTCCACGAACGCCGATTCGATTTCCTCGCGCAGGCTCGCGCAGTGGCTCATCAAGTTGGCGAAGTCCGGTGCGGAGGTGCGCTGCCCGTGTTCGATCAAACTGCGCACCTTCGGCGGGTAATCGTCCGGGAAGCGGCGCATGCGTTCGCCGTGATACGCCGCCGCTTCAACGCCCATCAGTGTGAACTGATTCTTTGGCGCGTCGGCGAACGCAGGCGGCAGCGGCAGATCGCACCACGCCCACCCCGCCTTCGCGGTGTTCTTCTGCAAGCGCTCGAACGCGCGGGCCATCGCCGGTTCCGCGCGACCGGAAGCGAAGTCCGGCAGCGCCGCGAGTTCCTTGTGCCGCTCGTACATGCGCGGGTGCTCGATCTCGCGCGAATAGTGGTACGGCTTCGGCACTTCGTCGGTGTCCGTTCGCGCGAGCGGTTGCAGCAGCAGCGCCAAGTCGCGGACGCTGTTCGCCATCACGCCGATGTGGTCGAGGCTCGGTGCGAGCGGCAGCACGCCGTCCACACTCACGCGACCGTGCGTCGGCTTCAGGCTGTACACACCGCAGTAGCTCGCGGGGCGCGTGATCGAGCCGCCGGTTTGCGTTGCGAGCGCGCCCAAACACATGCCGCACGCGACCGCGGCCGCCGAACCGCTCGAACTGCCGCCCGGCGTGCGCTCGAGGTTCCACGGGTTGCGCGTCGGCGGCGGGTCGAAGCTCGCGTAGGCCGTCGTCACGGTCTTACCCATGATGACCGCGCCCGCGGCCCGCAAGCGCGCCACGCATGTGGCGTCGCGGCGCGCGTAACTGTGCGCCCACCGTTTCGAGCCGCACGCGGTCGGCAGGTCGAACACGTCGATGATGTCTTTCACGCCAACCGGAATGCCGTGCAGCGGTCCGCGACACTGCCCGGCCTTCAGTTCCGCTGTGAGCCGCGACGCCTGTTCGCGTGCGCCGTCGCGGTCGATGACCACCCACGCGCGAACGCGGTCTTCGTACCGGTCGCAGCGTGCGAGGCACTGTTCGAGCAAGTCTGTGGGCGTGAGCGCGCCGTTGCGGATCAGTTCCGCCGCGGCCGTGATGGTGATGGGTTCTGACATGGTGATATACTTTACGGGAACGCGCATTCGCGGGCGGAGGCCACATGACGAAGACGAAGGTTGCGATCCTCGGCGGGTCCGGTTACACCGCGGTCGAGCTGGTGAAGCTGCTGTTGCGGCACCCGCACGCGGAAATCGTCGCGGTGTCGTCGCGCCAAGAGGAACACCTCGCGGACCTGCACCCGGCGCTGCTCGGCCGCATCGACCTACGGTGCAAGCCCTTCGACGCCGCGGCGCTGAAGGAATTGGGCGTCGAAGTCGCGTTCGGCTGTCTGCCGCACGGCACCAGCATGGAGACGATTCCGCCCCTGCTTGCCGCGGGCATTCGCGTGATCGATTTGAGCGCGGATTACCGCATCCGGGACGCGCGCGTTTACGAACAGTGGTATAAGGAAGTGCATCACGACGCGGCGAACCTGTCGCATGCGGTGTACGGGCTGCCCGAAGTGTACGGCGCGCGAATCGGTGGCGCGAAGTTGATCGCGAACCCCGGGTGCTACCCGCAGACCGCGATTCTCGGTCTCGCGCCACTCGCCGCCAACAAGCTGATCGAATTGAGCGGCATCGTGATCGACAGCAAGAGCGGCGTGAGCGGAGCGGGGCGCACGCCGAAACTCACGACGCACTTCCCGGAGTGCAACGAGAGCGTGAGCGCGTATTCCGTGGGGAACCACCGGCACACGCCGGAAATCGAGCAGGCGCTCTCCGACATCGCCGGCGCGCCGGTTTCGGTGATCTTCACGCCGCACCTGATGCCGATGGACCGCGGCATCCTCAGCACGATCTACGCGACGCCCACGCGCGCCGTGACCGAAGCGGAGTTGGTGGAACTGTATCGGGGGTACTTCGCCGACAAACCGTTCGTGCGCGTGCGTACGAGCCCGCCGGCGACGAAGGACACCGCGCACACGAACTTCCTCGACGTGTGCGTGAAGGTGGTGCGCGGCAAAGTGCTGGTGCTCGCGGCGGAAGACAACCTGATTCGCGGGGCGAGCGGCGTGGCGGTACAGAACTTCAACCGCATGTTCGGGTACGACGAGCGCACCGGGCTACTGTAATGGGCGACCTCGAACAGCACGAAGCGTTCTTGCGGGCCATCTTCGATACGCCCGCCGACGATACCGCGCGCCTCGTGTACGCCGACTACCTGCAAGAGAACGGGCAGGAGAAGCGCGCGCAACTGATCCGCGTGCAGTGCGAACTCGCGCGGCTGCCGCCCCCGGACGTACCCTCCGGCCAACCCGAACGGCGGTTCGCGCTACTCACGCACCAAGCGATGCTGCTGATTGCGCCGCCGTTCGCCGAAACGGACTTGGACCGCGGGTTTTCGCACCCGGGCCGCGGGGTGAACTTGGACGGGCGCGAGCTGGGCGACCCGCTCGCGCTGCGGTGGAAGATCGTGACCGAGTGTCCGCACTGGTTCGGTGCGACGAACCTCACGGTGCGGTCGCGACCGCCGCTCGATGGCGCGCGCGTCGAAGCGCTGTTCGCGCAGCCCGCGTTCGCGCGCGTCACGGCACTGAACCTGTGCGGCGACGAGGTGGCCGAAGAGCACGAAGCCGGGGCAATAACCGACGGGCTTCTGGTCGTGTACCAACTGCACCCCACGCTCGCGCCGTCCGGGCTGCTCGCGCTCGTGTCACACAAGGCGATGCGGCGCGTCACCGCACTCGACCTGACCAACAACGACCTCGACAACGACGCGGCCCGCGCGCTCGTCCGCTCGCCGTACCTCGACAACCTGAAGCGCCTGAACCTGCTCGCCGGGAACCGGTTCCGCGGCCGCGTGTGGCAGCAAGTGATCGCGCGCTTCGGCGAAGACGTGGTCGGCGGGGCCGAAGAGGGCGGCGACGACATTCCGTTCTGAATCTCCTCACGGGAACACTTCATGCGCGCGCTTCTGGTGTTGGTCGCTTGTGCTTCGCCCGTCTGCGCCGCCGAGCCGAAGTTTGCGGCGAAGGTGGAGAAGACCGCGCCGCCCGATAAACTCAGCGCCAACGTGCGCAAACTGCTCGACGAAAGCGCACTCGTCGTGCGCGACGGCGACACCGAAGTGATGACCGTTTGGTTCCGCGCCGAGGTGCCGGCGAAGGCCAGCGCCGAACAGGTGAAGAACGGCCTCACCTACCGCGAGATTCCCGAAGGCGAGTTGGTCGGCGCGGTGCGGTTCCCGACGGCGTTCACCGACTATCGCAAACAGGAACTCGCGGCCGGTGTGTACACGCTGCGGTTCGCGGTTCAGCCGGACATCGGCGACCACACCAACACCGCGCCGCACCCGGACTTCTGCCTGATGTGCGCCGCCGACAAAGACAAGAGCGCGGAGCCGATGGAGAAGAAGAAGCTGATCGAGGTGAGCAGTTTGGTGAACGAGGGCCGGCACCCCGCGGTGCTGCTCATGTGGCCGCACGCGGGGAAGGGCGACGGGGCGAGCGTGCAGAGCAAGGGCGACGGCGTGTGGGTGGCCGCTGTGCGCCGGCCGGTGAACGCGGACGGCACGAAGAGCGCGCTGTGGTTCGCGGTCACGATCGCGGGGCAGTGGAAACCGTAACGGGTTATTGCGCGCCGACGCGCTGTTTGTTCGGGCCGGCGGTCGGGAACTTGTCGGCCGGGAACCGCAGGAAGGTCGCGTCGTCGTCGGGGTTCGGGTTCGGCAACTGGGGGGCGTCCACTTTCGACGTATCGGTCAGGATGCCGGGCTTGGAGTGCGGGTCGTGGGCGTTGTGCTCGGGGGCGAGGCCGGGCACCGGGCCTTGCGCCTTGGGCGCGGTGAGCGCCGCGGCTTGGCCGGTGTGCGCGAAGTAGTTGTGGCGCACCTTGAGTTCGTACCGCCCCTCGCCCGGCGGCGACTCGAAGTTCAGGCCGAGCGGGGCGCGGTACACGGTGTTGTTGACGACCGTTCCGCGGCACGCTTGCCCGGTGGGCGCTTTGAACGCGAGCGCGGCCGCGGCGGGGCCGAAGATGCGGCAGTTGCTCACCTCGACGTCGGCGAACGGGCCGGTGAAGCGGACGGCGCACTGCCCCGGCCCCTCGAACCGGCAGTTGCGCAGCGCGATGTGCTTGTTGGGCAGCCGCTCGCTCGTGGAGAGCAGCCCGACGGCGGCCTCGCCGGTCGCCGACTGGATCACCCGCACGCGGTCCAGAACCAGCGGCCGCTGCTCGCTGCCGGCCGCGTTCCAGAGCAGCACACCGGTCTTCTGAACGTTCCGCACGGTGACGTTTTCGAGCGCGGCCCCGTACGCGGTTTCGCCGATCTGAATGCCGATCTCGGCGACGCCCTTGCCGTCGAACTCGAGGTTCCGCAGCCGCAGCCCCTCGGGCTTCGGGGACGCGAACATGGTGCCGGTTTTGACGTTCGGCGGCGGCAGGAACTCGATGACCGCGATCGCGCCGTTGGGCAGCCCGGATTCGACGGTCACGTCCTTGGGGGGTTCGTTGCGCGGCCCGCGGGCGAACGTGAGCGCCGCTTCGGTGACGCGCGGTTCGGCGATCACGATGGTTTCGCCCGGTTGCACCCGCAGGAGCGCCTCGCGGAGCGTGGGGAACGTGTTCTCGCCGGGCGTCTTGGAGACGAACAACTTGCGCGGCCCGGCGTGCTGCGGGTTCACGGGCGGAATCGGCTTCGGGTCCGGCCACAGCAGGACGGCGGCGACCGCGCCCGCAACGAGGGCCAGCCCGAGCAACCCGATGAGCACGCGCCCGCGGGCGCTGGGGCCGCCGGCCGGTGGGGCGGTGCGGCGCGCCGGTTTCGGTGCGGCGGGGGCGGGCCGGGCGGTGTCGGCG
>JALHNS010000323.1 GCA_022843445.1 Gemmata sp.
CAGCGGCTCGAGTTCCTCGTCGCTCTTGCCCGGGTTCTCGCGCCGCAGGCGCTCGAGTTCCAGCGCCTCGATCGCGAGCCGCTCGCGGCTCGCGCACTCGCGGCTGTAGATCAGTCGCCTGGCGGTGGCGAGGTCGTTGGTGGGCACGCCGACCGCGCGGTTGCGCGCGGCCTTCAGTTCGGCCCACAGCCCCTTGTTCTCGAGCTCGTTCGCGTTGCTCAGGCCCATCTCGGCCCGGGCCTCGGGTGCCAGTTCGGTCCACACGTACTTCACTTTGGCCTTCGAGTCGCCGATCTCGACGGTGAACTCGTCGGCCGGGGCCGCGGGCGGCAGGCCGGCTTCGGCGAGCGCCTTGAGCGCGCCGCTCTTCTCGTCCGCGTCGATCTTGTCGCGGGCCGCCCTCAGGCCCTCCCCGTCGTCGGTGCCGTTGGCGATGATGCGGAACTCGAGCACGCCCATCTGCGAGATGAGCCGCTTCACTTCCTCGATGTCTTCTTGGTTCAGCGCCTCTTTGCCCGAACTCGCGGCCCCGCTGAGCGGCAGAATGATCTCCACGCGCCGGTCGCCGCTGGGCCGCACCGTGACGTTCTTAATGTCCGTCGGGTCGATGCGGCGCTTGATCTGCGCGGCCAAGTCGCTGATGTTGACGAGCTGCCGCACCTCGTCGGCGGTGAGCGCCTTGGTGGCGGCGCTGGGATCGGCCTCTTTGCCGCCCTGCTCCGTTTGCTTGCGGATCGCCGTGCGCTCGACGTTCACCTCGTACACGAGGATCGTGCCGCCGGCGAGGTCGATGCCCAGCCGGTACTTGTCGGTGCGCACCGCGAACAGCGCCGCGACCAAGCACGGCACGAGGCAGATGAGCAGCCCGCGAAGGTAGTTCCGTTGCATGGCGTTCCGTTTCCTGTCCGACCGTGTTCACCGCGTCGTTGTGTCCGGCCCGGGATGCCTTACCCCTTCGCCGCTTCCGCGTCGTCGGTGCCGAGGATCTGCACCACCACGCTCCGTTTGATCCGCAACTTCGAGTCTTCCGACTTCACCACGATCTCGTCTTCGCCCTCTTTGGCCGTTACCACCACGGCCACGATGCCCGCGTTCGTCAGCACTTTCGTGCCCCGCTTGATGCTCGCCATCTTCTTGGCCTCTTCCGCCTTCTCGCGCCGGCTCATGGGCCGCAGCACCACGATCCAGAACAGGAACAGCATCGCGATGACGGCGAACGGGAACGTCGGGCTGTTGAACGGCCAGCCCAGATCCGGCGGCTTCGGTGCGGGGTCGTCGGCGAACAGCGAGAAGAAGCTCATCGGTGCCTGCGAAAGGGTGCGCGCGGCTGTAGGGTCGCTACAATCGGAACTCACAATCTAGGGAGCCGCGTTCCACCGGGCAAGGCACGCGGCGCGGAAGCTCTCGAACCGCTTTTCGAGGATCGCCGCCCGCGCTTCGCGCATTAAAGTCAGGTAGAACGCGATGTTGTGGACGCTCAACAGCGTCGGCCCGAGCATCTCGTTCGCCGCGAACAGGTGGTGCAGGTACGCGCGCGAGTAATTCGCGCAACAGTAACAGGCGCAATCGGACGACACCGGGGCCGCGTCTCGCCGGAACTTCGCGTTCCGCAACCGGATCGGGCCGTCGCTGGTGAACGCGAGCGCGTTCCGCCCGTTCCGCGTCGGCATCACGCAATCGAACATGTCGATCCCGCTCGCCGCCCCTGCCAGCAGGTCTTGCGGCCGGCCGACGCCCATGAGGTATCGCGGCTTGTGTTCGGGCAAGCACGCCGCGCACGCCGGGAGCGCCGCGTGCATGGCCTCGGGCGCTTCACCGACGCTGAACCCGCCGAGCGCGTACCCGGGGAAGTCCAGCGCCACCAGTTCCTTCGCACACTCGGCGCGCAGCTCCAAGTTCAGGCCGCCCTGCACGATGGCGAACTGCGCCTGCTGCGGGCGCGAGTGGTGTTGCTTGCACCGCTCGGCCCACTTGATGCTGCGCGCGACCGCGGCGCGCATCTTCGCCGGGTCCGCGTCGGCCGGCGGGCACTCGTCCAGCACCATCGCGATGTCGGAGCCGAGGTTCTGCTGAATCTCGACCGCGCGTTCCGGTGTCAGTTCGAGGGGCGACCCGTCGATGTGGCTTTTGAACTTCGCGCCGTGGTCGGTGATCTTCACCTGCGACGCGAGGCTGAACACTTGGAACCCGCCCGAGTCCGTGAGGATCGGGCCGTTCCAGTTCATGAACTTGTGGAGGCCGCCGAGGTCGCGCACGAGTTCGTCACCGGGGCGCAGCGCGAGGTGGTAGGTGTTGCCGAGAATGATGTGCGCGCCGGCGGCGCGCACCATTTCGGGCGTAAGCCCCTTCACGGTGCCCTGCGTACCGACCGGCATGAACGCGGGCGTGGGCACGTCGCCGTGCGGGGTGCGCACGGTCCCGGCGCGGGCCGCGCCGCACGTGCCTTCGAGCGCGAAGGAAATCGCCATCGGTCCCCGTTCACTTCAGGTCTTTCGGGTCGATCTTCAGCAAGGTGAACGGGTAAATGATAGTGGCGTAGAACGTGCCGTCCTTCGCCTGAATCAGCGCCATGTGCGCGTGCAGTGGTGTGTACACGCCGTCCGGCAGTTTGTGGAACCCGTGGCTCCACGGCTTCGGCTTGCCGTCTTTGCCGGGGCCGAAGTCGAACCAGTCTGCGTTCTTCACGCCCAACACCCCGCGGTCGGTGTGCGCCTTCGTGGTCGGGTCGTAGGTGCAGAGGTGGTGCAGGTAGCCGGTGCCGAACTTCGTTTCGTTGTCTTGGCGGAAGAGCGCGTGAACCTTCCCGTCGGTGCCCACAATGAGCGAGCCGCGCGAATCGTGGTGCTTGCCGCCGAGCATCTTCCCGCAGTCCGCGACGGGAACCATCGGCCCGTCGGCCGTGAGGTCGATGCGGTACAGCGTCGAATCCGACATGCGCACGAGGTACGCGCTCTTCGCGTCCGCGGTGAGCGCCCAGCACGCCGGCCCGAGTTTGTCGTCGGCCTTGCCCACGCCCGGCGCGAGCGCGAGCTGTTCGAGTTTGTTCGTCGCGGGGTCGAACCGCACGAGTTTGAAATCGCGCGACAGCACGACGGCGCGCCCCTTGTGATCGACGAGCGTCTGCGCGTACGGGGTGACGCGCAGGTTCGCGTCCGGCTCGCGGTACTTCTTCGTCTTCAGATCCAGAACCATCCAGTGGTGATCTTCGCACGTCACCACATACACGAGACCGGCTTTCTCGTCGGCGGTCACGTCGTTCACGCCCTCGCCCTTGAACGGCATCCCAAGGTTCTCGGTCTTCTCGGTGGCGGGGTCGAACACCATCACGTACCCGCCGGGGTAGTCCGCGGTGTCGTCTTTCCCTCGGCGGTAACCCTGCTTGCTACCGACATAGATTTTGCCGCTCGGCGCGACGAAATTGCGCGTGTGGATTTTGGATTGGGCCGCGTAGGTCGGCTTCTCGGGCGTCGTGAGACCGCACACTTTGTTCACGTCGAGCACGACGCGCTGTTTGCCGGTCTTCGGGTCGAATTCGATGAGGTACGCGTTGAACCCGTAGGCCGCGGTGCCGACGTAGATTTTCCCGTTGTGCCCCTCGTTGAGCGAGAAGTACCCACTCTCGTCGGTGTGCGTGCCGGGGAGGATGTGGTACGCGGTGCCCATCGCGTAGTGGAACGGCGCTTTGGCGTCCTTCGGCTGCGCCGTCGCGGGCACGGCGAGCAAAGCGAGCACATACAGGGAGAGTGTGGTGCGCATGGTGGGTTTGGTGGGAGGGATTGGGCGAACGGCCGGTGTCAACCGGCCGGTGTTCTGGTGCTGCGAAGAACCGGCCGGTTAACACCGGCCGTTCGCCGAGCATCAATAATCAATCAAGATCATGTCCGCGACGTTCAGCGGCATCTGAAGCTGGATGCCGCCTTTCACTTGTGTGAACTTCAACTCACCGCGTTCGACGCTGCGCACCTTGCTCGGTTTGTCCACGCCCCGAATCGTGATCGTCAGTGACGTGGCTTCCGCGCCGCTCCAGTTGATGAGCGGGACCGCGAGCTTCGCGGGTTTGCCGTCCTTCGCGGGCGTATCAATGCACGTCGTTTCCACGAGGCCGTCGGTTGTGACGACATACTTCGCGTCGCGCGCGTTCAGCGCGAGGAAGTCGTCTGTGAGCCGCGACAGTAGCGGGAGCCGCATGCCGGTGGGGAGGAAGTGCGCGTAGCTGTCGGCGTTCGCCCCGCGATCCACCGGGCGAATCGGCAGGCCGCTTTGCACGTAGGCTTGGCCCGGCAGGAACCCGAACAGGATCGCGCGCCCGGCTCCGTGCTTCTTCATCACCACCGCCGGCGAGCCGTCCTTGAACTTCCCAATCACGGTGGCGTCGGTGGCGGTCAGCGGTTGCTTCCACGCGATCACCGGCACGTTGAAGATGTGCTCCGGGGCCGGGTTCGGGTCCGGTTCCACCTTCGGCAGCCCGCGCAGGCTCCATTGCACTTGGTCGAGCGCCTCGTATTGCGGCAGATCGTGTTTGCTGAGGAACGGAACGTTCTCTTTCGTGAGATACTTGGAGACGAGTTTCGGGTCGGTGTTAATCTTGCTCCCGGTCGCGCCGTAGAACTTGGCCGCGGCCGGGTTCTCCTTCTGGAACTCGTTCCAATAGCCGCCGCCGGCCATCGCGATCGCGGTGCCGCCCGCTTCGCACCACTTCTGGAGCGAAGCGAGACACTTGGAATGAACGTACTGCTGCGTGAGGTAGATGATCTTGTAGTCTTTCGCGCGGCCCTCGATCACGTCGTCTTCGCTGAGGAAATCGACCGGGACTTGCGCGTGGCGGAGCGCGTAATACAGCGCCTTGCGCTCGTTGTTGTGAATCGCCAGTGAGAAGTTATTCACACCGGTAATCAGTTCGTCGGTGCTCGAAAGCAGTAATCCGACCTTCGCCGGGCGCACCTTGCCGTCGAGAATGTAATCCTCAACGATGCCGAGCTCGTGCGTGCATTTGTGGAGTTCCTTCCACATCTTTAGGTCGTAGCTGTCGATGTAGTTTTCTGTGTAGCCGACCGCGGAAGGCGTGGCGCAGAAGTAGTTAATCATCTTCGCGCCGTGCGCGAGCGAGCAGTAGAAGCTCTGGCGGAACTCGCTCGCCAGTTGACCGGGCGAGTGCGGCATCACGTACATGTGAATTGGCAGGTCGTCGTACTTCGCCCCGGCCCGAAGGCCGCTCACGAGGTAGCCGACCACTTGCGGGCTGAACTCCGCGATCTGCCACGCGTAGTCTTCGGTCCACGGCATCGACATCGCCCGCATCTTGAACGGCTTAATATAGTCGATGTCGGTGACGAGGTAGTTCGCGTGCGGTGAGTAGTTCGCGCCGGTGCGCACACCTTTCGTCTTGTAGTACGCGGTGCCTTCCACATACTTCGCGCCGCCCTTCTCCTTCGCGGCGAGCTGCGAGTAGTAGTACAGCGGATCGGTTTTCGTCGTCGTGTATTTAATTGCTCCGTCGTAGGTGACGCCGCGAGCCTTGAGCCACGCCGCGAATTCGTCATCTTTCAGCGGCACCGCCGGGAGGTGGATTTCGTCCCCGTAACTGACGATGGCGAGGTCGTCGAAGCCGCCCTTGCGAGTCGCTTCCTGCTTCTTGATCCACTCCACCGACGGGTCGCCCCAGTGTGCCACGAGTTCGCGCTTCTTGCCGACCGCGTTCACCATCGTGTTATCGCCGAGCATCGTTGCGAGTTGTTTCGCTTCGGGGAACGCGCCGAGCGCGCCGCTGAAGCCCATGATGTTGTAAACCGGCATGCGTTTCGGCACGCTGCCCACCTTCGGGAACTTCGCCACCTCCGCGGTCAGCCAGTCGATCACTTCCTTTTGCGTGCGAATCTGCGGCAACCAATATCTTTTGGCGAGCGCCGCCGCGAGGTCCGGGTGCGGGTTCGCGCAGCCCGGAATGTCGAAGCACGCGGGCGAGAGGTTCTGTGCCGGCCCTTTCACCGTCACATCTTTAATCACCTTCACGCCGCCCTTGCCGTCGGGAATGCCGAACTCGCAGCGCAGATAGATTCCGTCCGCTTTGCCCTTGTAGGTCGCCTTTGGGAACCATTGCGAATAGTTGAGAGCGTCTACCGATTGGCCGAGTGGCACCCAACCGGACGTATCACCGGGTTGCAGGTACTCCGCGTCCGGGATCGCGCCTTTCACTGGCGTTACGACCTTCGCGAGCGCGTCGGGTTTCACTTTTTCGCTGCGCGGCCCGGCGTTGACGAATTTCGTTTCCGATACGGTGCGCCCGCTCTTCATCACCTGCTGCGTGGGCCAGTCGCGGATGTGAACGTAATACGGCGAGTGCTGGCCCTGATCGAACGGTGCGACGATCGGCACCACGGGCGCGGGCGCGTCCTTCGGGTTCGTGAACCGCACGAACAGATCACCGTCCTGCACGAGCCAGCCGTCGAATTCGAGGTAGGTGGCTTTCGCCTGCGCGGTCATCCCGGCTTTGTCGTTCGTGAGGCAAATCACGTCCACGTTGCGCTTCGCGATGTTCACGCGCGGCTTGTCGCCGTCCATCTGCGGGAGCGCAATCAATCGCAACTTCGCGGCCCCCGCGGCGAGTTTCACGCTGCCGGGGTGCTGCCACACGATGTTGTCCGTACCGCTCCAACTGTAGCGCTCCATCGGCACGCGCTTGTGATTGTTGAACGCCCAGATTTTCGGCTGATCGAGCCGCCCGCACGGGAACGTCGCCACCACCTTCCCGCCCTGCTCCACTTCCACCGTGAACTCGCACGCGAACTGAAACGGTTGCTCGTAGCGGGCCATCAATTCGTATGTGTCTTCGTATGGAACGTTAATGCTCAACTCCGCAACGGCCTTCTTACCCGCGTCGATCTCGTCCGGGGCGCTGAGGCAGCCCATGCGCGAGAGGAACGTAACGGCGAAGCTGCCCGCGAAGTAGTTGTCGCGGTACGGGAGCACCTTCCACCCGCTGCCGACCGGGGCGAAGTCTTCGGCCTCGGCGAACAGCCGCACCGGCTTCTTCTCTTGTGCGTCGGACGCGGGCGCGGCACAGAGCGCGGCGAAAACGGCGAGCGCGATGCGTAGCATGGTGGAAACTCGCGGAGGCGAACCGGGCGGCAGGTGCGAGAGATGGTACCCGCGGCGCGCGGTGCGGGGAAGGTGCAAACGCCGGTTCTTGTGGGCGCGCCGCGCCCGCGGTACAGTTGGGGCACATCTCGGAGCGCCGCATGAACCCGACGAACCCGCAATCGAACCGCACGAAGCCGGCCGCGCCGAACCAAGCGCGCCCGGACCTGCCGTACATCGGCCGGTTCCAAGTGCTCGCCGAACTCGGGCGCGGCGGCATGGGCGCGGTGTTCCGCGCCCGCGACCCGGAACTGAACCGCGAAGTCGCCATTAAGGTGCTGCCCGCGGAGTTCGCGCGCGACCCGGTCGCGAGGGCGCGGTTCCTGCGCGAGGCCCGCGCGCAGGCCGCGGTCGAGCACGAACACGTCGTCACCATTTACGACGCGCAAGAAGAAAACGGCGGCGTGTACATCGTGATGCCGGTGCTGAAGGGCCAACCGCTTTCGGCCGCGCTGAAGCAGAACCCGCGGCCCCCGGTGGCGGAACTGGTGCGCATCGGGCGCGAGATCGCCGAGGGGCTGGCCGCCGCGCACGCCGCGGGCCTCGTTCACCGCGACATCAAGCCCGGTAACGTCTGGCTCGAAGCGCCCAAGCGGCGCGTCAAGATTCTGGACTTCGGCATCGCCCGCGGCACCGTGGCCGCGCCCGGCTCGCGGGACGACGCGAACCCGCTCACGAAGCGCGGCGAGTTGGTCGGCACGCCGCACTACATGAGCCCGGAACAGGCGCGCTCGAAGCCGGTCGATTTCCGCTCCGACCTGTTCAGTCTCGGTGTCGTGCTCTATCAGATGGCGACCGGCGCGCGCCCGTTCACCGGCGACGGCGAGTTCGAGGTGATGGCCGCCGTGGTGAGCGAGCACCCGCCGTGCGCGGCCGAAGTGGTGCCCGGCTTCCCGCCGGCGCTCTCGGACCTGATCGACCGGCTGCTCGCGAAAGACCCCGACGCGCGCGGCACGAGCGCCGCAGCAGTAGCCGAAGAACTCGAACAGATTCTCAACAGTATCTCGATGCGGGCGGTAATGGTGCTCCCGTTGCCCGACACCGCGGGCGACGCGCCGAACCCGTGGGCCGACCTCGACACCACACACGGCCGCGACCCCGAAACGCGCCGCGGCGACGCGACCCGCGCGGCGCGCGAACCGGTCGCGCGCGACGCCGACACCAAACCGCACACCGACC
>JALHNS010000324.1 GCA_022843445.1 Gemmata sp.
TGCTCTTCCGATCTGTGACCCGCCAGTTCCTTGACCGGCTTCTGCACGATCACCTTCGCCTCGACGGGCGGAGGCAGGGCCGGCAACTTGTCCACCTTCTCGACGACACCCTTCAACGGCGTCCCGTCGTTGAGCACGACGGTGCCCGGAGTTCCGGCGTCGCTGAGCGCGTCCCAGTATTTCACCGTGCGGTCGTTGCTCGCGGAGATGAGGGTCTTGCCGTCCGGCGTGACCAGAAGGCGGTTGACTTCAGCGGTGTGGCCGACGAGTCGGCGCACTGGCTCGAGTTTGTCGCTTCCCTTCGATGGGAGGTTCCAGATCAGGATGTCACCGTTTTTGTTCCCCGCGGCAACTTTGTCGTTTCCGATGAACGCGACGGCGGAAATGACGTTGCTGTTCCACGGAAGCGTGTGGATCACCTTGGCGTCAGCGAAGGGCGCGGGTTGCGCGGCGGCGAACTGTTGACCCGCCAGCGCGCACCAACTGAATATCAGAAGGGAACTGGAGTGACGCATGGCGTTCGCTCATCCTTTCGTGGCACGCATTCGGTCTACTTCTTGGCCTGAGGCTTTACGATCGTCAGGTAGATCCACGGTAGCAACTGTGGCTTTTCCTGCTTCTCGACACTCACGCCGTTCGGGCCGAGTTTGACTGTGGCCCCCTTGGGGAATTCCATTGCGAACAGCCGGAAGCTGCGTTCATTCCCCAGATATCCGCCCTGCAACGACTCCCCCGTGTCCTTCCAGTCCGCGAGCCAATCCGGCTTCTTCGCGAGCTTCTCGTCGTGGGCCACGTAGACGGTTGCCCGGTTGGTCAGAGTGAACTCCATCAGCACCTCGCCCGCGAAGCCCAGGGAGGCATTGTCGGGCTTGATCCAGTCGCAACCGCGAACAAGCTCGGGGACCTTGCCGATCACAGCCACAGGTCCGGCGCTGGGAAACACCTTCCAGCCGACGTCCCCCGGCTTGAGATTCGCCACGATCTTCCACGGCTCGCCGTAAACCGAATCGGAAGGTACGACCCGATTCGACTTGGGGTCGTGGATCACCAATTTGTCGATCAGCCCGGACGGCTTGCCCACCGATTGCTCGGGGAGCTCGTAAGGCATGGCCTTGCCCAATTTCGTCCACGCCACGGCGCTCGCCTCGTTCGGCAACCAGGTGGCCTTGGTCTTATCGCCGGCGTACTTCGCGTACTCGGCGATTTCCAGCGTGACCGGATTGGCCAGCCAACCCGCCTCGACCCGGATGTCGTTGAGCTTGGGCAGTCCCTTGGAAAGATCCACGTCGGCGGGGAGTCGCTGCGCGATGACGCCTTCCAGCCAAGGCATCAACAACTCGTTCGGCAGCACGTTGCCGTGCCCGCCACGGGGCAGGCAGAAGTAAGTCCACGGCGCTTTCTGGCTGCGAGCGTAACGGTCGAGGCCGTACGCCATGATGGTGCCGCACACGGGATCGTTCTCGCCCGCTTGCTGGATGCACGGCACCCGAAGCGACTGCGAAATGTCGTGGGGCGTTCCCACGAGCGACGACTTGGTTTCGGTCCTCCGGTTGAAGTGGAAGCTCTCATTTCCCTTGGCCCAGGGAGGCAACGGCTGATGGGCCACACATGCCAGCATGCGATCCGGATGCTGTTGTGCAAGCAGCGTCGTGAACCCGCCGTTCGACGAGAGCCCCACGCGGATCACCGGGGCGTTGACGAGTTCGGGACGTTTCAACTCCGCTGCGACTTCCGCTCGGAATTTCTCATCGAGAAAGGCGGCGTCACCATCGCGTCCGAAGGGAAACCAAACGAGGCCGTGGCGCTCGCAGAAGGGCTTCCAAGGCTTGGGGTCGCCTGCTTGCCTGCCGTCAAAATGCAGGATGCCCCGGAGCTTTCCTTCCGGCACCCAGGCGTTCGGCCACTTCTTCTTCTCGGCCTTCGGCTCCTGCGAGATAGCCCGTTGACTCGGCACCTGGGACGAAAGCACGACAACTGCGACTCCAAGAAGCGCAAGGCGACCAACAAAGCGAGTTCTGTGAAAGGCACTCATCGGAATGTCGCTCATTTAGCGAACGGGAACTCGAACGATTCGAAGGCCGCGGTCGTCCTCCCGGTTGGACGGCGCAACGCGAGAGTGAAACCCCGCCCGGCAGGTTTCCAGTCATCGCGACACGCCTACCCCAGCAGTTCCTCGATCGGCTTCGCCCCTTCCGGTGTCGCCCAGATCGGGCGGCTGCCGAGGAAGTGCTTGGCCCGCGGGTTGATGCACAGCGTCTTGTACATCGTGGCGAACAGGTCGCCCTCGTTCACGGGGTTGTCCTGCACTTCGAAGCCGTCGCGGTTGCTGGCACCGTAATGCTGGCCGCCCTTGATCCCGCCGCCGGCGAGCACGATGGTCCACGCCCGGCCGAAGTGGTCCCGCCCCGCTTGGAAGTTGATCGCGGGCGTGCGGCCGAATTCGCTCGTCCAGACCACCAGCGTGTCCTTCAACAGCCCGCGATCTTGAAGGTCTTGCAGTAGCGACGCCCACGCCGGGTCGAGCACTTGCAGGTTGGCCTTGTGAACCGGGAAGTTGTCGTTGTGGGAGTCGTAGCCGGTGTGGCTGGCTTCGACGAAGGGGACACCGGCTTCGACGAGCTTGAGCGCCGTGAAGCACGCCCGGCCGAAACTGCCGTTGCCGTAGCGCGCCTTGGCCCGCTCCCATTCCGCGGACACGTCGAAAGCCTTCCGTGCTTTCACGAGCCGCAGCGTGCGAAGTTCGGACGTGCGGTGCGCCGCAAACGGTTCGCCGGGACGCTGCTCCGCGAATCGCTCCTCCATGAAGTTCAACAACTCGCCGCGCCGGTCCTGGACGTCGGCCGCGACGGACGGGTTGGCGAACCCCGGAAGTTTGCCGTCGTCGGCCACCACGAACGGCTCGAACTGCGGCCCGAGATACCCCGCACCGTACAGACCGCTTCCGGATCCGATCTTGACGAAGCTCGGCAGGTCGCTGTCCGGGTTCTCACAGTATTTGGCGACCATCGCCCCGATTTCCGGGTGCGGAACGCGCTGGCTGGACGGGTAGCAGGTGTGCATGTGGTACCCGCCGATGCCGTGATCGACCGACTGGGTCTTCATGCTGCGAATAATCGCCAGCTTGTCGGCGTGCTTCGCGATGTTGGGTAGGTATTCACAAACCTGGATTCCGTTCACCTTGGTCTGGATCGGCAGAAACGGGCCAGCCGTGGGTCGGCCCGGCTTCATGTCGAAGGTGTCGATCTGGCTGACGCCGCCCTCCATGTAGAGCATGATGCAGCGCTTGCCGGATCGCTTGGCCTCCGCCGCGATCGTCTGGGAATGTGTGAGCGCGCCCCAGTTCGCGACCGCCATTCCGCCAGCGGTGGTCAGCAGCGCCCTCATCAGCGAGCGACGTGACATGTGCTCTGTGCTGTGCATGCCTGTTCTCCTGATCTGCCGCTTGCGATGAATACGTTCGACACGTTACTTCGCAGCGAGCGAACAGATGACGACTCTCCCTTCGGCATCGGCGACGGCCAGCAACTTCCCGTCGGGAGCGATCGAAACCGCGTGGAGCGTCGGCGTGAATGGGCCCTGCTTCCCCTTATCTTGAAGGGAGAGGCTGATTTCGTGGACCTGCGCACCGTCGCTGAGTTGCCACGCCTTCACCACTCGGTCGCGACCGCACGTAAAGAGGTGCTTGCCGTCCGGGTGGAAGGCCAGATCGGTGGCTCCTCGAACATGCGCCGGGGTCAGTTCTCGGGCCTTCTCGCCGGTCGTGGGGTTGAGCAGAAACACCTTTCCCGCCGGCCCGTCGCGGTCGATGCTGCCCACACAGAACGCCAGGTACTTCCCGTCGTCCGAAAAACGCACCGTCGTCACGCCCCCGGATAGCCCTTTGCTCGCGTCAAACTTCATCTCGCCGGTCTGTGCGTCCCAGCCGCGCAGACCGTTCTCGGCTTCTTTTTCAGACAAATGGGGTAACTGCTCCGCCGTGACCACGACCTTGCCGTCCGGGGAGATGTCGAGCGCGCGAACCCATTGCTTCACCTTCCAGCGACGCTGCTCGGTGCCCTTCTGCGCGTCCGACAGGATCACCAGTTTCGAGTCGTCGCCGGTGACCAGCGTCTTGCCGTCGCGGGAAAGGGCGAGCCCCCAGATCCATTCCTTGTGCCCCGCGAACTCGCGGATCGGCTTCTGCTCGACGACCTTCGCGGTGACCGGTGGCGGCGGGTCGGGGAGCTTGGCGACTTTCTCCGTGACCCCCACGAACCTGTAGCCGTCGTTCATCACGATCGTGCCGGGGTTGCCGTCGCTCGCGAGTGCGTCCCAGAACCGGACGGCCCGGTCGTTGCCCGCCGAGATCAGCGTCTTGCCGTCGGGACTGCATAGGAGCCGGTTGATCGGGCCGGTGTGTCCGACGAGTCGCCGGGCCGGCTCGGGGCTCTTGTCGCCAGTTGAGAGGAGGTTCCAGATCAGGAGGTCCCCGCGCCGGTTGGCGGCCGCGACCTTGTCGCTGCCGATGAACGCGACGGCGGAAACCACGTCGCTGCTCCAGGGGAGCGTGTAAAGGATCTTCGCGTCGGAAAATGGGTTTGCCACAGTGCACCCAACTTCAACAGGGAGGACGAGTCTCCGTAGACTCGTCTGCGGTGGTGGGAGGGACTGGCGTCCCGTCTGCGGTAAAGGGCGAGTCCGCAGACCCGCCCGGCACACGGTTACCCTAACAACTGCTCGATCGGCTTGGACCCTTCCGGCGTGGCCCAGATGGGCCGCGAGCCGAGGAAGTGCTTGGCGCGGTGGTTGACGCCCATGGACTTGTAGATGGTCGCGATGAAGTCCGCTTCGCCGACCGGGTTATCCGCGACCTCGAACCCGTCGCGGTCGCTGGAGCCGTAGTGCTGGCCGCCCTTGATGCCGCCGCCGGCGAGCACGGTCGTCCACGCCCGGCCGAAGTGGTCGCGCCCCGCCCGGACGTTAATCGCGGGCGTGCGGCCGAACTCGCTCGTCCACACGACCAATGTGTCCTTCAGCAGGCCGCGCTGCGTCAGGTCGTCCAGGAGCGAGCCCCAGGCCGGATCCATGGTCGAGTACAGCGCCTTGGAGATCGGGAAGTTGTCCATGTGGGTGTCGTGGTTCCCGTGCGCGACCTCCACGAACGACACGCCGGCCTCGACGAGCTTGAGCGCGGTGAAGCACCCACGGCCGAACTTGTTGTCCCCGTAACGCTCCTTGGCCTTCTCCCATTCGGCACTGACGTTAAAAGCCTGGCGGGCCCGCATCAGCCGGACCGTGCGCAGTTCCGCCGTGCGATGCGCCGCGAACGGCTCACCTTTGCGCTCCTCAGCGAACCGCTGCTCCATGAAGTCCAGCAACTCGCCGCGCCGCTCCTGAACCTCCGTCCCGACGCTCGGATTGACGAAGTTGGGAACCCGGCCGTCCTCTTCCACCACGAACGGCTCGTACCGCGGGCCGAGATAACCCGAGCCGTAAATACCGCTTTGCCCGCCGATCTTGACAAAGCTCGGCAGGTCGCTGTCCGGGTTCTCGCAGTACTTGGCGATCATCGCGCCGGCTTCCGGGTGCGGGAAGCGCTCGCCCGGGTTGTAGCCCGTGTGCATGTAATAGCCGCCGGGGCCGTGGTCGGGCGTCTTCGTCCGCATGCTGCGGATGATCCCGAGCTTGTCGGCGTGGCGCGCGACGTTCGGCAGGTACTCGCAAACCTGGATGCCGGTGACCTTGGTCTGAACCGGGCGGAACTCGCCGCCGGTGGGCCGCCCTGGCTTCATGTCGAAGGTGTCGATCTGGCTGGCGCCGCCGCCCATGTAGAGCATGATGCAGCGCTTGCCGGAGCGCTTCGCCTCCGCCGCAATCGTCTGCGAGTGCGTCAACGCACCCCAGTTCGCGACCGCGTAGCCGCCCGCCGTGGTCAGCAGCCCCCTCATCAGCGAGCGACGGCTCAGGTGGTGCCCCGAGTTGCAGGCGCCCGCCCGGATGTTCCGATTCATCTGCCACCCTCCGGCCTGGTTATCGATTGAAGCGAAACTCCGAACACGACACCAACACCCACACCGCGTCCTCCATGCGCTGCGCCGCCGCCTTCGGGTCCTTCGCGTCCGCACTCAGGTACTTGATGAACCGCTCCTTCTCCTCGCTGGTCGGTGGCCGGCTCAGCACCGACAGGAACAGGCGCTCGACCTTCGCGCCCCAGTCCTCGGAACCGGTGAGCAACTTCTCGGGGAGGTTGCCCTTGTTGGGCCGGCACAGGCCGCGGAACTGGTCGCCGTTGTGCAGGAACAGGTGCTCCGACAGACTGCCCTGAAACCGCCCCTGACCGTCGGCGGGTTGCCCGAGGTACTGCAGCATCTGGGAACTCGGCTCGGCTTTCAGGGCCGATTCGAGGCCGAGCCCCGTTGCGACGTGCAGCGACGCCGTGAGGTCCTCGACGCTCAGCGGGCGTATGCGGGCACGTTCGTAGTGCTTCGGCATCGCGTCGGCGACCGGGCCGAGGTCCGTCGCCTGGTACGCCTCGCTGGTGACGATCTCCCGGACGAGCCACTTCAGGTCGAACTTGTGTGCGACGAACTCTTTCTCGATCGCTTTCAGCAGTTCGGGGTTGCTGGGCGCGTTCTGCGAGTTGAAGTCGTCGACGGGGTGTACGAAGCCCCGTCCCATGAACTGCGCCCACACGCGGTTGACCGCCGCCCGCGCGAAGTACGGGTTGTCCTTCGCGGTCATCCACTCGATGAACTTCTCGCGCCGCGAGAAGGCCGGCTTCGGCGGCACCTCGCCCGGCTTCAGCTTCGGTTCGACGTAATCCTTCGCCGGTTCCGGCTCGGTCAGCACCGCGCCGTTGAGGAACTTGGGCTTGATGGGGACGGACTGCTTCTTCTTGGTTTTGGGGTCGATTTCTTCGGTGGCGAACAGTGCTTCGCCGACGGCCTTCTCGCCGACGAGATACTGCTTGCCCTTCTGGTTCGTGACCTCGGGCTTCCCCGGAACCTCCACGGTCATGGTGCGGACGAAGAAGCCGGCCATGCCGTGGTAGTCCTTTTGCGTCCACGGCTCGTACGGGTGGTCGTGGCACTTGGCGCACTGGATCTGTGTCGCGAGGAAGACGCGCGAGACCGCGGTCACCATCTCGTCCGTGCCGCTGTTCACCGCGAAGAAGAGCTGCGAACCGTCCTCCTCGGCCCGGAGGATTTTCGCGGCGATGCGGTCCCACGGTTCGTTCGCCGCGAATTGCTTGGCGAGCCACTGGCGGAACCGTTCGCGGTTCCGGTGGCCGACCGTTCCGTCCACGAGCTTGGCACTGCGCCCCAGCATCGCCAGGTCCCACGCGTGGGACTGCTGACGGGCGAACCGCGGGTCGGCCAGCAGCGTGTCGATGAGCTTGTCGCGTTTCTTCGGGTCGGCGTCCTTGAGGAACGCGGTTGCCTCCTCGTAGGTGGGGATCATGCCGACGAGGTCGAGGTACACGCGCCGCAGGAACACCGCGTCCGACGACCGACCCGGTGCGGTGATCTTCTCCTTGGCCCAGCCCGCCTGGATCACGCGGTCGATAGCGTCGCGCAACCGCTCGTCGTCGGCCTTCGCCGGTTGGAGGAACGCGGCTAGGATGAGGCCGGCAAGGAGAATCCGAAACGCGGGCATGTTCTGTTCCTGCAGCGGGTTACGTTCCGACCTCGCTCCGGGCATTCGGCGACACTCCCGACCCGCGGATCGCTCCGCCCGGTCCGCGCCCACATCACCCTTATTGCGAGTTAGCCGAACTGGTCGGAATCCCGTGCGAAAAAAACGATTTTCCCGGCCCGGCGGCGCTCTCACCCGAGGATTTCCTTGACGACCTCGCCGTGGACGTCGGTGAGGCGGTAGTCGCGGCCGCCGTGGCGGAAGGTCAACTTTGTGTGGTCGAGGCCCATCAGGTGCAAGATGGTGGCGTGCAGGTCGTGGACGTGGACCTTCTTCTCCACCGCGTGCCAACCGAACTCGTCGGTCGCGCCGTGCGCCATCCCGCCTTTGACGCCGCCGCCGGCCAGCCACATCGAGAAACCGAACGGGTGATGCTCGCGACCGTTGTTGCCCTCCGCCGTCGGCGTTCGACCGAACTCGCCGCCCCACAGGACCAGCGTGTCGTCGAGCAGCCCGCGTGACTTCAGGTCCGTCAGCAGGGCCGCGATGGGTTGGTCCACGGCCTGACAGCGTTTCGGCAGGTTCTCGCGGATGCCGCCGTGGTGGTCCCAGGCGTTGTTGGCCGGCGCGTCGAACAGTTGCACGAAGCGGACGCCGCGCTCGAGCAACCGGCGGCCCAG
>JALHNS010000325.1 GCA_022843445.1 Gemmata sp.
CCACAGCCAGCGCGCCCGGCACCGCCGACCAGAACCCCCCGCGCTGCCACGTCACCGCTTCGAGGCCGCGCATGGCCCACGCGGTCGGCAGCGCGTCTTGCACGCTCCGCGCCCAGTCCGGCAGCAGGAACGCCGGCACCCACAGCCCGCCCAGCATGCACGCGCCGAGGATGAACAGGATGCTCACGTTCCGCGCCCGCGCCTCGGTGCCGCCGAGCGCCGCGACCAGCAACCCGGTCGCCGCGGCCAGCGCGCACGCGGCGCACGCCAGCAGCGCGAACCCCGCGAACGAGCCGTGCACCTTCACCCCGAACGCGAGGTAGCCCACCGCAAACGTGACCAGCACTTGCAGCACCGCGACCGCGCCGGTGGCTAGCGCTTTGCCGCACACCACGCACCCGATCGGCACCGCCGCGGCGCGCGCGCGCAGCCACACCGGGCGCTGCCGCTCGCGCAGCAGCAGCAGGCCGCTTTCCATGCCCCAGAACAGCAGGTATTGCAGCGTCATTCCGCAGAAGCTGTGCGTGTACGAATCGAACGCGCCGGGGTGCGCCGACACCGCATCGGCTTGCACGCGGAACGGCGGCGCGACTTCGCTCTCCTTCGCACCGAACGCTTCGCGGGCCGTGCGCCGCATCACGGAATCGGTGACGACGCCTTCGGCCCACTGGCGCTCGGTGGTCGCGCTCGGGTGGTGCAGAATGCGCACGTCCGGGCGCGAACCGCCGGCCCCCGGTTCCCAGTCTTTGAGTTTGTCGAAGCCGACGGGCAGTACGACCGCGACCGCGCGCTTGTTCGCAACGAGTTCGTTCGCTTCGGCGCGCGACACCTCGCGCGCGTCGCACCGCGGGGACGAGAGCAGGTCGTTGGCCGCGAGCCGCGCGAACGCGCCGCCGTCTTCGACCACCACGAGCAGCGGGAGTTTCGGCCCGCCGGCGCTCGCGGGCTTGTGGAAGATCGCGCCGAACGCCGCCGCGAGCAGCACCGGCACGACGAAACAGAGGATCGCGGCGCGCCGGTCGGCCCAGAACAGCCGCCAGTCCTTGCGCGCGAGCGCGAACGTGAGTGAGAAGCGTGACCTCATGCGCTCGCCACCTCGCACCCTTCGCGGAGCGCGCGCTCCATGCTGCCCGCGGGCGTGCGGTACGCCTCGAAGTCGATGCCCTCGGCCAAGAGCGCCGCGAGCGCGCGGCCGAGGTCTTCGGGCGTGTCGGCCGCCAACCGCAGCCGCCGCCCGGTCACGTCCAGTTCCGCGCCGCGCCCGAGCCGCTCGCGGATCGCGCGCACGAGGTACTTGGGCGGTACCGTCCGCAGGTGGCCGTACAGCACCGCGCGCTCGGTGGGCCGCGCGCGAAGCAACTCGGCCGGCGCGCCCAGTGCGACCAACCGGCCGGAATCGAGCACCCCGACGCGGTCGCAGCCGCTCTCGGCTTCGTCCAAGTGGTGCGTGGTGAGCAGGATCGCGTGGCCGTCGTCGCGGAACCGCGCGAGGTCGGCGAAGAGCGCGTCGCGCGCGGCCGGGTCGAGCGCGGCGGTCGGTTCGTCGAGCAGCAGAATGGGCGGGTCGTGCAGCAGCGCCGCGGCGAGGTTCAGCCGCTGCTTCATCCCGCCGGAGAACGTGCCGACGCGGTGCCCGGCGCGGTCCGAGAGGCGCACACGCGACAGCGCGCGCAAGGCGCGGCGGCGCAGGTCGGCCCCGCCGAGGCCGTACAGTTCGCCGGAGAACGCGAGGTTGTCGTAGGCGGTGAGTTCGTCGTAGAGCGCGGGTTCTTGCGGCACGAAGCCGACGCGCGCCGCGAACGCCGCGGGGTTCGCCGCGCGCGGTTGCCCTTCGGCCGTCACGGTGCCTCCGGCCGGGTCCAGCACGCCGGCCGCGACCGCGAGGGTGGAGCTTTTCCCGCTCCCGTTCGGCCCCAGAAGAGCGACGATTTCGCCCCGTCGCACGCCCAGCGACACACCACACACCGCTGCGCGCGCGCCGTAGCGCACGGTAATATCGGCGAGTTCGAGCGCCACCGGCAGCGGCATGAGCGGACCCCGGACGCGAAACACGAGTACCGGGGAATAGCGAATCGCGGCCGGGCGTGCAACCCGAAGGGTGCGCCGCGAGAAGACGGCGTGAGCCGTTCCCAGATTCAAATTGGCGGGAGTTGGTGGGTCGGGTACGGGGTGAAGCCCGCGCCGTTTCTTCGGCCGGCCGGCCCGGACCCGAGAGCGCCCCGTACGCGGAACAAGGGCACGGGCGCGGTCACGCCCGCGGGCGGCGAGGTGCTCGGTTCCGATTGGTGAGTGCCGCGCTCCGCGGGCCATACAACGTTCGGCATGCACACAACCATTTTCGCGCTCTTGGCCGTCGGGGCCGGGGCGTGCATCGCGCTGCAAGCGTCCGCGAACGCGAGCCTGCGGAAGAACATCGGGGGCGACCCGTTCGCGGCGGCGTACCTGTCGATTCTCGGCACGCTGATCGTGTCCACGCTCGCGGTGCTGCTGTTGCGCCCGCCGGTGCCGGTCGCGGCGAGCCTGCGCGAAACCCCGTGGTGGAACTGGATCGGCGGGCCGCTCGGCGCGCTCATCGTGCTGGCGGGCGCGGCGCTGGCGGCCCGGCTCGGCGCGGCGTTCTTCATCGCACTGGTCGTGGGCGGGCAGTTGGTGTGCTCGCTGCTGCTCGATCACTTCGCGCTGATGGGCCTCAGCGAACAGCCGGTCACCGCGGGCCGCCTGTTGGGGGCGGCGCTCGTGGTGGCCGGCGTGGTGTGCATCAAGTTCCTGTGACCCGCCGCGCCTACGGTTCCACGGCCGCGCCTTCGTCGCCCACGCGCACCACGCGCACCGTGGGGAACCGCGGGCCGCCGGCGATCGGGTGCCCGGCCAGCACCACTACCCTCTCGCCCGGTTTCACGGTGCCCGCGGCGAAGGCGTCCTTCACCGCCGTCGCCATGCGGTCGCCGCCCGCGGGCACCGGCGTCATGCGCACCGGCGTGATGCCCCACACCAGCGCCAGCCGCTGGAGCACGGCGTCGGTCGGCGCGACCGCCACCACCCGCGCCCACGGCCGGTAGCGGGCGGCGATGCGGGCCGTGCGGCCCGACAGCGTCGGCGTTACGATCGCGGTCGCGCCCACTTCGTCCGCCAGCCCGCACGCCGAGAGCGTGATGGAGCCGTCGATGCCGTCGGCGGTCGGGTCGTACACCGTTTGGCGCGCTTGCCGCGCCTGTTGGATGTAGGCCTCGGTTTCGACCGCGATGCGGTGCATGCACGCGACCGCTTCCACCGGGTACGAGCCGACCGCGGTTTCGCCGCTGAGCATCACCGCGTCGGTGCCGTCGAAGATCGCGTTCGCCACGTCGCTCGCCTCGGCCCGCGTGGGCCGCGGGTTGTTCCGCATCGAATCGAGCATGTCGGTCGCGGTGATGACCGGCTTCCCGGCGGCGCGGGCCGCGGCGATGAGCGTCTTCTGTACGTTCGGCACGCGCTCGAGCGGCAGTTCCACGCCGAGGTCGCCCCGCGCGACCATGATGGCGTCGAACGCGGCGACGATCGCGCCGACGCGCCCCACGGCCTCCGGGCGCTCCACCTTCGCGAGCACCGGCACGTCCAGCCCCGCAGCTCGGCACGCGCCGCGCACCTCGTGCGCGGCTTCCGCGCCGCGCACGAACGACACCGCGACCCAGTCCACGCCGGCCTTCGCCGCGACCGCGATGGACTCGTAATCGCGCTGCGTGAGCGCCGGCAGCGAGAGCAGCGTGTCCGGCAGGTTCAGCCCCTTGTTCGGCGAGAGCGTGCCGCCCACCACGACGCGCGCCTGAAGCCGCCCGCCGTTCGGCTTCCCGGCTTCGAGTTGGAGCCGGCCGTCGTCGAGCAGCATGCGCTGCCCGGGGCGCACGTCGAGCAGCATCTCCGGTTCGGTAATCACCAAGTCGCCGTCGTGCGCCGGCTCGCGCGACATGGAGAACCACACGTCGTCGCCCACTTTCAGTTCGCGGGCCGCGGCCATCTTCACGCGCAACTTCGGGCCGGGCAGGTCGGCCATGATCGCGACGAACTTGCCGACGCGCTTCGCGGCTTCGCGGAACCGGGCCACCCGCGCGAGGTGTTCGTCGGGCGCGCCGTGCGAGAAGTTCACGCGCACGACGTCGATGCCGGCGCGCAGGGCCGCGTCGAGCACTTCTGGCGGGTCGCACGCGGGGCCGGCGGTTGCGACGATCTTGGTTCGGCGACTCATGTGCGGCTCCGCGAGTACACTGGGCTACCGAGAGGGGTGTTGATTTATGGCCGAACCGCCACCGGACCAACAACTACCGTGCGCGGCGCGCGTGAGCATCGTGCTGTTCGCGCTCGTGCCGCTCAGCTATTTGGCTTACGGAACGGCCGACCCCGATCCCGCGAATCCGGCGATCCGCGCAAGCGCGCTGCCCGTAGTGGTGCTGTGGTGCGTCGGCGTGTGCGGCTATGAGCTCGCGTGGCGCGCGGGTGCGGTAGCGTGCGCGGCGCACGTGTGCGTCGCGTTCCACTTGGGGCACGGTTGGTCGCACGAACGCGCGTGGGAGCACACGCGCGAAGCCGGCGGCTTCGGCGACGGCATTTTCGTGAACTACGCTCTGGTTGTGGTGTGGCTCGCGGACGCGATTCGCCCCGCGCGGTCGGGTTGGCGCTGGTGGCTGGTGCGCGGGTTCGTCGCGTTCGTGATGTTTAACGCCGCGGTCGTGTTCGGCAGTTGGACAGCGCGCGCGGTGTTCGTGCTGGTGCTGTGTGCCGGCGTCGCGTTGAACCGCGCGCCCTGTTCGCTACACCTCCCTTCCGACGCTCAGCCCCATTCCGGTTCCCCATGACCCGCGGCGCGCTCGTTCATCAGGTGCTGGATACCGCGGAACTCGGCGGCGGGAACCTGTACGCGCTCGCGGTCGCGGAGCGCCTGCGCGTCGACGGAGCCAACGCAACCGTCTGGTGCCACCACACCGGGCCGGCGGTGGGCGAAGCCGCTCGGCGCGGACTGAGTGTGCGCACCTTCGATCAAAGCAACCTGAAACGCGGTGGGTTCGGGACGCTGTGGCAGGTCGCGCGCCTCGCGTGGAAGCTGCGGCGCGCCGGCGGAATCGTTCACGTTCACTCGCACGTGCTGTACGGGTTCGTGCGCCGCGCGGTGAAGCTCGCCGGTGCGCCGGCTATTGCGCACGTTCACATCGACGCGCCGGCGGAATCGTACCGGTGGGCGTTCGCGCAACCGCCGGCCGCGATTGTGACGTGTGCGGAGTTCCTCGCGGCGAAGGTGCGCGATTCGCTTCCCGCGGAGGCGCTGGCGCGCACGCGAATCGTCGCGGTGCCGAATGCGATTGATGCCGCGAAGTTCGCGCCGGGTGATCGTGCCGCCGCGAAGCAGAAAGTTGGCGCGCCGACCGATGCCTCGCTCGTGCTGATGGTGGCGAACCTTTCGCCGCACAAGGGGCAACTCGTCGCGCTCGAAGCGCTGCGGCTGATGCGCGCAACCGGCAGTGGCGCGCACCTCTGGCTCGCGGGCGTCGAGCGCGGCGGCACCGCGTTCACGGCTGAACTGCGCGCGTTCGTCGAAGCGCACGCGCTCGGTCCGTGCGTGCAGTTCCTCGGTCAGCGCGCCGACGTGCCGGACCTGATGCGCGCCGCGGACGCGGTCGTGCTGCCGTCGTCGAACGAAGGGCTGCCGCTCACGCTGCTCGAAGCGCAAGCGAGCGGAACGCCGGTGCTGGCCGCGCCGACCGCGGGCGTACCGGAGATCGTGCGGCACGGCATCACCGGGTTGCTGATCGCACACGACGACGCGCCTGCTTATGCGCGCGAACTCGACGCGCTGTTCGCGGACCCGGCCCGCGCGGGGGCGCTCGCAACGGCCGCGCTGGAACAGGCTCGCGCGCGCACGTTCGACGCGATGTATTCGCAACTGCGCGCGGTGTACGCGACTGTGCAGAAGGGTTGACCATGAGCGCGCTGTTGCTCAGCGACATCTTCCCCCCGAAGACCGGCGGCACCGGGCGGCTGTTCTGGGAGATTTACCGCCGGCTGCCGCGCGAGGCGTTCGCCGTCGCCGCGGGCGCACACCCGGACGCGCCCGCGTTCGATGCCACTCACACCCTGCGCGTGACGCGCCTCCCGCTCGAAATGCGCAACCGCGGCATCGCCAGCTTCGGCAGCATTCGGCACTACTTCCGCACCGCGCGGGCCGTGCGCCGCCTCTGCCGGGCCGAGGGCGTGCGCATGATCCACGCGGCACGGCCGCTTTCCGAAGGGTTGGTCGCGCGGCTGGTGAAGTTCCGCACCGGCATCCCGTACTGCTGCTTTTCGCACGGCGAAGACATCAACATCGCGCGAACCAGCCGCGAGTTGAGCTGGCTCACGCGCCGCGTGCTGAACGGCGCGACCGCGGTGTTCCCCAGCTCCGCGTTCGCGCGCGAACTGCTGCGCCGTGACTGGGGCGTGCCCGAAGCGAAGATGCACCTGCTGCACCCCGGCGTCGATTGCTCGTACTTCGTGCCCGCCGCGCGAAGCGACGAGGCGCGCGCGCGGTTCGGGTGGGCCGGGCGCACGGTCGTGCTCACCGCGGGGCGGCTCCAGCGCCGCAAGGGGCACGACGTGTTCATCGAAGTGGTGGCGCGGCTGCGCGAGCGGTTCCCGCAGTTGCTGTACGCGATCGTCGGCAGCGGCGAGGAGCGCGAGCGGTTGGATGCGCTCGTGAAGCAACACAACGTGAGCGCGCACGTTCAGTTCGTGGGCGCGCTCGACGACGCCGGGCTGCTCGCCGCGTACCAGCAGTGCGACCTGTTCGCGCTCCCGAACCGCGCGGTGGGCAACGACGTGGAAGGCTTCGGCATGGTGCTGTTGGAAGCGCAAGCGTGCGGGCGCCCGGTGCTCGCGGGCGCGAGCGGCGGCACCGCCGAGACGCTCGCGCCGGGCGAAACCGGTGTGCTGGTGCCGTGCGACCGCGCCGACGAACCGGCCGCGGCGCTCGCGGAGTTGCTGAGCGACCCGGCCCGCTTGGAGCGCATGGGCGCGGCAGCGCGCGCGCGCATGGAAGCGACCTTCGACTGGCCCGCGCGCGCCGCCGAAGCCGCGCGCGTGTTCGCTCTATCGTGCCACGACGCTCCGCGTCGTTGAAGGCTGCGGAATCGAAACGGCTCCGACCGAATGCGAGGGGCGACTGCGTGGCCAACGCGAAGCGGAGCGTCGTACTGCGATAAGGCACGAATGCGACGCGGAGCGTCGCACCACTCTAAGACGAGCCGAGCAGTTCGGGCTTCACCTTCTCCAAGTAGCGCACCAGCACGCCGAGCATCGCCGCTTCCAGCAGCACAACGGGGACGTGCGCGACCAGCACCACGCGCGCGAGCGCTTCCCAGTCGTCCGCGCCGCCGAACAGCAGCACGAGGAAGTTCAGCAGCACCGCGCCGGCCACCGCGCCGCCGCCCAAAAGAGCGCCCCGCGCGAACGCCGGCACCCCCGCGCGCCGCAGCGCCGGGTGCAGCAGTCCGGCCGCGAGCGCCGGCAGCGCCACAATGCAGGTGTTGACGCCGAGCGCGTTCAGACCGCCGTGCGAGAGTAGGAAGTATTGCAGCGCGAGGCCGACCGCGATCGCCAGCGGCGCGCGCCGGCCGAGCGCCACGCCCACCAGCCCGTTCAGCACGAGGTGAACGCTGGTCGGCAGTACCGCGAGCGGGAGGTGAACGCTGGACGCGACGAAGAACGCGGCGCTCAGCACGCCGATGCGGGGCACGTCGTCTTCGCGGAACCGCCAGAGCGCAACGGCCAGCAGCAGCGCGGCCCCGGCGAACCCGCCGACGGTCCACGCGGGCGCGAGCGCGCCGTCGGAGATGTGAACCGCGAACAGCGGAGTTGGCATCGGTGGGCCGCTACCGGAGGGCGGGAAACGCGACTTCGACCGGTTCGACCGCGACGCTGATGAGCCGCCAGCCGTCCGCGGCGCGAAACAGGCCCATGCCCCACACCACGCCGCCGGTGTCGAACCGCTCGAGGTACACCACGCGGGCCAGCGAGGGGCCGAGCAGCGTTTCGCGCACCAGCTCGAACTCGCCGCCCGAGCGGTGAAAGTGCGCGGCGCAGAACTCGCGCGACTGGGCGATCGCGGCTTTCAGGTCCGCGACCTTCTTGCCGGCGTCGCCGGACGGGCCGAGGTGCGGGGCTTCCGCGAACTCGTCGTACTTGCCGGCCTTGAGCTTCTCGACGAGGGCGTCCGCGACCTCGCGGGCCTCGCTGGGCTTGGCCGCGGGCGCGGCGGGCGGCGGCGCGGGGAGCGTGCGCCCC
>JALHNS010000326.1 GCA_022843445.1 Gemmata sp.
GCGGCCGGTGCCGCCCGCCCCTCCCGCCGACGTGCTGCGCGCTTCGGCCCGCGTGCCGGCCGCACCGCAGACCGCGCCCTACGATCCGCTCGCGCGCGCCGCGGAGTGCGTTTCGCGCAACGAACTCGCCGCCGCTGCGACGCACCTCGAAGCGCACCTGCGCGCGCACCCGGACCAACCGCTGTACCGGCTCCAGCTCGCGGACCTGCACACGCGCACCGCGAACACCGACGCCGCGACCGAGCACCTCGAGCGCTTCGTGTGCGACGCACGCTCCCCGGCGCTGCGCAAGTACCTGCCGGACGCGCACACGAAGCTCATGGGGCTGGCGCAAGCGCGCGGCGACCGGTTCGCGGAGTTGCTCCACCGCGGCGCGGGCCTGCTCGAACTGTTGACCGAACTGGACGCGGACCCGGAGCGTGACGCGGCGTTTTGCGAAGAGGTGCTGTGCAAAGCGCTGCGCGCGCTCGCGGACGCAAAGGCCCTGAAGCCGACCGACCCCCGCGCGCGGCTGGCCCTCGCGGACGCCTACGCGCGCAGCGGGAACGCGAAGGGCGCTGCCGCAGAGCGCGCCGCGGCACGAACGAACGCTGGACTCGGCGAACTTACGCCCGCCGAGAGCGCGCGATTGGGTTTGGAGTGACGCGCGGCTACTTCCCGATGCACCACAGGTGCTTCGCGCCGCGCACGAAGATGTCGCCGTCCGAGAACGCCGGCGACGCGAACACCTTCTCGCCGAGAACGTTTTTCGCCAACGGCTCGTACTCGTTCGCGGCCTTTAGCACGTAGCAAATGCCGTCGTCGGCAAAGTGGTACAACCGGCCCTCGGCAACCACCGTGCTGGCGTGGTGCTTGCTCCGGCTCAATTGCTCCTTCCACAACTGTTTGCCGGTCTTCACGTCCCACGCGCTCGCCGCGCCCTTGTCGTCCACGAGGAACATCGTGCCGCGATGCGCCACCGGCGACGGCACGTAGCCGCCCTCGTTCTTCACCGACCACTTCACGTGCGTCTTCGTCACGTTGCCCTGCCCGGTCGGGTCGATCGCCATCACCCAGTACACCGGGAACCCGGCGGTGAGCAGCACGAGGCCGTTGTGCGCCACCACGCTCGAAACGAACTGCTCGGTCGGCCCGTCGACGATCCACAACCGTTCGCCGGTGTCCGGGTCGTAGCTCGTCACGCACTTGCTCCCGGTCAGCACCATTTGCTTCTTGCCGGCGAACTCGAGCACGACCGGCGGGCAGTACGAGCGCAGCTTGTTCGGCCGGTCGATGCGCCACTTCTCCTCACCGGTCTTCTTGTCGAAGGCGACGATGTACGCCTTTTGGCCGCGCGGCGCGTCTTGGTCGCAGTTCACGATCACGAAATCCTTGTACAGCAGCGGCGGGCTGCAGAACCCGTGCTGCGAGTGGAACTCGCCGGGGGTCTTCTCCCACAGTTTGTTGCCGTCGTAGTCGAAGCAGAACACGCGGGCTTGGGGGGCGTCGAGGAAGGTGACGTACACGCGCTCGCCGTCGGCCGCGGGCGTGGAACTGGCCCAACTGTTCTCGCCGTGCTTCTTTTCGAGACCGGAAACGACCGCGGTCTTTTCCCACAGCAGTTTCCCGGTGGCGCGATCAACGCACGCGAGCGTGCGCGCCTTCGTCTCTTCGTTGCACCCCGCGACGAACACCCTGCCCTTGCTCACCACCGGCGAAGCGTGCCCGCCGGCCGCGAGTGGCAGTTTCCACTTCACGCCCTCGGTGGCGCTCCACTTGAGCGCGAACCCGGTGTCGGTGACAGTGCCGTCGGCCCGCGGGCCGCGCCACACGGGCCAGTCTTCGGCCCCTGCGGGGGCGGCGCAGAAAATGAGAGCGGCGAACGCAATGGTGCGCATGGGGTTGCGACTCCGAAAACGGTGGGAGGGCGCGGAAGGTGGGAGAGACTGATTTCACCACAACCGGCGCGCCGGGGGAACGAAAATCCGCGTTCCGGCGTCCAACCGGTACACCGGTCCCGTAGTAGGGTTAGAACTGATACCCACACATCGGAGGCGCAGACATGGGCGCGACACGGTTCGCAAAGGCGATGGCCGCGGTGGTGCTGTTCAACGGCGCGCTGTTCCTGTGCGCGCAGGCGAACGTCCTCGCGGGCGAGCGCGAAGACGAGGCCAAGCGGTACGCGCAGCAGCTGCGCACGACCAAAGACAGCAAGGCGAAGGTGAAAGCGCTCACCGAACTCGGCGCGCTGGCGCAGATCAAGAAGGGGCTGATCGCCGAGGCGCTGCCGGACGTGTACAAGGCCGCCGAAGACAAAGACCCGGCCGTGCGCGCCGCCGCGGCCGAAGCTCTGGGCAAGGCCGCGGAACCATACAGCAAAGCGGGCACGATCCTCGTGAAGATGCTGAAAGACGAAAAGGACGACGCGGTGAAGATCGGCGCGCTCCGCGGGTTGGCCGTGATGCGGGAAGAAGCGAAGGACGCGCTGCCGGCGATCCGCGAGATTCAGAAGGCCACAGCGGGCGACAAGAAGAGCAAACTCGGCGAGGCGGCCAAGGCGGCCGCGACCGCCGTCGGCGGCGGCAAGGGCAAGAAGCAGTAGCGCCGCGCCACGATCGGCACGAACCGGCGGCGGCACAATGCCGCCGCTCGGCGTTTCGCGGTATCATTTCTCCTGAAGCGCACTCGCGCACTGGCACCTCTCCAAGGGCACTCACATGGACAACCCGACCGACCCGCGCACGGTGTTCGTCGCCGACAGCCGGCGCGTCGCCGAAGTGGTCATCGAACTGCTCGCCGCGAACAACATCGCAGCGGAGCACGGCACGAGTGGCCCGCACCTCGAAGCCGGGCTGTTCGGCGCGACCGAAACCGTACCGACCGAATCGTTCCCGGTGCTCGTGAACGACCCGAAGCAAGCCGACGAAGCGCGCGAACTGCTGAACCTCGCGGTGAACAAGGCGCTGGTGCAAAGCGCGCAGGCGAAGCGCGCCGCGCGCACCGGCACCGTGCAGGCGACGTGCGAAGAGTGCGGCCACGTGAGCGAGTGGCCCGCGGCCGCTATGGGCACCACCGAAACGTGCCCCGAGTGCAACGCGTACATGGACGTGCCGGACCCGGACGACGACTGGAGCGGCGTGGACTTCGGCGCGCCGGACGAGGAATGACGATGACACTCGAACCGTTCGCGGTGGCCCCGCAAGAGGCCGGGTTCACGCTCGCCAAAGTGCTCCGCTCGCGGCTCCACGGGCCGTCGTGGGGCGAGGTCCGCAAGCTCATCGAAGCCCGCCGCGTTACCGTTAACGATTCGGTCTGTTCGGACGAAGCCCGTCGCCTCAAGGAGGGCGAAACGGTCGCGCTCCTCAATCACCCCAAGCCCCTGCCGCGCACCGCGCACCCCGAGCGCCTCGTCGTACGGTTCCTCGACGAACACGTTGTTGTGGTGGAAAAGCCCGCGGGCGTGAACACCGTGCGGCACCCGTCCGAACTCGAGTGGTCCGAGAAGCGGCGCGAACTGGACCCCACACTCGAAGACCTCGCGCAATGGGCCGTCGCCCACCAACTGAACCGCGACCCGAGCGCGCTCCCGCGGCTCCGCATCGTTCACCGGCTCGACAAGGAAACCAGCGGGCTGCTGGTGTTCGCGCGCAGCGTCCTCGCCGAGCGCGAACTGGGCGCGCAGTTCCGCAAGCACACCGTCGCGCGGCGGTACCTCGCGGTGGTGCCGGGCACCCTCGCGCCGCAAACGTTTCGCTCGTTCTTGGTGGAAGACCGCGGCGACGGGCGGCGCGGCAGCACGAAGCTACCGGACGTGGGCAAAGAGGCGATCACGCACGTTGCAATTGTGGAACAGTTGCGCGGCTACACACTGATCGAGTGCCGGCTGGAAACGGGCCGCACGCACCAGATTCGCATTCACCTGTCCGAAGCCGGGCACCCGATCTGCGGCGACAAGGTGTACGTGAAGCGGTTCAACGCGACCGCGTTCGACGACCGCTCCGGCGCGCCGCGGTTGGCTCTGCACGCGACGGAGTTGGGCTTCGCGCACCCCGCGAGCGGCGCGGCGCTCCGCTGGGAGATGCCGCTGCCGCCGGACCTTGTGAAGTTCGTAGAGCACCTGCGCGGCGCGGTCAGTTGAACCACGCGGCGTAGGCGAACCCGAAGGGGCCGTTGTTCAGTACCCCCCACACGCGGAACACGTCGGCCAACCCGAACGTCTTCTTGTCGCCCACCGCTTCCAGATACTTCGCGTCGATCCCGTCGTCGCGCAGTTTCTTGTCGCTCAACTTCGCGGGCGGGTCGCTGAGCAGTTTGGAGAAATTCACACCCTTGTCGTCACACTTCCAGCCGACGAGGTTCAGGAGTTCCGGGGACACTAACCGCTCCCCCGTGAGCAGCCCTTCGAGCGTGTCCACGAAGTCGAGCCACCCGTCGATGCGCCGATCATCGACCGGTAGCCCAATGGCGCTCTTCTGCTTCGCGTGCGGTAGCCATTCGTGGTCGTTGTCCGTTTCGGCGCGAATGTGCCGCCACGTCTCGCGGTTGAGTTTGCACACGTCGAGCATGTGCTTCCGGAACCGGCCGAGGCGCGCCCCGTCGGTGATGACGAGTTCGTCGTCGTTCGCCGGCTTGCGGCGGCTCGGCTCCACCTTCGGGAACACGTGCTTCACGCGCTCATCGAAGAGCCATTCCAGATCGACCGCGCGGTACGCTTCGACGATCGCGCTGAGCAAGTGGCAGTACGCGCGCAGCCACGCCACGTCGCCGCGGTCGAAGCACACGAGCAGGTCCGGGTTGTCCGTTTGGAACTCGAACCGGCCGCCGTTCAGCCGCGTGAGGACGTCGAGGAACTTGTCGGTCGACTTCCCGCAGCCTGTCAGGTCGAACTTCACGAGCGCGAGGCGCAGCGGCAACTTCACCTTGTCGTCGGTCACGCCCGCGAGCGCGCGCTCCGCGCGCCCGAGGTCCGCGACGAACACGTCGAGTGTGCGGCCGAGCGCCTCGTAGCTGATCGCGTGCGGTTTGTCGTTCTTCGGCACCGGCAGGCGCAGGAACGGCACGGTCGCGTTCTCGGATTTCGCCCCGTACTGGTGCAGCGCTTGGCCGAGGCGCTCGATGGCGCGCGCGAACTGAATCACACCGAGACCGAAGCGGAGTTGGTCGTCTTTGGGTGTCGCGTCGAGCGCGACCGTGAGCGCCTGTTCGCCGCGCGCGAGTTCGCCCGCGTGCAGGTACTTTTCGGCGAGCGGGCGCGCGGGTTCGGCCGCACCGAGCGGCGCGGTTCCGAGGGCGAGCGCGAAACACAACGAGAGGGTGCGCATGGCCGTGCCCCGAAGAGTTCTCGCGGCGCGCAACGGGCGCGCCGCGTGGAACAAGGCACCGCTAACCGACCGAGCCGGCGCGCGATTACGCCGGGTTTTCGCCGGACTTGAGAATGTGCGTGACTTTCACGCGCACGTGCGGTTGCGTGTGGCCCTTGAGCCGACGGTAGTTCTTGCGGCGGCGGAACTTCTGCGTGACGGTCTTCACCTTCGGGAGGTCCACCACCTGAGCCAGCACCCGCGCGCCGGCCACGGTCGGCTGGCCGATAGTCACGTCGGGCCCACTGGCGACCAGCAGCACCTTGTTCAGTTCGATTTGCTTACCAACTTCGACTTCGCGGAAGTCGATGGTCACGGTCGCGCCGACTTCGGCGCGGTACTGGCGGCTGCCGTCTTCAAAGATCGCGTACATGGCTTCCCGGTCCAACAGATACGTTGTTCGGTTACGAAGAGTGTAAGGATACGGGCGAAGTGGCCGCGCGACCACCCGCCGCACTCACTTCTTCGCAGTTTGGTCTTCGACCACCATTTCGTAACTGCCGCCGCGAACGGTGACCCGGAAGATCGTTTCTTCGATGTTCTCCGGGCGGCGGTTCCGGTAGCTCACTTCGGCGCGCGCGAGTTTGTCTTCCACGTCCTTCGGGAAGAACGCCCAGAACGCGTTCGCGGGGGCGTCCACCTTCAGCACGTTCAGCACCTCACGCACGAGTTTCGGCCGGTTGTCGCTGAACTGAATCTTCCCCGCGAGCCGGTTCATGTCGCCGTCGGACGCGACCCGCGGGTTCGGCGCGTTCAGGTCGGAGACAATCAGGCACTTCTTGCTGTCCGGCGGCAGCGGGACGAACACTTCCGCGCCCATCGCCTTCAGTTGGGCCACATAGTCGGTGCCGTCGGCGATGCGGAACCGGAGCACCCAGCGCAGGCCGCGGGCGCGCGTCGAGTCCGCACCGGTGCCGCCCGGGCCGTTGCCCTGCGTGCCGTCGAACCCGCTGCCGCCGCCGGGGCCGTCGCCCTTGCGCGCCCCGACGCCGAGCAGTTTCTTGCGAATCGCCTCGTCCAACTGGCTGTACGCGGCGGCGTTCGACGCGCTCACCGGCATGCGCCCGGTGGGGTCGTCGAGTACGATCTTTTGAATGGCCTCTTTCGCGTCGGCGAGCGCCTTCGGCGTGGGCAGTACGGCGTTCGCGGCCGCGATCGGGTCAACGTCCTTCACGAGGTCCGGATCGGCTACGCCGCCGGAGCCTTGCGAGCCGTCACCGAAGTCGTCCATCCCGCCGACGTTCACCAGTTGCAGCGGCGGGTTCGAGCGGTCCTCGCCGTTCATGAGGCCGAAGATCCCGAAGACGATCCCGGCCCCGAAGAACACGTGGACCAGAATTGCGCCGACGGTGGCGAGCGGGAACTCGAGCCGCCGGTTGAACTTATCCCAGAACTCTTCGTCCGGCAGTTCCGCGATGTCCGCGAGCGCGGTGTCGGTGTCGCGCTCGTCGGCCGGGGCTTTCCCGAGGTTCGGGTTGTCGTTGGCGTTCGGCACGAGCGAGCCTCCGCGCGGTAAGGTGTTTCAGACTACAACATACCCGCGCCCGCGGCGTTTGAACAGAAACCTTCCGCTGGAACCGTTTCGATGGACGAATACCTGTGCCTGACCCTCGTGGGGAACGCGGGCGAAGGGGAACCGGCGTTCAAGACGCGCCTCACCGCGTTCTGGACGCTGCTGTTGCGCACCCAACCGGACCTGTACGACGCGGTGTTCGCGGAAGCGCGTGCGTTCGGCTCCGAGGCTGGGCGCGTGTCGCGCGCGTACATGATCGAAGCGCGCGCGGTCCGCGCGGTCCACGACGCCGCCCGCGCCGCCGGGTTGGACGTGCAGGAGTTCGACGAAAACGACGTGTACACGAAGTACGAAGCGAGCGGCAGCGACTGGTTCCAACTGGCGCACTGAACGGGTATGATCGGTGGTTCACCCGGAGGCGTGTCGCGATGCGCGAGCCGATCGACACCAAGAAGCAGACGCCGGTGGACGTCGAGCGGATCGGCGCGCACGCCGCGCCGGGAGGAGGGTTCGCGCCCGGTGATCGCGTGCCGCACGGAGAACTGTGGGTACTCAGCGAGAAACTGGGGCAGGGCGGGTTCGGCGAAGTGTGGCTCGCCATTCACCAAGTGAACGGGGCGCGGCGCGCGGTGAAGTTCTGCACGCACCCGGCCGCGCGGAACCGGCTCGCGGCGCACGAAGTGAAGATCGTTCGGCACGTGCTGAAACACCTCACCGACCACGCCGGCGAACACCCGCACATCGTGCCGCTCTTGGAGTGCAACCTCACAGGCGACGCGCCGTGGCTCATGTACGAGTACGTGCCCGGGAAGCGCACCCTCGCCGACGTGATTCGCGAGTTCGGCCCGCTCGCCCCGGAGCGCCGGCTCGCGGAAGCCGTGCCGCTGTTGCACGCCGTCGCGGGCGCGCTCGGCGCGATGCACAGCATCGAAGTGCCCATCGTTCACCGCGACTTGAAACCGCTGAACGTGCTGATGGACGGCACCGCGCCGCGCATCACCGACTTCGGCATCGGCGGCGCGGCCGTGGTCGCGGCCATTTCGGACACGACCGGCGGATACACCGAAATGTCGGTCGGCCTTCCCACGCTCATTCAAGGGCCCCGCGTCGGCACGCTGTTGTACGCCAGCCCAGAGCAGTGGCAGGGCGCGCCACCGGACCCGCGGAACGACATCTACGCGCTCGGCGTGATCGCGTACCAGATGGCGCTGGGCGATTTGCAAGCCGTGCCCGGTTCGGACGCGCGCGACGAATTGGACGACCTCGGCGTGCCCGGCGACCTCGCCGCGCTCATCGCGCGCAGCATTTCGAGCAACCCGGAGCGCCGACCCAAGCGCGCCGCCGACTGGTGCGACGTGCTGGCCCCGCGGCTGCCGGGTGCGCCGGCCCCGCGGCTCGTCGCGCCGGCCCCAC
>JALHNS010000327.1 GCA_022843445.1 Gemmata sp.
GAATCGCACATGTCCGCCGCCGTTCCGTCGCTCGAAGCCGCCGCGCCGCGGGTGCCGGGCCTGCCGTTCGCCGCCGGGTTCGTCGCGCTCGCGGGACTCGCCGCGGCGCTCGCCGGCGCGGTGCCCATCGAGTTCTCGATCGTCATCGTGTTCCTGTTCGCCGGGCCGCACAACTGGCTCGAAGCCCGTTACGCGCTCGGCCGGCTCCCGGCCCGCGCCGGGAAACTGTTCGGGTTCTTCGCGGTGTCGCTCGCGGGCATCCTCGGCCTCACCGTCGCGTACGCCGTCATCCCGCACGTCGCCGGGTCGGTCGATTCGTTCGGTACCGTGTACGCCGCTTGGAGCACCGCGTTCCTGCTGTGGGGCGCGGCGCTGGTGTGGATGCGGTCGCGCACGAACCCGCGGTTCGACGCCGGTTGGGTGTGGCCGGTCGCGCTGCTGATAACGGCCGGCGCGTGGCTGAACCCGCTCGCGCTGCCGATGGCGCTCGTGTACCTGCACCCGCTGATGGCGCTGTGGCTGCTCGACCGCGAGTTGGGCCGGTCGCGGCCGCACTGGCGCGGCACCTACCGCGTCGCGGTGCTGTGCGTGCCGCTGCTGCTCGGCGCGCTGTGGTTCGCGCTACGAGACGCGCCCGCGCCGACTGGGTCGAGGGGGTTCGCGGTCGCGTTCGCGCCGGACCTCGCGGCGCACGCCGGCGACTGGTTCCTCGAAGGTGTCTCGCCGCACTTCCTCATCGCCGCGCACGCGTTCTTGGAAATGGTTCACTACGGCGTGTGGGTGCTGTTGATCCCGCTCATCGGGATGCGCTCGAAGCCGTGGGAACTGCACGCGATCCCTTCGGCGCGGCACAGCCCGCGGCGCGCGCGCGCGGTCGCGGGGGTGCTGCTGTTCGGGCTGTTCGTGGTGCTGGTGCTGTGGGTGTGCTTCGGCCTCGACTACGGCACCACTCGGCACGTCTACTTCACGGTGGCGCTGCTGCACGTGCTCGCGGAAGTGCCGTTCCTGCTGCGGATGGTGTGAACCGCGTCACTTCGCGGCGGCGAGGGCCGCCATGTGCTTCACCGCGGCGGTCGCGCCGCTCGCGCGGCTGTAGATCGCGCTGCCGGCCACGAACACCGACGCGCCCGCGCGGGCCGCTTCGCCGATCGTCTTCTCGTCGATCCCGCCGTCCACCTCGATCTCGCACGCCGGGTTGTGCGCGTTCGCCATGGCGCGCAACTTGGCGATGCGGCCGGTGCTTTCGGGGATGTACGGCTGCCCGCCGAACCCCGGGAACACCGTCATGCACAGCGCGAGGTCGATGTCGCGCAGGTACGGCTCGATCTTCTCCACCGCCAAGTCCGGGTTGAACGCGAGGCCGACCTTCTTGCCCATGCCGCGAATCTGCTCGATCATCGGCCGCGGGTCCGGCAGTACTTCGAGGTGAACGATGAACGAGTCCGCGCCGGCCTTCACGAACCCGTCGAGGAACCGGCCCGGGTCTTCGACCATCAGGTGCACTTCGAGCGGCAATTTCGTGAACGGCCGAATGCCCTTCACGGTGATCGCGCCCATGCTCAGGTTCGGCACGAAGTGGCCGTCCATCACGTCCACGTGAATGCGGTTCGCGCCGGCCGCTTCCACTTCCGCCACCTGCTCGCCGAGCCGCCCGAAGTCCGCCGACAGGATGGAAGGAGCGATCATGGGTTGGGTTCCGTTGTGAGTGGTTGGGCTGTTGTATGCGGTGCCGCCCCGAAGGGGCGACCGCTAAACGGGGACCGCCCGCCGCATAAAACACCCGAACGCCCACTTACCACGAGCGAATGCGAACGATGAGTTTCCCAATTGCGCGGGCGCTGCTGCGGTTCGCCAACCGCGCGCGCAACAACTGGCTGGACCGGCACCAGACCCCGGCCAACTTCTGGATCCACCTGATCGGCATCCCGGTCGCGGTCGCGGGCGTGCCGCTGCTGTTCCTGACCGACTGGTATTGGGGAATCGGCGCGCTCGTGCTGGGCTACTTCTTGCAGTGGGTCGGGCACCGCATCGAGGGGAACGACGTGGGCGAGTTCATCCCGATCAAACGCGCGCTGGGGTTGCCGGTGGTGGCAATCGCGCCGCAGCACACCGCGAAGTACAGCGCCCCGCCCGCGCCCTAGCTCTGCAAAATCCCCAACACTTCCGCGTGCAGTTTGCCGTTGGTGGCGAGCACGTCCGGGGTGTGAATCGTCGGCGCGCCGCGCCAGTCGGTGAACGCGCCGCCGGCCTCTTCCACGAGGGCCTTCGTCGCGGCCACGTCCCACGGGTTCACCCCGTGTTCCACCATGATGTCGGCCGCGCCCTCGGCTACCAGTACGAAGCCGTAGAAGTCGCCGTGCCCGCGCTGGCGCTTGGTTCTCTTGTACAGGTCGAAGAACACCCGCTCTTTGCCGGCCCGCGTGAACCAGCCCATACTGGAATAGCACAGCGACGATTCGCCCAGCGCGGTCACGTCGGACACGCGCACTTTGCGCTCGTTCATGTACGCGCCGGCGCCGCGGAGCGCGCGGTACGTCATGCCGAACACCGGCACGTACGCGACGCCCGCGATCTGTTCGCCCTTGTACTCGAGGCCGACGAGCGTGGCCCAAATCGGAACGTGCCGGATGAACGACTTGGTGCCGTCGATGGGGTCGATGATCCAGCGGAACCCGCTGGTGCCGGGCTGGTCGCCGTACTCTTCGCCCAAGAACCCGTCGTTCGGGAACGCGGCCGAGACCGCGTCGCGGATCAACTTCTCGGCGCTCTTGTCGGCCACGGTGACCGGGCTGCTGTCGGCCTTGTGCTCGACGTCGAACGTAGTTTCGTAGTAGCCGCGGGCGAGGTCGCCGGCCTTCTGCGCGGCGGTCACGGCGAGGTCGTAGCGGGTGCGCCAGTCGGCGTTCATGCGCGAGGCTCTCGTTCGTTGAAGAGAAGACGCTTTACCGCAGAGACCGCAGAGACCGCGGAGGAAACAAGAGCAAAGAAGCGTGTTTCAAACACTGCATTCTTTGCCGTCTTCCTCTGCGGTCTCCGCGGCCTCTGCGGTGAACCTTCCGGCGTCACGCGGTGGGCAGGTGCGCCCTCGCGTAGGCGGCGCAGCCCACGATGCCGGAGTCGTCGCCCAGCGCCGCGGGCACGCACTTTACACCGTTCGCCGCGCCCGGCAGCGCGTACCGCTGCGCGATCTCCCAAATGCGCTCGATGAACCCGTCGCCCAGCGCGCCGGTGACGCCGCCGCCGATTACGATCACTTCCGGCGACACGAAGTTCACGAGGCCGCCCAGCGCCGCGCCCAGCGCGCGGGCCGCGTCGTCCACCAGTTGCACCGCGACCGGGTCGTCCTTCTGGTAGTACTCCGCGAGCTGCGAGCTGCGAACGGTGCTCAGGTCCACGCCCTTCCATTCTTTCCGCACCCGCTTGGGGGCGTCGTCCAAGGTGTCTTTGGCCCGCTTCATCATGTACTTGCGCCCGGCGATGCCTTCGAGGTGCGTGCCCTGTCGCCAGTGAACGATGAGGTGGCCGATCTCGCCGGCGTTGCCGTTGAACCCGGTGAACAGGTCGCCGTTGAGGATCAGTCCGCCGCCCACGCCGGTGCCCACGAACACGCCGAGCACGTTCTGCGCGCCCTTGGCCGCGCCGTGCGCGAACTCGCCGTAGGTGCCCATGCGCACGTCATTTTCGACGATTAGCGGCCAGTTCCAGTGCGCGGGCATCAGCGGTTTCAGGTCCACGTCGCGCCATTCGAGGTTCGGCGCGAACTTGACGCGGGTGGTGCCCAGCGCGATCTGGCCGGGGATGCCGATGCACACGCCGCGCACCTGCGCCGGCTCCACGTTCGCCTCTTTGAGAACCGCTTCGACGCCCTGCACGATGCGCCCGAACACCCCGGTCGGGCCGCCCTCGGCCCCGGTTGGGTTCTTCGAGCGCGCGAGCAGCTTTAACTCGTCGTCGAACAGGCCGGAGAGGATTTTCGTACCACCGAGGTCGACGCCGAGCCAGTAACCGGTGCTCATGCCGGGCTTCCGCGAGTAGTGAGTTCCGGTGCGAGGTCACGCGCCGTCCTAGCGTGGGTTATTGTAAGCCCCGCGCGCGCGTTCACAACGGGAAAGGCGGCGCGCTCTGGGCGAAAAGCGCAATCTCTGCGCTACGCACATTCTTCACAAATCGCGCCACCTTGTCCGCGTCCTTCACACCCGGCGCGCTCTCGACTCCGCTCGCCACATCGACGCCCCACGGCCGCACGCGCGCGATCGCTTCGGCCACGTTATCCGGTGTGAGGCCGCCGGCGAGGACCAGCGGCGCGCCGGGGTTCCAACCCGCGAGCAACTCCCACGGCGCGCGGTGCCCGGTGCCGCCCATCGCCCCGGCCACGTGCGAATCCACCAGAACGGCCGAAGGCGCGCGCCCGGATGCGGTCGCGGCCTTCACGAATTCCACAACGCGCGCGAGGTCACTTTCGTCCTTCACGCGGAAGGCCGGAACGTGCGCGAACGGGAACGGGTCTTCGCTCGGCGGGGTGTCGTCGTAGGTTTGCAGAGCGCGCAAGCCGAGTTGGTACGCAATGGCGCACGCTTGGCGCATCGGCGTGCCGACGAACACGCCCACGGGCGCGGTGAACGCCGGCAGCGCGCGCACCAGCGCCGCGGCGCGCGCCGGGGGGACGTATCGCGGCGATTGCGGGTAGAAGTTCAGGCCGACGGCGTCGGCCCCGGCGTCGGCGGCTTGCCGCGCCGCCTCCGGGGTGGTCACGCCGCAAATCTTGATGCGCACCATGCGCTCAAGTTACGCGGGTTGGGGGCGTTCGGCCGGGATGCGGAACAGGTCCGCGACTTTCACGCACAGTCCCGGCAGATCGTCGCCACCGGTGAGTTCGCCGCTTTCGGGCACGACCACGAGTTGTGTCTTCGGCCGATACACTGTTACCTTGCGCTCTTCGTAGTCCACCTGCCAGACGATCTTCACTCCGTTGTCGAGGTACTCGGTGATCTTCGTGTTCACGCGCGCGGGCCGGTCGCTCGGAGACGACACTTCGACCGCGAGCACCGGCGGAACGACTCCCCACTTCGGGTGAATGTCGTTGAACGCGGTTGCCGCAGTGAAGTACGCGACATCGGGGCCGAGCACGGACTCCGCGTTCGCGCCCAGTTCGACACCGGAATCGTTGGTGACGACGTATCCGTTGCGCGCGACGCGCGCGTAGAGTTGAAGCTCGAACGTAACGAGTGCGGCAACCGCGCCGTGCTGTTGTGTTGGGCGCGACACTTCAATCACCTCCCCGCGGATCAGCTCGAAGTCGCGGTCGCGGTTCTCGGGGCGGTGAACGAACTCCCAGAACTGGTCCGCGGTCATCAGCGTCTTCGCGGTTCCCGGCGTCGCGGCAGACATCGCGCTCCCTCCTTCGTGAGTGCAGTGTAGCCGCCGCGGGCGCGCCGTGTCGAGTGCGGCGCGCCCGCGAGCCGGTCAGTCGTCATCGTCGTCGTGCTTCTTCCCGGCTTTGATCGGCAGGAAGAACGCGGCGCGCACCGGCGGCGGCATCGGGCTGCGCTCGCCGCGCACCGCCTTCCAGATGATCTCGCTGAACAGCAGGTCGTCGAGCGTGTCTTCCTTCGCGATGTCCTGCTTCTCCATCCACGCCGCGCCGAACCCGCCGGGCTTGTTCATCTCGCGCACGTCCACCTTCGCGGGCACATGGTCGTAGGTGCCCAAGTTCGGCTTCGCGGTGAACGAGTGGTACATCGGCCGCGCCGCGGCGTCGAACTGGCTCATCGGCTGCACGCCCAGAATCAGTTCCATCGTGCGCAACATGCTCGTGGTCGAATACAGCGTGCTGTCGACGTGCTTGCGCTTCGTGTACGGCGAAATCACGAGCGCGACGGAGCGGTGCGCGTCCACGTGGTCCGGGCCGTTCTGCGTGTCGTCCTGAATCACGAAGATCGCGGTTTCCTTCCAGAACTTGCTCTTGCTGACGGCCTCGACCATCATGCCGAGTGCGAGGTCGTTGTCCGCGACCATCGCGGTCACGGTGGGGAACCCGACGCGCGTGCCGGCGGTGTGGTCGTTCCCGAACCGCACCACCTGCATGCGCGGCATCTCGCCGGCCTTCTCGAACCGCTGGAGTTCGCTCGCGAACCGCTTCGCGCGGTTCACGTCGGTGTAGCCGAGGTCGTAACCGCGGAACTGCGGGTCGATCATCCCCTTGAGTTCCGGCGCGCTCGGGACGCAGTCCGCGAACGTGCCGTCCTCTTTCACCGGGCCGACGTTCGTGACCCACTCGCCGTACGCGCGGTAGCTCACCTTCGCTTCGATGCACTTGTTCCACAGGTAGCCGCCGCTCGGCGGGGCGATCTCGTTGCGCGCGCCTTCCGCCGGGTAGCCGAACCGCTTTCCGCCGCGGTAGCTCAGCGGCCACACCTTCTCCACGTAGTCGGTCGCGTACGCGCCCATCGTCCACTCGTGCCCGTCCGCGGAGACTTCGCCGTCCACATAGAAGTTGTCGAGCAGCACGAACTCGCGCGCGAGTTTGTGGTGGTTCGGCGTCACGTTTTCGGGGAACAGGCACAGGCTCGGTTCGCCGTTGCCGATCGGGTTCGGCCCGGCCGCGAGGTCGCCGAACACTTGGTCGTAGGTGCGGTTCTCCTTCACGACGTAAATGACGTACTTGATCGGCGACGCGTCACCGAGCTTCTTGGGAATCGGGTTGTCGGCTTCGACGTTTTCGCTGCGGACGGCGCTGCCGTCGCGGAGCGGGCTGCACAGCCGCGCGGTCTCGGTGTGCTTCAGCATTTGCTCCGGTGTCGGCAGGCGCGTGATGCCGAGCGTGCCGTGGAACAGTTGCCCGATGTATTCGCCGAGGTTGCGCGACCCGGGCACGAGCGGGTTCGGCCCGCCGCGGTTGGCCTTCGAGATCATGCCCTTACCGTTCGCCACGTACAGCGAGCGGTCTTGCGGGTTGTACCGCACGCTGGTGGGGTACCAACCGGTCGGAATGAAGCCCATCGGCAGCGCCTTGGTGCGGTCGCTCACGTTGAACGCCGCGAGGTTGTTCGCGTCCGCGTTCGCCACGAACAGCAGCGCGCCGTCGGGCGTGATGGTCAGGCTGTTCGGCGTGTTCCCGTTCGGCGCTTTCGGGTACAGCGCGCAGTTGATCGTCTGAAGCCCCTTCCCGGTCGTTGGGTCGATCACGCTCACCATCGTGCTGTTCGCGCACGCCACGTACAGCGCGTCGCCCTTCGGCGAGAGCACCATCTCCGTCGGGTGTTCGGCGGTCGGCCACGTCGCGCTGACGGTGTTCGTTTCGAGGTCGATCACCGCGACCGCGGCCTTCGCCCACAATGAGACGAAGCACCGCTTGCCATTCGGCTCCACGAGGCACGCGTAGGGGTACACGAGCGGCTCTTTGATCGCGTCCGGGTCGGCCTTCTTACCTTCCGGGTCTTTGCGGTTGTCCGGCGGGCTGGGCGGGTCGCCCTTCCCGGGCTCTTTCTTGCCGATATCCGGCGAAAACTGAATCACCTTCTTGTTGTCCGGGTTCACGAGCGGCACGCGCACCACGGCGTCGGCCCACGGCGACGCGACGAACAGGTCGCGCCCGTTCGGCGCGAATGCCAACCCGCCTATGACGCCCTTGCGGTTCTTCGCAACGGTCGCGTCGAGCGGTTTGCCCTTCGTGAGGTAACCCTTGTCGAAGTCGAAGACGTGAACGACTTCGTCTTCGCCGCCGCTGGCGAACACCTGTTTGCCGTCGTTCGACCACACGAGGCCGTAGAACGCCTGCGGCACCTGCACCCGCGACAGCACTCGCGTGCGCTCGGGGTTCAGGTCCACGATAATCACTTCGTGTTCCTTGAAGCCGGCGCACAGCACCGCCGCGAACTCGTTCGTGGGGTGCAGCGCGACGTTCACCGGGAAGTCGCCGACGTCGATGTGCCGGCCCGCGGGCTTGAGCGCCCACTGGTTCGGGAGTTGCACGAACCCGTCGCGGCGGAGGCCCGGCAGCGTGCGCTCGAGCGGTTTGGCTTCGGCCTTCTGGGGTTCGTCCTTCGCCGGCGGCTGTGAGGGCGACGGTGCGGCGACGGCGAACAGCCCGACGGTAGCGGCGAGCAGCAGCCCGACCGCGGCGAGCGAGCGCATGGGGTGGCCTCGTGGTGGTGGGAGGGAGTGCGAGCGAACGGATAGTATCGCGCCGCGCCCGCGAACCGACGTGTGAATTCTGCGCGAACCTC
>JALHNS010000328.1 GCA_022843445.1 Gemmata sp.
CGCGAGCGGGCCGACCGCGAGCGCGCCGCGGTGCTGGAGCGCAACCGCGCGCGGGTGCCCGAACTGCTCGCGCAGGCGACCGACCAGCGCCGCGCGTACCTGTTCGACCAAGCCGCGAAGACCCTCGCTTCGGCCGGGGAACTGGCGACCGAACTGCCCGACCTCGCGGCCGAAGTGGCCCAAGCCCGCGCCGACCTCGCGCTGGTGGCGGAACTGGACGCGATCCGCGACAAGAAGTGGGTGCGGGTGTTCAAAGAGCGGCGGCTCGGCGGCCCGGTCGTGCTCGACCACTTCGACACCGAGTCCGCGCCGCCCGCGTACCAGAAGGCGCTGGCGGCCCGTGGGTACGATCCGTTCGGCGCACCCGCGGCATTCGCGGAACGGGTGCGCGCGTCGAAGGTGAAGGGCGAGTTGGTGGCGGCCCTCGACGATTGGGCCGTGTACGAGAAGGACGCCGTCCGGGCCGATCGGCTGCTCGCGGCCCTGCGGCTCATCGACCCCGGCGCGTGGCTCGACCGGTTCCGCGCGCCCGCGGTGCGCGCGTCCCAGACCGCACTCATCGAATTGGCCGCGGAGCGACCCGCGGACCTCGCGCCCAGCGCGATCGCGTGCTTGGCCGAATTGCTGACCCGCCAAGAAGCGGACCCGACCGCGCTCCTCGCCGCCGGCACGCGCCAGTACCCCAACGACTTCCCGCTCGCGTTCGCCCGCGGCCTCGCCCCGCAGCGAACGAGCGAACAGCGGCGCATCTACCGCCCGGTGCGCGACGCGGTCGTGAGCGCGGCCGAGGCCGCGGTGCTCCCCTTCGCGCCGCCCGTGCCGAACGGCGTGCCGCCCGCGCGCGAGTGGCAACCCGAAACGCGCCGCCCGCCGGGGCGCGTGCCGCCGCGCCCGCGCCCCGGACTGTCGATCACCACCATCCGCACCACCGGGTTGGAGCACGTGCGCCCGCACGAATTGATCGAATCCGTCGGCTTCATGCGGGTGGCCCACGCGCTGCGCCCGGACAACGTGTACGCCCTCTACAACCTCGGCAACATCCTCTCGGCGCTCCGCGAAGACGACGAATCGATCGCCGCGTTTCGCGCCGCGCTCGCGCGCGACCCGAACCTGCTCGCGGCCCAGTTCAACGTGACCGAAGTGTACCGCCGCCAGTGGATGTGGGACGAACTCGCCGATTCCGCTCGGAAAGTGCTCGCCGTCGATCGCGGGTCGGTCGGGCACATGGCGAGTTGTCTGGCCGAAGCGTACGACGGGCTGCGCGACCCGGACCCGTGGCTCCGCGCGGCGCGCGAGGCGGCGGAGATTCAGCCCAAGAACGCCAACGCGCGCAACAACTACGCGCTCCACCTGTCGTTCCGCGGCAAACTCAACGAGGCGGAGGCCGAGTTCCGCACGGCCCTCGAACTGGACCCGACCAACGAGAACGCGCTCCGCAACCTCGCATCGGGCCTCAGCGGGCGCAAGGACTACAAGGGCGCGCTCCCGCTCCTCGAGCGCTGGGCCGCGGCGCACCCGGGTTCCGATTCGTACACCGAACTGGCCCTGTGCCACATTCGCCTCGGCGCCCCCGCCCGCGCGCGGGCCGTGCTGGAAGAGGCACTGGCGAAGAAGATCGACTCGGCCACCGTGCACCTGCTGCTCGGGCAGATCGCTCGCAACGCCCGCGAGTGGGACCGCGCGGTCGAGCAGTACACGTTGGCCGCTCAAAAGGACCCGAGCGAGCCGCTCGCGCACGTGAACCTCGGCAACCTGTACGCCGGGAAGGGCGACTGGGCGCGGGCCGAACCCGCGTACGCCCGCTACACCGAACTGCGCCCCACTGACGCGGACGGCTGGCACCGCCTCGGCGCGGCCCGGTTCTACACCGAGCGGTACTCGGCTGCCGTGGGCGCGTTCCGCCGCGCCGGCCGCGAAGCCCGCGAAGCCCGCTACCCACCCGCGCGCCGCGCGATGTACGAGGCCGACCTCGGCGAAGCGCTCTGGATGATCGGCGACGACCTCGCCGCCCGCGCGTGCTTCCAGACGGCACTGGAACTCGACGAGACGTGGGCCGACGCCCACTTCTACCTCGGCCGGTTGCGGCACGAGTACAACGAACTCGCCGAAGCTGCCGAGTCGTACCGGCTCGCCGTCAAGTACGGCCGGGGGCAGTACGACTACCTGAAGGCGTGGCTCCCGCTGAAGGGCGCGCTCGCGCCGATGCCCCGCGCCAAGAAACCGAACCCGTGAGGCACCCCATGCGCGCCGTCGCACTCGTCGCCCTGTTCGCACTCGCGCCGGCCGTTCGTAGCGCGGAGCGCCCGCCGAACGTCGTGCTCATCTTCGCCGACGACCTCGGCCACGCCGACCTCGCGTGCTTCGGGCACCCGAAGATCAAAACGCCGCACCTCGACAGACTCGCGGCCGAGGGCACGCGGTTCACGCACTTTTACGTGTCGCAGGCCGTGTGCACCGCGAGCCGGGCGTCGCTGCTCACCGGGTGCTACGCGAACCGCGTCGGCATGTCCGGTGCGCTCAATCACGTCAGCAAAACCGGCATTCACGCGAACGAGCATATGCTGCAAGAGTTGCTCAAAGGGAAGGGCTACGCCACCGCGTGTTACGGCAAGTGGCACCTCGGCGACCGCGAGCCGTTCCTGCCCACCAAACGCGGGTTCGACGACTTCGCCGGGCTACCGTACTCGAACGACAACGGCCCGCTACACCCCACCATGCCGAACCTGCCGCCGCTGCCGTTCTATCGCGGCGCGAAGGTCCTCGAACGCGACCCGGACCAAGCGAAGTTCACGCGCCGGTTCACCGACCTTGCGCTCGAGTTCGTCGCGAAGCACCAGCACGAACCGTTCTTCCTGTACGTGCCGCACGTGATGCCGCACGTCCCCATCTTCGCGTCGCCGGACTGGAAGGGGAAATCTTCCGCCGGTGTGTACGGCGACGTGGTAGAGGAACTCGACTCCGCGGTCGGCGAAGTGCTGGCGGCCCTGAAGCGCTACGACCTCGAAAACAACACGCTCGTGCTGTTCCTTTCGGACAACGGCCCGTTCCTCAGCTACGGCGCGCACGCCGGAAGCGCCGGTCCGCTGCGCGAAGGGAAACTGACCGCGTTCGAAGGCGGGGTGCGCACACCCTGCATCGCCCGCTGGCCGGGACGCGTACCCGCGAAGCGCGTGTGTATCGAACCGCTCATGACCATCGACCTGCTGCCCACACTCTGCAAGCTGGCGGGCGCGGAACAGCCGAAGTTGCCCATCGACGGCAAGGACATCGGCCCGGTGCTGTTCGGCGAGCCGGGCGCGAAGTGCCCGCACGAAGCCTACCTGTTCTACAGCGGCGACGAGTTGCACGCGATTCGTTCCGGCAAGTGGAAGTTGCACCTGCCGCACGAGTACCTGACGGTGAACGGCCAAACGCGCGCCGACGGCAAACCCGCGAACCACGGGAACCAGAAGCCCGAAGCGATGACCGTGAGCGGCGTGCGCGGGATCGCCAGCCGCCACGGGTACAAGGTGGAGAAACTGCCGCTGTCGCTGTTCGATCTGGAAGCGGACGCGGGCGAATCGAAGAACGTGGCGGAGGCGCACCCGGAGGCGGTGAAGCGGTTGCTGAAGATCGCGGACGCGGCCCGCGCGGAGTTGGGCGACGGCATCACCGGGGCGAAGGGGAAGGGCACGCGCCCCGCGGGCGTCAGCGAGTGACACGCGAGCGGCGCGACGTCAGTCCGCCGGTAGGGCTACGCACTTTAGAAGCGCAGCGCGCACTTCAATTGCGTTGCTTTACCGGCGGACTGACGTCGCGCCGCTCGCGTGTTAGAGCGGTTCTCGATCGCTCGTAGCGGTTCGATTCGGGCAGTCAAGAACGACGCGGACGTCGTGCCACTATAGTGGTGCGACGCTCCGCGTCGCACGCGCGACACCCCAACGAGAACCGCTTTAGTTCATCGCCAGAACCGTGTAGCTGTACTTGATCTTCTTCTCTTCGCCGCCCTTCAGCGGCACGGTCCAGATCAGCTCTTGGCGCTTGTTCACCGAGTACACGCCCTCTTCGCGCAGGGCGGTGCGCGGCGCGCCCTCGGCGGTCACCAACTCGCCGGAGAACCGGCGGCGGATCACCAGCGAAACCGCTTCCTTGCGGTTGTTGCTCACCGCGATCTCGCCCTCAACGGTCGTGCGGCGGTACTGGCGGCCGCCCACCCAGATCACCTCGCGCCCGCTGCCGTCGCGCTCCACCTTCTCGTTCTCGCTGGCGCGGGTGCGCACGCTCAGCGCCTTCTCCACGCGCAGCACGGTCTCTTCGCCCGCGTTCACCCAGTAGCTGGTGCGCTGGCCGTTGAACTTGCCGTTGGCGGTCACGGTCGCGGGGCCGGTGGTCATGGGGAAGCTGAGCGGGTTCTTGAACTTCAGCGCGTCCCACGCTTCGCCGTCGCCGGTGCCGTCGCTGTGCCGGCCGTACGTGTCGCGCGAGTCCGGGATCAGCCACTCCACAATGCGCTCGTAGTCCGCGGTGCCCTTCGCCACCGTGGTGCCCAGCGCGTCGCCCTCGGCCAGCGTGCGCTTGCCGATGGACTGGTAGTGCAGGTCCACGCCCTCGCCGGTGGGCGTCGCGCCCAGCGCCACGTTGTGAACGCGATAGTTGTTCAGCGAAATCGCTTGCTGCGACACGATGGAGTTGCTCAGCGCGTCGATCTCGCGGTGCCGGCCGCCGCCCAGTTCGCCGAAGAAGCTCGCGAGGCTGGTGCGTGGCGCGAGCGGCGACCGCACGTGCGAATATTCCACGCTCGGGTAGCCGGAAATGAGCCGCACTTCCGCGCCCGCGAGGTCCGCGAGTTCGTTCTTCACCACCGCGTGCTGTTCGAGCGCCAGCTTCTTCGGGTCGGTGATGTCGATGCGGTAGCTCGGTGCCCACGACATGCCGGTCGCGATGTACCGCACGCTCACCACGGTCTGCGGTTTGTCGGTGTCTTTCAGCGTGAACACGAGGCGCGGCTTGCGGCGCGTCACGGTGGTGCCGGCGTCGTCGCTCTCCACGGCGGACACGTCCGCGGGGTCCACGTACGCGCGGCCCTTCGCGGTCTGAAGCACGTAGAACCGGTTCGCGGCCGTTTCTTCGCCCTTCGCGGGCTTGAACTTCATCATGGTGCCGGACACCGGCGGGCGGTTCGCGCCGCGGAAGTGGACCGTCACCTTCTTGCCCGCGAGGTCGTCTTGCAGCGCGCCGGGCGCGGTCTCGTTCGCGGGCACTTCCACGTCGCGCGTCTGCACGCTCACATCGACGGTACCGGTGCTGTCGATGTAGAAGGTGCCGTGAACCGGGGTGGGCACGTCGTCGAGCACGTACACGCCGGCCTTGCCGAGCGTGGTTTCGCGCTTCACGACCGCGAGGCCGTTCTTGAACAGATCGACCGCGACGATCTTGCTCTTGGCCGGCGTTTCGTCGGCCGCGGCGAGCGGATTGGTGGACACGAGCGGCACCAGTGCGAGTGCGAGTACGCGAAGCGCGCGCATGAGAGATGCTCCCTTCGGCTCCGAGGTTCGGGGGCTGAAGGGCACTATAGCCGCGTGGGGGGCGCGCAAGAACCGCGGCGCGCGCGGTGCTTACACTGGCGTTACACGCCACAAGAGTAGGTCGGTCGCTCCGCGAGCGACCATTCGCGGTGCAATTCAGTTCAACGTGGTTGCGTGCGCCAGTGGCAACTCGCGGAGCGAGTTGCCTACACTTGAAGAGCGGGCGCGGGAGTCGCGCCCTTGCGCGCCGCCTTGCACGCGTACATCGCGCGGTCGGCGCGGTCGAATGCGGCGGTCAGTTCGGCCACCGAGGTGAAGTCGGCGAGGCCCCACGCCACCACCAGATCGACCGGGTGCGCGGCGCCCGGCAGCCGCTGGCCCTTCAGCGCCGCGTCCAGCGCGTCGAGCCGCGGGGCCATCTCCGCGGCGGTCGCGCCCTCGATCAGCACGAGGAACTCGTCTCCGCCGAGCCGGTACACCGGATCGGTGATGCGGAACTGGGCCTTGAGCGCGCGGGCCACCAGTTGTACGGCCGCGTCGCCGGCCGCGTGCCCGCGGGTGTCGTTGATCGCTTTCAGGCCGTTCATGTCCACCAGCGCCACGCACCCGGAGCGGTCGGTCCCGGCCCACGCGGCCACTTGCGCGTCGTACGCGCCGCGGTTCAGCAGGCCGGTGAGCGAATCGGTGCGCGCCGCCACTTCGAGCCGCGCGTAGGCGTCGGCCAGTTCGCGGTTCCGCGCTTCCAGTTGGTCCCGCACGCGCTCGATGGCGACCAGCGCCATGCCCAGCGCCAGCCCGACTTCGGCGAGCGCGTCGAAGAGCGGGGAAATGCGCATGTAGTCGAGGGGCACGCCGTCGTTGTGGAACGCGGCCCAGTACGTGACGGGTCCGTAGTGAACGAACAGCGCGCCGAGCACGAGGAGGAACGCGCGCACCACCCAAATGCCGACGGCCGGGTGCCCGTCGGCGGTGCGGTAGCCCGCGGTGCCCGCGAGCGCCAGTAAGAAGAACAGGCCCACGATGAGGGCGTGAACGGCGTAGGCTTGATCGAGCACCGGGAACACGAACGGCAGCGCGAGCCCGGGCACGAGGGCCGCGCCGAGCACCCACACGCCCTCGCGCACCGGCGCGCCGCGGGCCAGCGCGCGGCACCCGGCCCACAGCAAGAAGCCGAACGTGTACTCGAGGCAGCAGTAGGCGGCGAACGTGAACCGCGTGGCGGGCGGGTCCAGTTCGGCCCGCGCGCGGAGCACGAGCAGCGCCGCGGCCAGAACGGCCCAGCTCGCGGCCCAACACGCCAAGTACCGTTCCCGCCCGGCGCGCGCGAGCTGCCAAAGCAGCAGCGCGACCGGCGGAATCGCCAGCACCTGAATGTTGAACGCGAGCTGCTGAAGGTCCATCGGGCGCTACCGGGCGTTCGGGCCACGCATCAGTTTTAGTGTAGCACACGCGGCCCGGTGCGCCCCGCGGCCGCGCGGTTACTTCTCCTTCAGTTTCTGCTTCAGTTCCTCAATGTCGCGCTTGATCGACTCCAACTCGCGCTTCAGCCCCTCGTGCTGCGCGGCCAGTTCGTCGAGGTTCGGCCCGGCCGCGGGCTTCTTGAGCAGCAGTTCGATCAGCTTCTGGCGCTCCAGCAGCGCCGCCGTCAGCTCGTTCGCCATTTCCAAGTTCGCGGCGTGCATCTTGGCCGCGAGTTCCTTTTCCTCTTTGGTCGCGGCCGGGAACGAGGCCTTGTAGTCGCCCGCGAGCACGTTGCCGTCGGCGATTTCTACCAAGTGGCGGAACGTCTCGTCCTTCAGGTCCGGCTTCAGCGCGAGCGCCGCGCCGTCCATCATCCCGACGAGGAACGTGTTCGCGAACGGGCCGACCGGCCGTGGGAACGCCTTCTTCGCGTCGTAGTTGATGTCGGCCGGTTTGGTCCACTCCACCGCGGGGCCGGCTTCGATCACGCCGAGGGTGTTGCTCGTGCCGTCGGTCACTTGGGTGATCTTGAGCTTCTTGCCCGGCTCGAACGCGGTGCCGGGGCCGGAGAACACTTGGTAGTAGGTCTTCGTGGCCTTCTTGTTCGCGTCGAACGTGCGGTACACGCGCGGCATCTTGTCGAGTAGCTTCTTGTTGGTCTCGCTGTCCCACGGCTCGTCCAGTTTGAACTCTTTGAACAGCGCGTCCTGTTCGATGTACGGCAGGATGAGCACGCGCCAGCTCAAGAGCGCCTTGCCGTTCTTGTCGGTGACGTCGTTGGGGAACTCGCCGTACGCGGACTCGTAGTTGTGCATCGCGAGCAGAATCTGCTTCAGGTTGTTCAGGCTGTGGCGGCGCTGCACGACGTCCGCGTCCGGCAGTTTCGGGTCGGCGGCGTTCGCGGCGACCGGTTCCTCGCTCAGCGGCGGCCGGTCGAGTACCGGTGGCGCGGGCGGAACCGGCGGCTGTGCGCCCGGCACGAAGGCCAGCACGCCGCCCACCGTGGCGCACGCGAGCGCGAGCGCACCGAACAGTTTCAGCGAATTCGGGATCATGGGTTTCAAAGCTCCTCGGGCGAGGGAAAGGACGGATTCGGACACCAGTTGCTCCACCGACCGGCCGGCCGCGAACGCGCACGCGGCGCGGGCGGTGCTCCCGGCGAACGTCCCGGACACGACCGGCAGCGCGACCGTCGCAAGCGCGACCCCGCGGCGCGACAGGCGCTTGGCGAGCAGGTCCTT
>JALHNS010000329.1 GCA_022843445.1 Gemmata sp.
GGCCGCACAACCCGGCGTGCAGCAGGGCACCGGCGTTCCGACCGCGATGCCCGCGCCGCCGCGCCCCGGCACCGACTCGGTGCCGAAGGTGTTCGAGAGCCGCGACCCCACGGGGCGCATCCCGACCGGTTCGATGGTGCCGAGCGTCGGGCCGGGCGTGGAGGTGCCCTGCACCGAGTGCGCGGTGCCCGGCGCGGAAGCCCCGCTGTTCGGCCCGCGCCCCGCGCTGAACCGGCTCGCCGGCTTCGGCCGCAGTTGGGTGAGCGCCGAGGTGCTGCTGTGGTGGGGCAAGAGCGCGCAGGTGCCGGCGCTCGTGACCACCAGTTCGCCCGCGTTCAACGGCATCGTCGGAACGGGCGACACGCGGGTGCTGCTCGGCGGCAGCTTCGGCGAAACGTTCCACACCGGCGGGCGCATCGGGTTCGGCCGCTGGTTCGACGAGAACGAGTGCCGCGGGCTGGACGGCCGGCTGTTCTGGGTCGCCCCGGCCACCTCGTCGTTCGCGGCCGGCGTCCCCCCGTTCGGGCTGCTCGCGCGCCCGTTCGTGAACGTGAACCCGACCACCGCGCCGAGCGTGAACTTCGGCCAGACCTCCGAAGTGGTGGCCGGGCCGGGCGTGGCGACCGGCATGGTGCGCGCCGACGTGCGCAGCACCGTGTGGGGCGCGGACCTGAACTTCCGGCGCTACCTGTGGGGCGACGCCGGGTTCCGCGTGGACGGCCTCGTGGGCTACCGGTACTTGGGGCTGCGCGACGAGTTGACGATCACCGAGAACTTCACCCGCGTGCCGAACTCGGACATGAACGTGGGCACGCCCGCGGTGTTCGGCACGATCCAAGACCGGTTCCGCACCGAGAACGACTTCCACGGCGGGCAGTTCGGGTTCACCAGCACGCTGAACCGCGGGCGCTGGTCGCTGGACGCGCGGGCGACGGTCGCGTTCGGTACCGTGTTCCAAGAGGCCGAGGTGAACGGGTTCCAACAACTCACGTTCGCCAACGGCGGCGTGCAGACAGTGCAAGGCGGGTTGCTCGCGGTGCCGGGTACGAACATCGGCACGTTCCGCCAAGCGCGGTTCGCGGTGGTGCCGGAAGTGGGTCTGAACGTGGGCTGGCAGGCCACGGAGCGGATGAAGCTGTTCGTGGGGTACAACTTCCTGTACCTGAGCAGCGCGCTGCGGCCGGGCGGGGTGATCGACACGAACGTGGACGCGGCGCGGGTGCCGAACTTCGCGATGAACGGCGCGCCGCTGGCGAACCCGATCCGCCCTGTGCCGATCATGAACCCCACCGGCTACTTCGTGCAGGGCATCAGCTTCGGCATGGTGTACCGGTGGTAAACCAACCGTAGGGCCGGCTTCCAGCCTGTCCCGTCTCTCACGGTAGACGGGACAGGTTGGAAGCCGGTCCTACGATGCGCGCTCAATCGTTGCCCTCAATCAACCGCTTCTTCTGCCACTCGTTCATCTCTTCCAGTTTCTTGCCCGGTACGAGGTAGCCGCGGGTGTGGTCCGGGCGCGGTGGCACTTTGCCGTCCAGCAAATCGGCCTTCCACTCCTTGTCGGTCTTGCGCGTCGCGTTCGGCGTCTCGAACTCGTAGTGGCTGAACGTCGGGCCGAGGTACACCACGCGGTCCTTCCCGTTGTCGATCGCCACGATCATCAGGTCGATGTTGCCCACCCCCTGATGCAGAACGCTACCGGGGTCGCCGATGGGCGGGGCCGGCACATCGGTGTGAACGTCCGCGACCAGCGCGTCCCACTTGATGCAGTCCTTCGTGCCGGAATAGAAGAGTTGCGGGTACCAGCCGTCGTACCGCGGTTCGCTGTAGCAGCCCATCGGCACTTGCGTGATCTGCATCACGTCGCGCAGCAACTTCGTTTCGTCCGCGGTCAGCTCCTTCTGCGCGAGTTGCTTCTCGGCGATGCCGCGCAGTTGGCCCATGCGGAGCGCGAAGTCGCGCAGGAACTTCACCTGTTTCGCTTGCGTCGCCTTCACCGCGTCCGGGAACGGCGTCTGCTCGATGAGCGCCGCCGACCGGCTCGCCATGTTGTCCATCGCGGCCCAGAACGGCACCACCGGTTCGACGTAGCCCGCCGGGTAGTAGCACGTCAGCCCGACCGTGTACGACTGCTTCACGTACAGAATCGTGTCGTGCCGCAGTTGCGTCCACGACGCGAGTTGCGTGTTGGTGTTCTTCATGGCCCACTCGCGCGTGCGGGCCACTTCCGGCGCGTCCTTCTCGGCCGCGGCCGAGAGCGTGCGGAGCGTCTTGAGCCACTGCATGTAGATCGTGTCATCCCACGCGCCCGGTTCGAGGCCGTCGATCACGTTGCGCACCGCGGCGAGGTTGTGCTGGTACGGTTTGCCGTCGCGCCACTTGTGCGCACCGCCTTCGATGCGCGAAACCAGTTCCGGCGTGGTGTGGTTGTTGCCCAGCGCCGCGAACGCCACGTCCAGCGCGCCCGGCACGCGGCGCTGCACGAACGCGTTGTCCCACTTGATGTCGTCGAAGACGGTCTTGCTCGTCACCCAGCTATCAACCACGAACTTCTGGCCGAGCACGGTGAACGAGCGGGGTAGTTCCACCTTCGCGCCCCCCGGCGGCGAGATGTACACGTCGCCGCGAATGTCCTGCTTGCCCGTGTCCGAGTTCGCCACGGCGCTCGCGAGCGCGGTCAGGTCGGCTTCGGTCTTCAGATCGGCCGGCGACTTCACTTTCGCCTTCACCGCGATCCGGGCGAGGTCGTCGAACGTGGCGCTGTCGGTGCGGCCCACGAACGTCTGAATGCAGCTATCGAACTTGCGCCACGCCTCTTCCTTGCCGGCCTTGCGGAGCAGGTCGAGCAGAACCATCGCCGAACCGAGTTCGCGCGTCGAAGAGAGCGGCCCGGACTTGTCGTAGCCGCCACTCACGCGCAGGTCGGTGCGCCCGCACCACATCATGGCTTTGAAGTACGTGCGCAATTCGGGCTTCGTTTCGTAGTGCCCGCGGGGCTTGAACTGACTGAAGTCCATTTCGCGCGTGCGGCCGAACAGCTCGAACTTGTGCATCCCTTCCGCTTTGACCGCGGCGAGCGTCTTCGCGAGGCGGTCGGCCTGATCGAGCTTCGTTGCGACGGTGCCGTCGGCGAGCAGCGAGCGCGCGACCGCGAGGAAGTAGTCGGCGTCCTTCACCGAATCCGCGAGCACGCCCGCGCCGTACTCCTTTTGCGCGTGCGCGACGGAATCGTGCATCTTCGTCAGCATCGAATCGAGCGCGCCGCGGAGGTACGACAGTTCGAGTTCTTCGAGCATCGCGTCGTAGGTGCGGTGCCACGCGTGCAGCACCGAATCGGCGCTCACGAACACCGGCAGGTCGCGCTGGTAGATGTCGTAATAGACCTGTGCGAACGAGTGCCCGCCGAGGCGCTCGGTGACGACGAACCCGTTCTTCTTGAAGAGCGCCAGTTCGTCCGGCGTGAGTTTGTACCCGGGAATCTCGGTGTCCGGGAACTGGTACTCGCTGCCCCCCTCGCGCTTGATCTTCACGCCCGGCTTCTTCACCTTCTCCACGTTCATCTTGTCGAAGAACTTGGCGGTGGTGGGATCAAACGTGAGCTTGCCGAGGTACGCCGGCGCGGGGTACTTGTCGTTGAACTGCTTCGCGGAGATTTGGCCGAGCTTCTTCAACTCGCGGTCGAACGCGGCGGAGTAGCCGAACGGGTCGCCGCCTTTCGCAGTGTCGCTGGCCTTCGCTTCCGGCACGCCGCCGGCGTCCGGCGCGCCCGGGGTGCGGGTAGGAACGAGGTACACGGCCGCGAGCGCGCCGATTCCGACGACGCCCGCGAGAACCAGCGCGAGTGAACCCTTCTGCACGGCGAACCCTCCGACGAGGTGCCAGACACGCCCCGACTATACGACGAGCGAACCGGCCGTGTCGATTGCAACGCGCCCGCGCGTTACGCGGGATTGACAGAGATGGTACCCCCGGCAGGGGCGGCAGAGAGTAGCGGAGGGTGAAGCGAGGCATTGCGAGCGCAACCCTCGGCGGAGCCACACGGAACACCGGCGGCAGCAGCCCGCCGCGGGTTGCGCTGCGCTTCACCCACGGCTACACTCCGTCGCCCCTGCCGGGGCTGAAGGGGGTCACTTCGCCAGCAGTTCGCGCCCGAGTTTGTCCGCGTGGCGAAGGGCGTCGGGGAGCTTCGACGGGTCTTTCCCGCCGGCTTGGGCCATGTCCGGCTTGCCGCCGCCGCCGCCGCCGATCAGCGGCGCGATTTGCTTCACGATGTCGCCGGCCTTGATGCCGCGCTTCACGAGGTCCGGCGTCAGCGCCGCCACAACACCCGCGTGGCCGTCGCCCTCGGTCCAACCGAACACCACGAACGCCGACGGGCACTTCTGGCGCACGCGATCGATCTGCACGCGTACCGTGTCGCTGCTCGCGCCTTCCGGCAGTTTCGCCACGAGTACCTTCGCACCGCCCACTTCGGTCGCCGTGGCGAGCAACTCATCGACCGCCGCCGTCAGCGCCGCGCCCGCGGCCTTCTTCAGTTGAACTTGAAGCGCCTTCACTTGATCTTGGAGCGATTCGGCGCGGGCCGCGAGTTCGTCCGGGCGGCACTGGAACTTCGCGCTCAGTTCGTCCACGATCGCGCTGCGGTTCTGCACGTCCTCGTAGGCCGGCTTCCCGGTCACGGCGGTGATGCGCCGCACGCCCTTCGCCACCGGTTCCTGCGACAGAATCTTGAAGTACCCGATCAGGCCGGTGCGCGGCAGGTGCGTGCCGCCGCAGAACTCCACCGAGTTGTCGAGGTTCGCTTTCGCGGGCGTGTCGGCACCGATCAGCACCACGCGCACCGGGTCCGGGTACTTCTCGCCGAACACCGCCCGCACACCGGGAATCTTCTTCGCCTCTTCCAAAGCCATCAGGTGCGCCGTTACCACTTCGTCGGTGATGATGTGACGATTCACGCGGCGCTCGATTTCGCGCAGTTCTTCCGCGCTCACCGGTTTGTCGTGCGAGAAGTCGAACCGCGTCTTCTCGCCGTCCACCAGCGAACCCTTTTGCTCGACGTGGTGGCCGAGAACCTCGCGCAGCGCGAGGTTCAGCAGGTGCGTCGCGGTGTGGTTGCGCATCACGTCGATGCGGCGCATGGTGCCCTGTTGCAGCGTCACGCGGTCGCCGACCTTCAGCTCGCCGCTCAGCAGCGAACCGACGTGCAGCACCGTTTCGCCGAGGCGCTGCGTGTCTTCGACCTCGAACTCCACACCGGCGGTGTCCGGGCGGTCGATGGTGCCAATATCGCCGACCTGCCCGCCCTGCTCCGCGTAGAAGTTCGTGCGGTCGAGCAGCAGCGCGACCTCGTCGCCGGCCTTCAGCGTGCCGGTGCGAATCACTTCGCTGTCGCGCACCCACCCGAGGACGGTCGCGTCGATCAGTTCCGCGGCGTACTTGGGCGCGTCGTCGGTCGGGGGCAGTTCGCCCTTCACCGCGGTGGTGACGAACTTCTTCCCGCCCTCGCGGGCTTTGTTCTTCGCGCGCTCCATGGCCTCTTCGTAGCCGGCCATGTCGACCACCAGCCCTTGCTCCTGCGCCATCTGCTGCGTGATGTCAATGAGCACGCCGTAGGTGTCGTGAAGCTTGAACGCGTCTTCGCCGCTCACGGTTTTTAGGCCGTCGGCCTTCATCTGCTCCGCGATGCGCGTGAACAGCTTGATGCCGCGGTTCAACGTGCGGAGGAACGCGGTTTCCTCGTCGCGGATTTGGTCGATGACCTTGTGCGGGTTCTTCTTCAACTCCGGGAACGCCGCGCCGAACAGCTCCACCACCGTCGGCACGAGCCGGTACAGGAACGGCTCGTTCGTGCCCAGCACCTGATAGCCGTACCGCTCGGCGCGGCGCAAGATGCGCTTCAGCACGTAATCGCGCCCGACGTTCCCGATGGTCGCGCCGTCGGTGAGCGCGAACGTGAGCGTGCGAATGTGGTCCGCGATCACACGGTACGCGGTGTCCTTCAGGTCGTCGAGCACGCCGCCGTACGGCGTGTCGCAGTCCGTCACTTTCTGGATGGCCTCGAACAGCGGCACGAACACGTCGGTGTCGTAGTTGCTGTTCTTGCCCTGAATCACCGAGCAAATGCGCTCGAAGCCCATCCCGGTATCGACGTGCTGCGCCGGCAGGGGCGTGAGCGATTGGTCCTCGTTCCGGTTGAACTGAATGAACACGAGGTTCCAAATCTCGATCACGCGGTCGGTGCCGCCGTTCACGAGCGGGCCGCCGCTCTTGTCCGGCGTGCGGTCGATGTGAATCTCGGTACACGGCCCGCACGGGCCGGTGTTGCCCATCTCCCAGAAGTTGTCCTTCTTGTTCCCCAAGTGGATGCGCTCGGGCGGCACGCCGACCGCTTTCCAGTACTCCGCGGCTTCGTCGTCGCGCGGAATCCCGGCCGCGGGGTCGCCCTCGAACACCGTCACATGAAGGCGCGTCGGGTCCAGCTTCCACACTTCGGTGAGCAGTTCCCACGCCCACGCGATGGCGTCCTTCTTGAAGTAATCGCCGAAGCTCCAGTTCCCGAGCATCTCGAAGAACGTGTGGTGGTAGGTGTCCTTCCCCACATCGTCGAGGTCGTTGTGTTTGCCGCCCGCGCGGATGCACTTCTGCGTGTTGGCGACGCGCACGACGGGCGGCTTCTCGGTGCCGAGGAAGTACGGCTTGAACTGATTCATCCCGGCGTTGGCGAACAGCAGCGTCGGGTCGTTCAGCGGCACAACGGGCGAAGAGGCGATGTTGGTGTGCCCGTGCTTCTTGCAGAAGAAGTCCACGAACTGCTGGCGAATTTCGCTGGAGGAGAGCATCGGCAACCCTAAGTGTGCGCGGGCGTGCCGAAGGGACACGCGGCCCGCGAAAAGGCTCGCGGTTGTGATATGGGGTTTGGGAACAGTTTTGCCGCACGATCAGCGCAGAAAAAGGCACGATCAGACAAGACAAAAGACAGTTAGCCACAAAGAAGCACAGAAGGCACAAAAGGAAGATAAGAACAGAGTTGTTCTGAACTCGGCTCTTCTGCCTTCTTTTGTGTCTCTTGTGCCTTCTTGCGGCCAACACTGGTTTTGTTTTCTGTCTGATCGTGCTTTTTTCAGCGTTGATCGTGCGGCAAAAATCACGGCGCGAGGCTTGCGAGCCAGCGCTCGTAGTTCGCCATGCTCGCTGGGTCGAGGTCGAACTCCGGCGATTCGTAGCCGTGCATGCGCAGCACGGCGCGGCGGTGCCCGGTCGCGGGGTCGGCTTTCAGCGGGATCAGCTCGAAGTCGTCCGGCCCCGCGATCCACACCGCGCCGCCGCGCACCGCGACGAAGAACGCCACGCGGCCCAACAACTTCGCCTTCCAATACGGGTTCGTCGGCAGGTCGAGCGCGAGCCGGTCGAGTTCGGGGTCGCTGGTGCGAATTTCCGCCACGAGGTCGTCGAACCACGCGATCTGCTCCGCGGTCGGGCGCTCCTTGAACAGCCGGCGCAACTTCAGGTAGTGAGAAACGCGCGTGTACGCGAAGAACAGGAACAACAGGCCGAAGAACACGCCGGTGGTGTCCAGCTTCTGCCCGTTCTGCATGCGGAGCCACTGGAGCCAGCCCTGATGCCCGGCGAACGCGAGCAGAACGAGCGCGTCCAACAGTTCGCACTCGGCGGAAGGGAGCGCCCACTTGATGAGGCCGATGAGCAGCTCGGCCGCGATGAGCGCCGCGTAGAAGTAGAGCACGAGCGGCGGCCCGCCGGCGACGAACGCGATGTACGCGAACGCGCCCATGATGCACGCGAACACGACGTTGTCGCGCCCGCTGCGCTGCACGCCGCGGCGCAGCTCGCGGTACGCGGCCACCAGTTGCAGGCGGTGGCGCATCGTCGCGTCGTCGGTCATTCGCGCCTCGCGGTGAGCGGGTGTGTGCCGCTTCATTGTGCCGAACCGGGCGCGATCCGGAAAGGCGTTGTGCCTTGTATCGTGGCACGACGCTCCGCGTCGCTCTTCGCTGCACGACTCGAAGCGCACAACCGGAACGCGAATGCGACGCGGAGCGTCGCACCACGATAATGCCACTTACGATCCGGCTTCGCTCGGCACGCGGGCCGGCGCGTCGGCGAGCGTCTCCTTCGCGTCGGGTTCCGCCGGCGGCTCGG
>JALHNS010000330.1 GCA_022843445.1 Gemmata sp.
CGCAAGTGCTACTCGACCCCGATCGTCGCCACGAACGGCGACCAGCGGCAGTTGATCAGCGTCGGCCCGCGTGCCACGATGGGCTACGACATCCCCACCGGAAAAGAGATCTGGAAAGTCACCTACGGTGGCTGGTCGATCGCCCCGCGGCCCGTTTACCGCGACGGCATCCTGTACATGATCTGTGCCTACATCAATCCCGAACTGTGGGCCGTTCGCACGGACGGGCGGGGCGACGTCACGTCCACTCACGTTCGGTGGAAGAACAACAAGGGCATGCCCTCGCGCCCCTCGCCGATCCTCGTCGGCGATCTGCTGTACGTGGTCAGTTCGGAGGGATTCGCCTCGTGCCTCGAAGCCAAAACGGGCGAACTGGTCTGGAAGGAGCGCTTGGGCAGTAAGTTTTCCGCCTCCCCGATCCACGTCGCGGGGCGCATCTATTTGTTCGACGAGTCGTCGGTCACCAGCGTGATCGAGCCGGGCCGCCAGTTCGAACTTCTGGCCAAGAACAAGCTCGATGGCGAAGAAATGATGGCCACCCCCGCCGTCGTCGGCAACTCGCTGATCGTCCGCACGGGCAAACACCTCTACCGGATTGATCCGTGAGTGTTCGTGCTGTACGCGCCTTCCCCGGTTGGTGAATGCGAGTCCGCAACGCGAACCGGTCCGCTTTCGCCGAGGAAAGGAACGAGGACAATGAACCGACTTCCGGCCCCTCGCCGGGTATTGTCTTGTCTCGGCGTCGGACTCGTCCTGATCGCCGTCCTGACGGCTTGGCGCACGCCCACCGCGGTTTCTGCCGATGGTGCTGACGACCTCACGCAATGGTATGCCAAGCAGATTCAACCGTTACTCGTCAAGACGTGCGGGAAGTGTCATGGAAAGATGCCCAAGGGCAACGATCTCGATCTCACGAACTTCACCACAGCCAAGGCAATCCTCGCCAAGCCCAGGGTTGTCGCGGACATCGCCGAGCGGTTGAGCGCCGGGGACATGCCCCCCAAGGACGCACCGCAGCCGAGTGAGGCCGAGCGAAAACAGCTCCTGGATTGGATCAAGGCGGCGCTCGACGCGGAGGCGGCCGCGCGGGCCGGCGACCCCGGTCCCGTCACGCTGCGCCGGCTGAGCAACGCCGAGTACGACAACGCGATCCGCGATCTCACCGGCGTGGACATGCGGCCGACCCGGGCCCGCGAGTTTCCCGCCGACAGCGTCGGCGGGGAGGGGTTCGCCAACGTCGGTGAGGCGATGCCGGTGACACCGGGCTTGGTGGAGCGCTACCATCAGGCCGCCCGCGACGTCGCCGCGCGGGCCGTGCTTCTCCCCAAGGGCTTCCGTTTCTCGCCTTCCCCGGACCGCCCGACCTGGACCGCAGAGGCGCTCGAGTCGCTCCGCGGTTTTCACGCCCGCCACGCCGGGCCCAAGGGGGACCCACCGCTTGCGGCTCACCTGTCAGCGACCCTGCGCCACCGCGACAAGCTCACCGGCGGCGGTGCCGCCGCCCTCGCCAAGGTCGCCGCCGAGGAGAAACTCAACGCCACCTATTTGGCCGCGCTCTGGGCGGGGCTTAACGGCAAGACGGCCTCGCCCCTACTTGACCCCGTGCGCGAAAAGTGGCGGGCAGCAACCACCGATCCGGCCCCGGTTCTGGCGGCGATCAAGGCCACACAGGAGCAACTGTTTCTGGACCGCTACAAGAAGAACGCCGTTCTTGCGGTCGGCAACGGCTTTCCCGCATGGGAAGAGCTGCGCCGGGTGGTCGCCACGGAGCGGGTCGAAGGTGCCGCCCGCGAACCGCTCTTCCGGCTGGTCGCGGTGCCGGCCCAACCCGACACGTTCGTGGTGTGGGACCGGCTGCGACTGGAAGGGGGCGACGGGCCCACGCTGGTGCTGGCGGAGCACGAAGAATTGCGGAAGGCCGTCGAGACGGCGTCCGGACTCAAGTTCGGCCAACATCCGAAGGACCGCCCGGTGCCGAAGTCTGCTCTGGTCACGGCCGCCGGTGCCGAGGTCGTCATCGACTTGAGGAAACTGCCGGCGCCGCTCCAGAAGGCGCTTACGCTGCCGCGGTTCCTCCGCGCCGATGTGAGCCTCGACGACGGGAGCCCAAAAACGGCCTCCGTTCAAGCGTTCCTGATCGCGGCCACCGGCGGGGGCGGCGCCCTCGCCGAACCGGTGGCCCAAGCGACGCCCGGTGACCCGCGGGCCGCCCAGATCGTACACCCGAGCGCCGCCGCCGAGCGGGCCAAGCCCGCCGCCGAGTTTCGCGCGCTGTTCCCGCCGGCGGTCCTCTTCGAACCGATCGTGCCGCGGGACGCCCAAGGAAGCCTCTTCATGTTCCACCGGGAGGACGAACCGCTGCGCCGCCTCCTTCTGGACGCGGCGGGCCGGGCGGAACTCGATCGCCTCTGGAGCGAACTACAGTTCGTCAGTGAGCAGGCGCTCGCCACCCCGCGCATGTACGACGAAATCGTGCAGTACTACCGGAAGCCGAACGACGGCGCGCGCGTCATGTTCTTCTACCTCCAACAATTCGAAGAGCGGGTGAAACGCGAGGAGGAGGAGCTCCGCACGGCCCAAGTTGCGGCGGAGCCCGGGCACCTCGAAGCGCTGCTCGCGTTCGCCGCCCGGGCTTGGCGCCGGCCCCTCACCGCCGACGAACGCAAGGCCGTTCTCGGGTCCTACCACGCCGACCGGAAAGACGGCGTCAAACACGACCCGGCGTTCCGCTCCGCGCTCGCGCGCGTCCTCTCGTCGCCGTGGTTCCTCTACCGGGCCGAGCAGCCGGCGCCCGGGCCGCGCTGGCGGCCGGTGTCGGGCGACGAACTGGCGACCCGACTGAGCTTCCTGCTTTGGGAGTCGGTTCCCGACGACGAACTGCGGGCGAAGGCCGCGACGCTCCACGAGCCCGCGGTCATGGAGCAGCAGTTGCGCCGGATGCTGAAGGACGGCCGGACGCGCGGCATGGCCGAGGAGTTCGGTGCCCGCTGGCTCGGGGTGCGGGACTTCGCCACCAACCACGGCCGAAATCTGAAGCACTTCCCCGAGTTCACCCCGGCCGTGCGCGACGCGCTGGCCGAGGAGCCGGTGCGGTTCTTCGAGGACCTCCTGACGAACGACCGCCCGGTCGCGGACGTGCTCGACGCCGACGCGGTGGTCGTCAACGACGTCCTCGCTAGGCACTACGGCATCCCCGGCGTGAAGGGTCCGGAGTGGCGCCGCGTCGAGAAGGTCGCCGCCTACGGCCGCGGCGGGGTCCTCGGCTTCGGGGCGGTGCTCGCGAAGCAGTCGGCGGCCGCCCGCACGAGTCCCGTCAAGCGTGGCGCGTGGGTGGTCCAGATGCTCGGCGAGCGATTGCCCAAGGTTCCGCCCGACGTGCCGCCGCTGCCCGAGTCTCCGCCCGCCGGGCTCAGCGTGCGCGAAATCACCGAGCGCCACCGCAAGGACCCGAACTGCGCCGGCTGCCACAGCCGCATCGATCCCTACGGCATGGCGCTCGAGCGGTTCGACGCCCTCGGCCGGCTGCGGCCGGCCCGCGAACTGAAGCCCGGCGACACCAAGGCGACGCTGCGGGACGGTAAGGAACTCGACGACTTCGCCGGGCTGCGGAAGTACCTCGCCGGTCCCCGGCGCGAGGACGTGCTCCGGTCCCTCGCCCAAAAACTGACAGGGTACGCGCTGGGTCGATCGGTGCAGTTGTCGGACCGGAAACTGATCGACGAACTGACCAAGAGCATGGCCGGCGGCGGCCGCTGGTCGGACGCCCTGCTCGTCATTGTCCGGAGCGAGCAGTTTCGCTGCATTCGGCCGGAGGCCGTCGCCTCACCCTGACCCTGACCCCGAACCGAAGGGCTGTTCCATGTCGACCAACTCCGCTGCGACCTGCTCGCGACGCACGATGTTGCGCGGGCTGGGCGTGTCCGTGGCCCTGCCGTGGCTCGAATCGCTGCCGTTCGCCGCGGCCGCGAACGCCGCCGATCGGCCACCGACCCGCACGCTCGTCACCTTCACCGGCATGGGCTTCCACTCGAATCACTGGTGGGCCAAGGGGGAGGGAGCCAAAATGGAACTCGGCCCCTGCCTGAAGCCGCTGGAGCCGTGGCGGGAGCGGCTGGTCTTCCTGCGCGGCCTGTGGAACGAACAGGCCAACAACGGCGTCATCCACTGCATGCAGACGGGGAACATGCTCAGCGGCGCCCCGATGTCGAAGACGGAGGTCCGCACCGGCGTCAGTTTCGACCAACTGATGGCGCAGCGGATGGGCGACCGGACGCGGATCCCGTCGCTGGTGCTCGGCTGCGAGGGGCCGATTCCGGGCCTCCAAGACGGGCACCCGCTGCTGTACAGTTCGCACATTTCGTGGAGCACGGCGGTGTCGCCGACCTGGACCGAGACGCGCCCGGCGCTCGCCTTCGACCAGCTCTTCCGCACCGACCGCAATAAGGGCGACCGCCGCGTCGTCGACGCGGTGCTCGAAGACGCCAAGTCGCTGCGCCAGCGGCTCTCCGTATCGGACCAGCAGCGGTTCGAGGAGTATCTGGGAAGCGTCCACGAGATCGAGGGGCGCATCAAGCGGGCCGGCAAGGAGCCGGCTGCCGGCGGCTGGAAGCCGAGCCTGACCGCCCCCGATCGCCCGCGGCCGGCCGACGGCGTTCCCGCCGAAATCCCGGACTACTGGAAGTTGATGAACGACATCGTGCTGCTCGCCTTCCGCACCGACTCCACGCGGATCGCGACGCTCAAGTACTGCAACGACGGGTCGATCCTCACGCACGGGCACGTCGGTGCCAAAGATCAGCACCACCAGATGGCCCACACCCAGCCGAAAGAACTGGTCGCGGTCAACCAGTTCTTCATGTCCCAGCTCGCCTACCTGTGCGAGCGGATGGCGGAAGTGAAGGAGGGAGACCGCACGCTGCTGGACAACACGACCGTCATGCACTGTTCGAGCATGCTGCACGGCAACCACGACGCCAAGCAGTTGCCGGTGATCCTGCTGGGCGGGGCCGGCGGCAAGCTCCGCGGCGGCCGCGTGCTCGACTACCTCAACGCCCCCAACCGGCGCATGTGCAGCCTGTTCCTCAGCCTCATGGATTGGGGCGGCCTAGAGCTCGACCGCTTCGGCGACAGCACGGCGCGGTTGACCGGGCTGTGAGGTCTGGTCGCCAGCCTAACACGTGCCCGCGAAGGAGGGTCCGGGTACCACGCGCTAACAAGATATTGTATGGCAATCGGACCCTGAAGCGGTTAACATCTCGTCCCTATCCCCACCCGACGCATCCCGATCTGCCTGCCCCGGAGAGCCTCATGGTACACCTGCCTTTGAGTTTCGAAGGGCATACGCCGGGCGGGAACCTCTCGCGCCGGCAACTGCTCCACGTCGGCGGGCTCAGCATGCTCGGGCTGGGCCTGCCCGGTGCGCTGGGTGCGAGCGATCCGGGGCTACCCGCGCGTGCGCGCGAACCGGGGGCGCGGGCGTCCGGGTCCGAGAAGTCCTGCATCTTCATCGTGATGGGGGGCGGCCCCTCGCACGTCGACATCTGGGACATGAAACCGCAGGCACCGGCGGAGGTCCGCGGCCCGTACAAGCCGATCGCCACCGCCGTACCGGGCGTACACATCAACGAGCTGATGCCGCGCCTGTCCAACCTGAGCCGGCATTACAGCATCATCCGCTCGATGACGCACACCGCGTCGATCCGCAACCACCCGGACGCGATGCACAACTGCCTGACCGGGCAGGCGAAGGCCCCGGACGACGCGCCGTGCTACGGCTCGGTGATGGCCAAGCTGCGGCCGTCCACGCGCGTCCTGACCCCGTACGTGTGGCTGCACCGCTGCGACGGCAACACCACGGTCTTCTGCTCGCCGTTCATCTCACTGGGCGGCTTCCTGGGGCGGCCCTACGCCCCCTTCTTCGTCGGCAACTCCACGAACCACCCGGCGATGCCGAACTTCCAACTGTCCGAGCTGGATTCGGTGGTGGGTACGTCGCCGCAGAGGGCACTCGATCGTGAAGAGCTACTGGGCCGGCTCGAGACGCCGCCGAACAGCACGTCAGCGTACCCGGCGGCAACCGGCTGGGGCGAGTTGCGGCAGCGCGCCGTGGAACTATCGACCGGCCCGGACGGCAAGCGCGCCTTTGACCTGGAGAAAGAGCCCGCGAAGGTGCGCGACCGTTACGGCCGCCACCCCTTGGGGCAGTACCTGCTCATGGCCCGCCGGCTGGTGGAGTCCGGGGTGGGCTTCGTGAGCGTCAACGGCTGGTGCGGGTTCGCCCCGGGCGAGGGCTCCCAAGGCGGGGCCGCGAGCTTCACGTGGGACATGCACGGCGGCGGGATGGGCCAAGGGAACATCTTCGGCACCGGCTCCTACGGGCTGGGCTGGGCGCTGCCGCGGCTCGACGAGGCGCTGTCCGCCCTGCTGGAAGACCTGCACACCCGCGGCCTGCTGGAGAGCACGCTGGTGGTCGTGGTCGGCGAGTTCGGGCGGACCCCCAAGATCGAAACGAACAAGGGCATTTCCGGCCGGAGCCACTGGCCGGCCTGTTTCTCTGCGGTGCTGGCCGGCTGCGGCATCGGCGGCGGCGTCTACGGCGCGTCCGACAAGATCGGGGCGTACGTGAAGGACCGTCCGGTCCCGCCGCAGGCCCTCGGCGCGACGATCTATCACGCACTGGGGGTGCCGCGCGATTCGAAGGTGGGGGCGCGTCCGATCACCACGGGCGAGCCGATCCACGAGCTGTTCGGTTAACGGCGCGACGGCGCTACCCCGGTTTCTCGCCGCGTGCAACGGAGTGGTGCTTCCCGGTTCATTCGATCGGGCGTGCCGGCCCACCGAGAGGAAGCGGGCACGCCGAGAGGTTGTTGCGAGAGCGTTTCGGCCATCGCGGGAACCCGTTGCTCGCGGTCGAAGTCCCCGACGGGGGACTTCGCGGTCGCGTCGCACCTTGCGCGAGCCGGTTTCGCGAACGTCTGGCTCGTGACAGTGACCCCACCACACGATCACCCTTCCTACTCTGCCCTTTCCGGAACCCACCCCATGCTCCGCGTCTCGCTTTCGGCCCTGCTCGCGCTCGCCCTTCCGCTCTCAGCCGCCGACTGGCCGCAGTTTCGCGGTCCCAACCGCGACGGCGTCAGCAAGGAAACCGGGCTCTTGAAGGAGTGGCCCAAGGACGGCCCGACCAAACTCTGGCAGGTGAAGAACCTCGGCCTCGGGTTCGGCACGCCGTCCGTTGCGGACGGCAAAATCTTCGGCATGGGCACCCGGGACGGGAAAGACGGCGTCTGGGCGCTCAACGAGAAGGACGGCACCGAACTGTGGTTCGCCCCGTTCGACGACCCGCGGAACGTCAACCAGAACAACGGTCCCAGCGGCACCCCCACGTTCCACGACGGCAAGCTCTACGCGATCAGCAGCAAGGGCAAGCTCGTTCGCCTCGACGCCAAGACCGGCAAGCCCGAGTGGCAGGTCGACTTCGTGAAGGACTTCAAGGGCGGCATCCCGAGTTGGGGCTACTGCGAATCGCCGCTCGTCGACGGCGACCAGGTCGTCTGCACGCCGGGCGGTAAGAGCACGATGGTCGCCCTGAACAAGAACACCGGCGAGGTGATCTGGAAAACGGCCCTGACGAAAACGGAACTGCCGAAGGGCGACGGGGCACACTACTCCTCGGCTTTCGCGGTGGAGATCGCCGGCCAGCGGCAGTACATCCAGTTCGTTCGCAGCGGGGTCATCGCGGTCGGCGCCTCGGACGGCGCGTTCCTCTGGCACTACGAGGCGCCCGCGAACGGAACCGCGAACTGCTCCATGCCGCTGTACGCCGACGGGGCCGTGTTCGCGGCCTCGGCTTACGGCACCGGCGGTGGCCTCGCCCTCATTTCCAAGAAGGGCGACAAGTTCGAGGCGACGGAGGAGTACTTCGACAAGAAGATGCAGAACCACCACGGCGGCATGGTGCTCGTCAACGGCTACGTCTACGGCACGAGCGGCACGCTCCGCTGCATCGAGTTCAAGACCGGCAAGGTGATGTGGGAGGGCAAGACCGGCAAAGGGTCCGTCACCTACGCCGACGGCCACCTGTACGTCCGCAACGAGGGCAAACAGGGTACCGTGTACCTCGTGGAAGCGAACCCGAAGGCGTA
>JALHNS010000331.1 GCA_022843445.1 Gemmata sp.
CGTCGAACACGCGGCGGATCGCGCCCGCGCAGGCGCTCGCGTCGCGCCGCGGGAACAGCAGCCCCTCGCGCTCGTGCCGCGCCAGCTCCGGGTTCCCGCCCACGTTCGTGGCGATCACCGGCAGCGCGCTCGCCATCGCTTCGAGCAGCGTGAGCGACGCCGCTTCGCTCAGCGAGGTGAGCGCGAAAGCGTCCGCGGCGCGCATCAACTCCGGCACGTCGTTTCGGATGCCAAGGAAGGCGACGCGGTCGTTCACTTTCAGTTCGCGCGCGAGCGCTTCGAGTTCGTCCCGCAGCGGCCCGTCGCCGGCCAGCACGAGGTCCACGTCCGGCAGGTGCGGCGCGGCGAGCGCGAACCCGCGGATGAGCGTGTGTTGGTCCTTCACCGGGTGGTGCCGCGCGACGTGAACGAGGTGCCGCCGCTGCGGGTTCAGCCCGGCGTCGGCCTTTGCGAGCGCTTTGTCCGCGGGCGGGCCGTAGCGGTCCACCGCGATGCCGTTTTCGATCACGTTCACGCGCGCGCCGGCGAACCCGTCGATCTTGGCAAGCCCTTCGGCGCTGAAGTGCGAGCACGCGTTCACCGCGTCCGCGAGCCGGTCCAGAACGAGCCGGTTCAGCCCGCGGCGCAGCGGCGACACGCGATCCGGGTAGTGCCGCCCGTGCTCCGTGAGGATCACCTTCGGGCGGAACCCGCACAGCACCTTCGCGAGCGCCGAGTAGAAGAACGGCGTGTACTGGTGCGCGTGAATCACCTCGATGCGCCGCTCGCGGACCGCGCGCGCGATGCGCCGGCTGACGCCGAAGTCGCGCCCCGGTTTGCGCCCGAAGCACACCAGATCGACGCCCTCCGCGACCAACTCTTCGCCGAGCCGCCCGACCGCATCCAAGCAGAAGACGGTGGGTGTGATGCGCCCCTTGAGCCGGCGCACGGTCTCGCGTACGAGCACCTCCGCGCCCGCGACCTGCATGACGTGAACGACGAGCGCGACGCGCACCGGTGAAACTGAAGAAGCGATCGCGCGGCCTCCGGCGGGGTGGTGGGGCACCGCGCCTTACGCGACGACGCCCTTCACTACTGTACCGAACACGTCGGTCAGGCGCTCGTTGCGGCCCTGATGGAAGTACGTCAACTTTTCGTGGTCCAAACCCATCAGGTGTAGGATCGTCGCGTGCAGGTCGTGGACGTGGACCTTGTCTTCCGCGGCCTCGAAGCCGAGTTCGTCCGTCGCGCCGTACGCGATCCCGCCCTTCGCGCCGCCGCCCGCGAGCCACATGCTGAACCCGTACGGGTTGTGGTTGCGGCCCGGTTCGTTGCGGCCCTCGCTGAACGGCATCCGGCCGAACTCGCCGCCCCATACCACCAGCGTGCTATCCAACAGCCCGCGGGCCGCGAGATCGGTGAGCAGCGCCGCGATGGGCTTGTCCACTTCCGCCGCGTGCTTGCCGTGGTTGCTCTCGATGCCCGCGTGCGCGTCCCACGTGTCTTCGAGGTGTCCGCCGCCACTGTAGAGTTGCACGAACCGCACCCCGCGTTCGACCAGCCGCCGCGCGATCAGGCAGTTGCGGCCGAATTCGTCCGTGACCTTGTCGCCGACGCCGTACAACTCGAGTGTCTTCGCGCTCTCTTTGGTGAAATCGACCGCGTCCGGGGCCGCGGCCTGCATGTGGAACGCGAGTTCGTAGCTCTGCGCGCGTGCCGCCAGTTCGCGCCCGCCCGGCCGCGAATCCATGTGCTGCTGGTTCAGTTCCGCGAGCAGATCGAGCTGCGCGCGCTGCGCCTCTTTGCTCACATGCGCCGGGCCGCGCAAATCCAAGATCGGGTCGCCGCTCGGTCGGAACAGCGTGCCGCTGTACGCGGCGGAAATGAACCCGCTGGACCAGTTCGGTTGGCCGCTGATCGGCCCGCCGCGCTTGTCCATGAGCACCACGTAGCCGGGCAGGTTCTGGTTCGCGGTGCCGAGGCCGTACACGGCCCAACTGCCGAGACTCGGCCGCCCGATGAACGTCTTGCCCGTGTTCATCATCACCAGCGCCGAGCCGTGCGCGTGGCTGTCCGTGTGGCAACTGCGGATCACCGCGAACTTGTCCGCGTGCTCGCGCACCTTCGGGAAGTAATCCGAGACGGGCAGGCCGCTCTTGCCGCCCGGCCGGAACTTGCGGAACGCGGGCGTGAGGAACCCGACCTTGCGCCCGCCGCTGTTGATGAACTTCTTGTCCTTCGGAATCTCGCTGCCCGCGAACTTCTCGAGTGCCGGTTTGGGGTCGAACGTGTCCACCTGACTCGGCCCGCCGTTCATCATCAGGAAGATGACGCTCTTGGCCTTGCCCGCGAAGTGCGGCTTTTTTGGCGCGAGCGGCGACTCGGCGCGGGCGTCTTGCGCGAGCAGCCCCGCGAGCGCGACGCCAGCGAACCCGCCGCCCATCTCCCAGAGCAGTTCGCGCCGCGTGCGGCCGCAGGGGAACAGCGTGCGCATCTCGCCTCCAAAAAGCGGGCAGAGGACGGCGACAGAGTACAAGGGGCGAACTGCTCCAGTCTCCGGTGTTCGCTTCAGCGGCGCAAGCGGGAAGGTCGAACCGCCCCGATTTCGCGCACCTTTCGGCCGCGGTCGGCGGCTCATTTCCGCTTTCGGCCGTCGAGCGGGCGGGCGCTCGGTGCGCCCCCAACTGTCCCATTGGCGAAAGCTATCGTGTCGCGGGGCGGGGCCGATGGGCGACCGGTGCGCTTACCCAACCCGCGAAGTTCCCCGTTTTGTAAGGGTTTGTGGGCGCGGCGGCGCGCGACTGACCTTCACTTTCGGAGCGCCGTGGGGTATCTCTCGGAAACCGGTGTGCGCGGCGAATTCGTGCCCCGTATCATCGAATGTAATACTGGGGAAGTTGGGCCGAACCTTCTGTCACAATTTCGCGTCCGTCCGGCGTTCGCCGGTCGCGGGCGCTCCTAGAATAGGGACAGAAGGGGCACCCGCCCCCCACATTCGGGAGCCACCATGAGCAACACGCCCAACCGGGCCAGCAACTCGGCCGGCAAGCCGCGCAAGCGCGAGGTCGTCCACGACCTCAACACCGCCCGCAGCATGCTGCCGCTGGTTCGCAGCATCGTTTCCGATGTGCTCGCGGCCCGCCAAGCGTTGGACGCGCTCGTGCCGGAACAAGAGCGCCTCGACCGCAACCGCCGCGAGCTGGCGTGGCAGGAGCGCCAGCGCCGCTACCAAATCACGGACGAAATCGCCGCCGCCGAGCGCCGCTGGGCCGCGGCGGTGAACGAACTGAACGAACTGGGCGTCGCCCTCATCAACGACGAAACGGGCGAAGTCGCCTTCCCGACCAAAGTGAACGGCCGCGCCGCCGCCTTCTCGTGGCAGCAGGGCGAACCGGATCTCAAACACTGGCAGTACGCCGACGACGACGTGCGCCGCGCGATTCCCATCGAGTGGGAGAAGGCCGGCACCGTGACCGCGACCCGCGCGCGCCGCGGGCAACCGTAAGTGTCGAACGAGGTCGGTTGTGACCGGGCCGCGCCACATTTTGGCGCGGCCCGTTGCGTTGTAGCGGTTGTTCGGCCACACTATTTCGGGTGGTAGTGCTTGTGCGCGTCGCGCCCGCCCTGAACCCGACACGCTTTGTAGATTTTACCTTCAGAAATTTGACCGGGTTCTCGGCGCGTACTATTGGTTAGTTGTCCGCGAACTGCGGTTCTCGCGAACCGGTGGGCGCGGTGCCCGGGGCGAACCCCCGAGGCGATCGAGTTCGGCTTTTTCCGTTCCGAGGGGGGAACGGTTAAGGCAGCCAGGCGACCGAAGGGATGGACGGGACCCGTAAGTACGCTTGGTAGCGCGGGCGGGAGGAATCCCGCCCGCGTTTTTTTTGCGCGCCAACTCTTGGCGAACGGCCGGTGTGAACCGGCCGGTTCTTTTCTGTGCCGGCCCGTCGATCGGTTCACGCCGCGGGCTTCTGCTCTTCTTCCACCGGGTTCGGCAGCAGGAACGACAGCCCCAGCGCCATCGCGTACACCGCGGTGCCGATGATCGCCGCCGCGGTCGCCACCTTCTGCGGGTTCTCGCCACTAAACAGCGGTGACAGCAACTCCGTGTTGAGCGTCGCGGCCATCGTGCCGAGCATGCGCCCGCCCACGTTCGTGGCGAACGCGCTGCCGGTGCCGCGCAGGTGCAACGGGAACACTTTCGGCAGGAACTCGCTCACATAGCTGAACTGAGCCACCGTCACGAGACCGCACAAGAAGATCGCCACCGCGAACACGGTGTAGTCGCCGCCGTACAGCACGAGGTACGCCACCGGGAACAGCACCACGCCCGGCAGCAGGAAGATGCGGATCAGCACGCGACTCGCCACATACATGAGCAGGATGGCGAACAGGATGCGGCCCGTGAGGCCGCCGAGTTCCTGCCACCGCTGGATGTCGCCGCGCTTCGCGTTGATGGCGTCGGTGATGGGCTTTTGCGCGTCGGCGGCGCCCTTCGCGGCGGCCTTCACGCTCGCGCCGAGTTTGTCCTTCTCCGCCGCGTCGGTCGCGTCTTTCAATTTGGCCTTCGCGTCGTCCAACTTCGCTTGCGCGGCCTTCACCGCGGGGCCGTGTTCTTTCTTGATCGGGTCGAGGGCCGGCAGTCCGGGAACCATTTGAAGCGGCGTCAGTTGCAGCGCGCCGAACGCGGCCGCGTAGCCACACGCCGAGAGCAGCGTAGTGACGATGGTGGTGCGGCGCAGTTCCGGCGAGAACAGTTCGGCGAACCGCGGGCGCTTCAGCGTGCCGGCCCGCTTCTTTTCGGCCCACACGCGGCTCTCCGGCACGAACGGCATCAGCAGCAGAATGAGCGCGCCGGGCACCAACCCGGTGAGCAGCGTGTACCGCCACGCGGCGGGTTTGATGCCGAGATCGTTCAGGAACGACAGCCCCTCCGGGTGCGCCCGCATGTGCGAAACGATCTCGTTGAACACTTCGGTCACGAAGATGCCGCCGAGCGACGCGCACGCGAGCGTCCACCCGATCGCCATTTCGCGCGCCCGTTTCTCCGGGAACAGTTCCGCGAGCCACGTGACCGCCGCCACGAGTTCCACACACACGCCGATGAAGGTAGTGGAGCGGAACAGTACGAGGTGCCACAGTTCGGTGCTGTACGCCGCCGCGACCGGCGAGAACGAGTACACGAGGATGCTGCCGACCATCACCGTTTTGCGGCCGAGCCGGTCGATGAGGATGCCGCCGAGCAACCCGAAGACCCCGCCGGCGAGCGCCGCGATCCACAGCATGCGCCCGGACCACAGGCGCACCGCGTCGTCGGTGGGCGGCACGCCGAGCAACTCGGAGAGCGCCTGCGCCCCGATCACCGGGAACATCAGCAGTTCGTAGGTGTCGAACAGGAACCCGATCGCCGCGACCGCGAGCACGAGCCACTTGGTAACGGGAGAGAGCGGCGCTGCGCCGCCGGGAGCGGGTGACGACATTTCGTGTGTGGTGTTTGGTGTTGAGTGTATGGCGGGTTTGGTGAGCCTACTTGGACCGCACACTTGCGGCAACAACGCGGTTCGCGTAAGCATGTAGCGTCCCGACATACCGGGACGCCCGCCGGTCCTTTCACACCCTCGGAGCCTCTCTCATGCGCACCGTCCGTTTCGCGCTCGCCGCCCTCGCGCTGGCGCTGGTCCCGCTCGCGGCCCGCGCCGACGACACCGCCGACTTCCTCAAGCCGGAAAACTGGGAGGGCCGCGACGACATCTGGAAGATCGACGCGAAGGCCCGCACCGTCGTCGGCGAAACCAAGGAAGACCCGAAGTACAACACGTTCTTCATCTCGAAGGCCAAGTACGCGGACTTCGAGATGACCTTCAAGGTGCAACTGCGCGACGGCGTGGGCAACAGCGGCGTGCAGATCCGCAGCGCGCGCACGGACAAGGACGCCCCCACGAACAAGCAACCGTTCCGCGTCGCCGGCCCGCAAGTGGACGTGGGCAAGGGCTACTGGGGCAGCCTGTACGGTGAGGGCGTCGGCGGGATGATGAAGGCCAGCAGCCCGGACCTCATCAAGAAGGCCGTGAAGGAAACGGAATTCAACGACTACGTCATCACCGCGAAGGGCACGAAGATCACGGTGAAGGTGAACGGCGAAACGATGGTGGACCAAGACTTCCCGACGCTGCCCGGCAAGGACGCGAAGCCCACCCCGAAGGAGGGCATCATCGCGTTCCAAGCCCACGGCGGTTACGCCAAGATGCGCGTCGAGTACAAGGACATCACGTTCAAGATTCTGAAATAGGGACCGAAGGCGGCCGGCCCCGCGCCGCGGCAGACGGGCGCGCGGGACCGGTGGAGCGCCTTGGGAACGAGTCGCCGGCGAGTGAGCGGCCGCGCGCGGCCGCCGCCCTTCAGAACCTCCGCGGTTCGCTCCCGCTCCCCGCGCCTTGCTCCGGCCCCAAGCTCGCTTCTGGACCGCGCGCCGCTACTGCGGCTTCTTCCCCTCGAGCGGCTTGATCTCGCGCAGCCAGATGTTGCGGTACTTCACCGGGTCGCCGTGGTTTTGCAGGCGGATCGGTTGCTTCAGCGGGTGCTTCGCGTAACTCGCGGGCTTGTCGTAATAGGTGCCGCCTTGCAGTTCGAAGTGGTTCTGCACGCACACGCCGTTGTGAATCACCGTCACGAACCCCGGTTTCAGCACCTTCACTTCTTTCGATTGCTCATCGAACCGCGGCGCGGTGAAGAGAATGTCGTAGCTCTGCCACTCGCCCGGCTTGCGGCACGCGTTCACCATGGGCGGCGTCTGCTTGTAGAGGCTCCCGCACTGGCCGTCGAAGTAGGTCTTGTTGTCGAACGAGTCGAGCACCTGCACCTCGTAGCGGTTCGCCAGAAACACACCGCTGTTGCCGCGCCCCTGCCCGCTCCCGCGCACCACCTCCGGCGTCGCGAACTCGACGTGCAGTTGGTAGTCGCCGAACGAGTCCTTCGTGGTGACGTCGCCCCCTTTCACGACCGCGTAGCCGTCTTTGATCTCCCACTTCTCGCCGCCGTTCCACTTCGAGAGGTCTTTGCCGTCGAACAGCACGACCGCGTCCGAGGGCGGCTCGTGGTCGGTCTTCCCGGGCGTGACGACGACCGGTTCCGGCCACACGATCCCGCTCTTGTACTCCTTTTGCAGCGCCGAGGCCGCGCCCAGCGCGCTCGCCGCACCCGCCGCCACCAGCACCAGCGCGCGAAACATCGACATAAGAGAGGCTCCGTGGTATCGAGGGCTCTGCGAATTGTCGAACGCGCTCGGCACGAAGGCAACGAGAAACCGTGCGGCGGGCGGCGCGCCGAAAATCTTCGCGCCGGGCGCGGCGGCGTGACCTATGCTTGTGCGCCCCGGCGCGCGCTCGCGCCGGCCCGTGCGCCTTCCCCAGCGGATCGCGGTCGTGACAGACCCCCTCATCGCCCGGTTCGCCGACGCGTGCGGCGCGACCGGCCCGTTGCACTTGCGAGTGGACCTCGCGGGCGGCGGCGCGCTCGCGGAGGGCACCGTCGAGCAGCCGTTCACCCTCGTGGGCCGCGACGAGGCCTGCGACGTGACCCTGAACGACCCCGAGGTGAACCCGCGGCACGCGTGGCTGCAGGTGATCGGCGGGCGCGTGTTCGTGGCCGATCTCGGCAGCCGCACGGGCGTGCTGTGGCCCAACGGCACCCGCGGGTCCGGGTGGCTCGAGCCGGGCGTGCCCGCGCGGCTCGGCCCGTTCCACCTGCGCCTGCGCGACGCGGCCGGCGCGCCCGGCGCGTCTACCGACGGCTACAACCCGCTCGCCGCGGACCCCGCACTCAAGGCGAAGCCGACCGCGGCGCTCGAGTTCCGCAACGGCCGCCGCGCGAAGGACCGCTGGCAGGTGAACCGGCTCGTCACCCTCATCGGCCGCTCCCCGGACTGCAAAATCCACCTCACCGCCGACGACATCGCGCCCTATCACTGCGGCCTCGTGGCAACCGTCGACGGGCTGTGGGTGGTCGACCTGTCCGGGCACGGCGTGGTGGTGAACGGCGAGCGCATGCGCGTGTCGCCGCTGCCGCACGGCGCGGAACTGTGGGTGGGCCGGTTCCTGATCGGGTGCCACAGCCCGAACCCGGCCGCCGTGGCCGCGCGCCCGGTGGGGCCGAGGGCCGGCGCG
>JALHNS010000332.1 GCA_022843445.1 Gemmata sp.
GTGCTCTTCCGATCTTGCCGCGGTGAACCGCCGGGTCCGCGTCCAGCACGATCTGAATCACCGGGCGCGCGTTCGATTGCAGTTCGCACACGATCAGCCGGTCGTGCTTCGCCGACTGGCCCCAGTGGATGCGCCGGGGCGAATCGCCGCGCCGGTACGGCCGCACGCCCACCACATCGCCCACACTGCCCACGCGGTTGCGCGAGACGGTCCCTTCCACTTGGTCGTCGCCGCTCACGGGCGGAATCGGCCCCACCGGGAGCGTGCGCGGCCACACGAGCAGCGGCGCGGGCACCGCGAGCGCCCGACCGGCGTTCCAAAGGCCGAACGGGAACCCGGTGGTGAGCCGCGGAGCGCCGACCGGGTACGCGCCGCGCGCCGGCGGCTCGAACACCCACGCGCACGCCACCTCGCGCCGCGCCGGGGCCGAGGCCACGCCCACGACCACTTCGTCTGAAGGCGCGCCGAACCCGCCGCGCACCGCGAGGCCCCACGCCGCGAACGGCAACCGGTTGCGGATCGCGAGGCGCACTTCCACGCGCTCGCCCTCGGTGGCCCGCGGGCGGTCGAAGTTCAGTTCGCCCGAAACCGCGCGCGCCGTGACCCACGGCCAGACGACGCCGAGCGCGATCACGGCACACACGCCGCCGAACAGCGCCAAGCCCTGAACGTGCAGGAAGAGGCCGCACAGGAGCGCCGCGAGCGCCGCGAGCACGAGCACGCCGAGCGGGTTGTAGAGGGCGCGCCGCGCTTTCGCGCTGAACGCGGGGAAGAAGTCGTAGGTGGCGAGCGCGCGGAGGAACCCGCGGCGCGGTTGGCCGGGCGCGCTCACGACTCACCCCCGGCGGCGGGAGCGGGGAGCGGGGGCGCGGCCGGTTCCGAGGGCGTGAGCCGCGCGTGTGTTGGAGCACGTCGCATCGGAAACTCGCGTGATGAAAAACGATTTCATACTGCAAATATACGAGGTATAATTCAACCTTGTCTGCAGTTTTTTTCCCTCCGGTGCCGAAGAGGGGAAGGTGTGGACTTGGCCCGCGGAGCCGCGGGCCGCGGAAGGGAAGTGTGTGCGAACCGGTTGCCGGGCCGGTCGGGCGCGAGGCCTTCAAGCGGCGCGCGGTTGGTCCCGTCACGCCAAGATCGCGCGGACCGGCTCGCCGCGACAGATCGCCAGCGGGCGGCCCACGGTGTCGTGAATCTCGGTGTCCAGCGGGATGCCGAGGCAGTGGTAAATGGTCGCGTGCAGGTCTTCGGGGCGCACGCGCCCGTCCTTCGGGTACGCCGCGAGTTTGTCACTCGCCCCGTACACCGCGCCGCCCTTCACGCCGCCGCCCGCGAGCGCCACGGAGAAACAGGGGCCCCAGTGGTCGCGCCCGCCCGCGCCGTTGATCTTGGGCGTGCGCCCGAATTCCGCCATCCACACCACGAGCGTATCGTCGAGCAGCCCGCGGTCTTCGAGGTCTTCGAGCAGCGCCGTGTACGCGGTGTCGAGGACCGGCATCAGCTTGCGCACGCCCTCGGTGTTCTTCTGGTGCGTGTCCCAGTGGCCGTTGTTCGGGGCGTTCGGCACGCGCGTCCAGTTCACGCGCACCAGCGGCACGCCGCTTTCCACCAATCGGCGCGCGAGCAGGCAGCTTTGCCCGAACCGCGAGCGGCCGTAGCGGTCGCGGGTGCCGGTGCTCTCGCCTTCAAGGTCGAACGCTTTGCGGGCCGCGGCCGAACCGATCATCTCGAAGGCGCGCTGAACGTGCGGGTTGGCGTCGCTCGTACTTTTCGCCTGAGCCTGATCGAGCGCGGCCAGCAACCCTTGCCGACCGTCGAAGCGGTTCGCCGGCACTTCGGGCGGCAGCGCGAGGCCGGGCACGTCGAAGGTGCCCTTCTCCGGCTCGCAGTTCAGCAGCCACGGGTCGGACGCGCGGCCGAGGAACCCCGCGTCTTGACCGGGCCACGTGAGGTTGCCGTCGTTCGCGGACTGCTCCGGCAGCGTGACGGCCGCGGGCAGCGTGCAGCGCGGTTGGAGCACCTTCCGCACGATCGCGCCCATGCTGGGCCAGTCGTTCGGCGCGCCGGGCTTCGCGTTCTCCACTTGCATCGGCACGTGCGGGTGCCCGGTGGTCATGAAGTAGCCGCTGGCGGAGTGCGCGTTGTCGTTGGTCTGGCACGCCCGCAGCACCGCGATCTTGTTCGTAAGGCGGGAGGTTCGCACCATCGTTTCGCCGACGACGAGGCCCGGCGTCGCGGTGCGAATCACACCCATGTCGCCGCGGGCTTCGGCCGGCGAATCCGGCTTCGGGTCCCACGTTTCCTGTTGCGGCGGCGCGCCGAGCAGGAACAGCAGAATGACGCTCTTGGGTTTGCGCGGCGGGGTGCGCTCGCGGGCGTGCAGCAAGTTCGGCAGCGTGAGACCGAAGGCCCCGAGCGAACCGGCGACGACGGCATCGCGGCGCGACGGCCCGGCGCAGAGTGTGTGCGAAACGGTTGACACGAAACGCCCCTCGGTGGGAGAGTGGGGCACAAGGTAGGTGGAAGTAGTATGCCGCGCGCCCGCGGCGAATGGAAGCGGAAACCGGCCCGCGTGAACGCGACCGTGCGGTGCCGACGCAACCGTTTCTTCACATCCCGCAAGTCGTGTCCACCGAACGAATTCTGACGCAAGACAGAGTGTGAGCACTTTTCGGCATTGACAGTGTTTTTTTTTTTCGCGCTTCACATGCCCGCGTCTGAGGAAACCTGTCCGGCACGGAGGCCAAAACGCCGAACGGGGAAGATCATGCTCCGCTCCTTGATGAGGGCCGCAGGCGCTGTGCTACTGCTGGCGCTGTGTGGCTGGTTCGCGCAGGCCCAACCGCCCAATCCGACAGCGAAAGTGCAGCCACCGATTCCGGGACCGGTGGCCGGGTCGGTGATCGTGCCTTGCTCGTGGGCCGATTGCACCGGGCTCGATTCGCTCTTCGTCATCGTGGCAATCAAGGGCCCGGATGGGAAAGAGAAGAACGGGAAAAATGTCGAGTTGAAAGCTCCCCCGCCTCTCAACCCGACCGGAAACTGGAGCCCGACCGTCCAAGGGTTGACGAAAGGTGACAAAATTCACACCGTCATCTTCTCGGTCTACCCACCAGTCCAAGTCGGTGGCGGGCCGGTGAAAGCCCTCGCCACTGATGCCAAAGCGACGAACTACATCGTCCCATAATCGTGTTCTGAAGAGCGGAGGGCACAGGATGCGCCGGCGCGGCTTTACACTTCTCGAGTTGCTGGTCGTGATTGCGATTCTCGCAATCCTACTCGCCCTCCTGCTCCCTGCGGTTCAGAAGGTGCGGGGCGCGGCGTCCCGCATCCGCGAGGCGAACAAGTTCCGGCAGTTCGCGCTCGCGGTTCACAACTTTGCGGACGCACACGACGGCCGCTTGCCGAACGCGGCTGGTGTCGAACCGATGGCAGGGGAATCACTGTTTCAAGGTCTGTTCGCGTATCTCGAGATGGGGAACTTCAACGACAGCACGAGCAAAGCGAAGTGGCGTCCGCCGCAGGTGCGGAGCGAACTGGACCCGAGTTACAACGGCTCTTCGATGGGCGTACCGAATACCTACATCGATGGCTTGGGCGAGCCCGGTGAACAGTTCGGGGACACGAGTTATGCGTTCAACGCACTCGCGTTCGCCCCTCGCGCGACACTCGCTCGCACGTTTACGGACGGCACTTCCCAAACGCTCGCAATAACCCACCACTACGCGCGGTGCGGGCCGACCGCGTTCCATTGGCATCAATCGAATCCAGAGTGTTGGGGCGAGGTACCGCCGCACGGCTACCAGCGCGTGCCGTGTTGGACCCGCAACGGCGTCACCAATCACGCGAACACGTTCGCGGACGACGAGATGGGCGACGCGATGTCTTATGGTACGTCGCGGCGCGGCCCGCTTTCGAGCGTCACGTTTCAGGTGCGCCCGTTGCTGGCCGAGTGCGATTTCCGCGTGCCCCAAGCGCTCACGGCCGACGGGTTGATGGTCGCGCTAGCGGATGGCAGCGTGCGGACGGTGTCGCCGCGCGTGGATCCGGCCACGTTCTGGGGCGCGGTCACGCCCTCTGGGGGCGAGGTTCTCGGCGACTGGTAAGGCGCGTAGACTCTTGGGGATCGCACAAGTTCGTGAGAAGGGCACAGGATGCGCCGGCACGGCTTCACGCTTCTCGAGTTGTTTGTCGTGATTGCGATTCTCGCAGTCCTGTTTGCCCTCCTGTTCCCCGCGGTTCAGAAGGTGCGCGTCGCCGCCCAGCGCACCCTCGCTTCAAATCAGTTGCGCCAGTTGGCTCTGGCCCAACTCAACTTCGTCACCACTCACGGGCCGCTGCCGGCACCCAACCGCGCTGATCGTTCGCGCGGCGGTGGCAACGTTTTCGGGGTAATTCTGCCCTACCTCAAGCAGAGCGCGATCGAGATTCCGACGCAGCACGGCCTGTCCGTCAAGAATTACATCAGCCCACTGGACCCGAGCTTCGCGCACTTCCCGGACGAAGTCGGGAACTGTAGCTTCGCCGTGAACTCGCTAACCTGTTGACGAAGTGGTGTCGCGATCCCGGAAGAAATGACCGATGGTTCGTCTAGTACGCTCGTGTTTAGCGAGCGGTACGCGCGGTGCCAGAGTCAGAGTGTCATCTGGTCTCTCAGCGACGCGCGGTGTTTCGATGCGATTCGCGGGGTAGAGGTTCCGTGCGGACTGAACGCGGATCGGCGACCGACGTTCGCCGACCGAACGTTCGTGGACGTCCTTCCGGTTCCCGGCACGATACCGGGCAGCACCGTCGGTTCGGTGCCCGGGTTCACGTTCCAAACCGCACCACACCCGAACGACTGCGACGGGCGCGTCGTGCAAAGTGCGACGGTAGCCGGTCTTCTCGTCTCGCTCGGGGATTGTTCGGTGAGAACCCTGCGCTCAGAAATCGCTCCGAGTGTGTACTGGGCGCTTGTCACGCCCGCCGGGGGCGAGGTTCTCGGCGACTGGTAAGGCGCGTACACTGGTAGGTGCCCTTCCCTCACCGAACGCGCACCGTGACCACACGCAAAGCGGCACTCACCGCGGGTTTCGACCGGGCGCGGCTCGACGCGCTCGGCACTTGGACCGCCGACGCTGATTCGGACAACCTCGACCTCACGTGGGACGCGCCGCCGGCGCTCGCGGGCGAGTGGGTGCCGCTGGCGCTGCGGTTCCACAGCGCCAGCGGCACGGAGAGCTTCGACCCGGACGACCGCATGTTCGAGTTGTACCTACAGTTCGTCGCCGGGAAGGAGCGGTACTGCGAACAGGTGCGGGAGTTGATCGGCGAGTTGGACGCGGAGTTGGGCGAAGTGCGGCACGCGACGGTCGTCGTGTACCGCGAGGGCGACGCGGACGAAGGCGCACACTTCTATTCGCTCTGCGTGTGGTTCCATACGAGCGGCGACCCCGAGCACCTGTACCAAGCGGAGTACGACAGGGACGAAGGCGCGTTCACGCGCCTCGGCGGGTGAACGCGCGCCGGATCGCGCCCCGTTGCTCCGCTCCGCTCATTGCACCCCTTCGCCCACCTCCTTCAACAGCGCTTTGGCGATCTTGTACGCGGCGCGCACGCTCAGCGCGCGGCCCTCCATCTGGTCCGCGGTGTACGGGCGCAGCGGGTCGCCCTTGGGCAGGCCGGCGAGTTCGAGCGTGAGCGGCAGCAGTTGCATGAACTCCTTCATGCGGGCCTGCTTCATTTCGGCGCTAGCGGGTTGGTCCACGGCGGTGCCCTCGGAAAAGTGGGAGGCGTGCGCGGGTCGCGGGTTCAGAGTACCGCGCGCGGGCCGGTCCCTCAAGCGCGCCGGTTCGCCGGGTCGCCGGGTCGCGCGCCGCGGCGCAGGTTCGCGCGGCGCGGCAAAAGCGCCGAACTTGAACCGGACCGCGCGGAATTTCGGATTCGACCGGCAGACTCGGTGAATTCTTCCGGTCGCGCATCCGATTGAAACGGAGACGCTCCCGTATCGGGGGGCCGTGCCCGCGACCGCGGGCGCGAGCGGGGGCGATCCGGCGGCCGGTGAGGGGCTGAGATGAAGCGGACCAAGTGGCTGAAGCGGGCGCTCGCGGGCGTGCTGGCCGTCGGCGCGGCGGGGTGCAAGCAGCAGCTGTTCACGGAGCCGGGCGACTACCACGACGCGCTCAAGGTGCAACTGCCCAAGGCGCTGGAAACGAACCCGCACGACCCGATCACCCCGGGCACGGTGGAGAAGTTCGCTCCGCCGAACACGGTCAGCGACTTCGTCCGGCCCGCGCGCAACATCACGCTCCGCGAGTGCATCGCGGTGGCGACCGAACAGGGCAACGTGGGGGCCGCGGGGGGCGGCCGGTTCGGGTTCAAGAGCGACCAACTGCCGCTGTTCTCCGGGCGCGCCGCCACCAACAGCGATTCGGTGCGCGCGTTCGCCATCGACCCGGCCGTCGCGGGCGCGGAAATCGAGCGGTCGCTGTCCAAGTTCGACACCCGCTGGGTGACGACGATGCAGTGGCAGAAGATCGACCAGCCGGTGGCCGCGCAGTTCGTCTCGTTCCAGCAGCAGCGGGACGCGGCCACGCTCAGCAGCACGCTGGCGAAGCCGCTGCCCACCGGCGGCGTGGCGGGCATCACGTTCAGCACCGATTACTCGAAGTTCGGCACCGCCGCGTCGCAGCAGTTCGGCCAACTGGTGAACCCGAACTACACGCCCCGGTTGCAGCTCACCTTCGAGCAGCCGCTGCTGCGGCTGTTCGGCGTCGAGATCAACCAAATCGCCAGCACCGGGCCGCTCGCGGAAGGCAGCCTGCTGCTCGGCGGGATCCGGCCCGCGGGCGGTGCGGGCACGGAAGGCATCCTCATCACCCGCATCCGCCAAGACCAGACCCGCGCGCAGTTCGAGAGCCAGATCAACCTGCTGCTGGCGAACGTGGAGGCCGCGTACTGGAACCTGTACGCCGCGTACTACAACCTGTATGCGCAAGAGGAGGGCTACCGGCAGGCGTTCGAGGGCTACCGGTTCATCAAGACGCGGGCCGAACTGGGCAGCGAAGAGCCGGCCCGGTTGCACCAGACGCAGGCGCAGGTGCACCGGTTCCAAGGACAGGTGATTCAGGCCCGCAGCCAAGTGCTCGAGAGCGAGCGCCAGTTGCGCGGGCTGCTCGGCCTGCTGAGCAACGACGGCGTGCGCCTTGTGCCCATCGACGAGCCGAACCTCGCGCCCTACACCCCGGACTTCCAAGAGGCCGCGGTCGAAGCTATCGCCATGCGACCCGAGGTGCTGATCGCGCGCCAAGAACTGAAGGCGCAGCAGTTGAACATCCTGCTGCAAAAGAACCTGCGCCGCCCGGACCTGCGCGCGTTCACCCAGTACGACGTGGCCGGCCTCGGCACGCGGCTCGGCGGCAACACCGAAGACTTCAACCCGGCCACCGGCACGTTCACCCCCGGCAACGCGCTGGGCAGCTTCGCCGACAACCGCTTCAACAGTTGGACCATCGGGTTCCGGCTCGACGTGCCACTGGGGTTCCGCGACGCCAACGCGCTGGTGCGCCAAGCCCAATTGGGCCTGACCCGCAGCTACGTGCAGTTGCGCGACACCGAGCTGAAAGTGGTCGAACTGCTGATCCAGCAGTACCGCACCCTCGACCAGACGTACCGGCTGATCGGCACCGCGCGGGCCGAGCGCGAGGAGCTGCAAAAGTACGTGTACCGCATCAAGGTGAAGGAGCAAATCGGCGGACCGGCCGCCGACTTCCTCAGCAACCTGACCGTGCAGCAGCAACTCGCCGCGGCCATCGCCGCCGAGGCCCGAGCCATCGCCGACTACAACACGGCGCTGGCGGTGTTCGAATACCAGAAGGGCACCATCCTGCAGTACAACGCGATCTCCATCAACGAAGGGCCGCTGCCGCCGTGGGTGCAGAAGCGCGCCGCGGACCACATCCGCGAGCGCACCGAAGCGGCGCTGAAGTTGCGCGACGCGCCGGTACCGCCCGGCGGCGCGCCGATCGGCGGGCACCCGGTGGGGCCGGCCAACGGCACGAACTCGGCGCTCAAGCTGCCGCCGTTCGCGGAGCCGCGCGACCCGCTGCCGGAGATGCCCACGAAGCCCATGCCCCCGCTGCCGCTGGGCGCGGGCGGGTTCC
>JALHNS010000333.1 GCA_022843445.1 Gemmata sp.
GGGCGGTCGCGGCGTGCGCGCTCGTCGCGCTGGGGGTGCGCGAGTTCCGCACTCAGCCCACCGCGGCCGCGCTGCGCGCGCGGCTGGTGGCGAACGACCCGCGCGCGCTGGTGCTGGAAGGTAACGCGCCCGCGGGCGAAACGGCCGCCGGCAGCATCGTGTGGAGCCACGACCGGCAAGAGGGCTACCTCACGCTCCGCAACCTGCCGCAGCTCCGCAATCAGCAACTGCAACTGTGGATCTTCGACGCCGAACGCGACGAGCGGTACCCGGTCGACGGCGGCGTGTTCGACGCGACCGCGGGCGAAGTGGTGATCCCGATTCGCGCCGCGGTGCCGGTGCGCCGCGCGGCGCTGTTCGCGCTGACGGTGGAACCGGTGGGCGGCGTGGTGGTGTCGGCCCGCGAGCGCATCGTGTGGACCGCGAAACCGGGCTGAGCGCCGCGGGCATTTACGAGCCGGAAGCGTGAGCGACGGTCTTTGCCTTTTGCCTTCTGTCTTGTGGCACAGGCTTTCTAGCCTGTGGCTTCCTGCATCTCAAATCAGCACAGGCTGGAAAGCCTGTGCCACCAAAACAAGAAAGACCGTCGCTCACGCTTCCGGCTGGTTACGCGCACCACGATAAAACGCAACCGGCCGGGGCTTTCGCCCCGGCCGGTCGCGAGTCAGGTTCGCGGGCACTTAGCTCACGAGGTCCTTGATCCAGTAGCTGTTGGTGGTCGCGTTCGGCTTCTCGCCGGCGATGTAGTACGGGCGGCCGAGGTTGTCGCGGACGCTCGCGTTGGTTTCCGGGGTCGGGTCGATGCCGAGGCCGCGGTAGATCGTGCCGTACACGTCGTGCACCGAGACGCGGTTGTCGGTGACCTGCGTGCCGTCCTTGTCGGTCTTGCCGTAGGCGATCCCGCCCTTGATGTTACCGCCGCCCACCACCACGCTCCACGCGGCCGGGTAGTGGTCGCGCCCGGCGTTCTGGTTGATGCGCGGGGTGCGGCCGAAGTCGCCCATCCACACGATCACGGTGTCCTTGAGCTTGCCGCGGTCGGCGAGGTCCTTCACCAGCGTGCCCATACCCTTGTCGAGCACCGGCAGGCGCTGGTTGGCGAGCGTCGGGAAGATGTTGTTGTGCATGTCCCAGCCGCCGAGCGTGATTTCCACGCACGCGACGCCGGCTTCCACGAGCTTGCGGGCGAGGAGGCAGCCGCGGCCGAACGCGCTCGCGCCCGTGCCCGCCGCGCCGTACTCTTCCTTCAGCTTCGCGTCGATCGGCTTGCCGTCGATTTCCTTGTCGAGGTTGAACACTTCCTTGCGGCTGCTCACCACGAGGCTCAGCGCCTTCTCGTACACTTCCTTGTGGGCTTGGGCCGCGTCGAGCACCGCCTTCTTGCCGTCGGTCTGAACCAGTCCGCCCTCGAGCCTCTCGAAGATGGCCGCGCGGCGCATCGTGCGGTCTTCGGGCACCGGCGAGGAGACGTTTTCCGGCGGCTGGCCGGGGTTCTGCACGAGGAACGGCGAGTACTTCATGCCGAGGAACCCGCCGCCCACTTGGTTCTGCGTGAGCGGGTTGGTGCCCACCGTGTTGCCCAGCGCGATGAACGCGGGGATGTCGGCGTTCTTCGCGGCTTCCACGTCCATCGCTTGGTAGTAGCTGAGCACCGAGCCGATGGAGGGGTACTCGAGGATCGGGCTGGGGGTGTTGCCCGTGTTCATCTTGTAGGTGCCGCGGGCGTGGTCGCCCTCACCGCTGCTCAGCGAGCGGATGATCGACAGGTTCTTGAACTGGCTCGCCACCTTCGGCAGGTGCTCGGTGATCTCGACGCCGCTGGCCGCGGTCGGCTTCGGGCGGTGGTCGCCGCCGTTGGGGCTGCCCGGCTTCATGTCCCACAGGTCGATCGTCGTGGGGCCGCCGCCCATCCACAGCACGATCAGGCTCTTCTGCTTCTTCTTCAGATCGGCCGCGACGGCGCGCAGGCCGGTCATGAACTGCAGGCCCGGCACGGTCACGGCCGCGCCCATCGCGGCGTGTTTCAGGAAGTGCCGGCGGTCGGTGCTACCGAACATGCTCAACTCCGTTTTGGGTGGCTTGTGCCGTTTGCCGCCCTTCAACAGAAGGCGGCGGGGTGGTGGTAAGACAGCTTATCTCGAAAGCCCCGGCTCCGCAAACATTTACGACGCGAGTTCGGCGGGGGGCATCGGGCCGGCTACATAGGTTCTGACGCGACCGGGTTTTCAGAGTTCCCTCACCGGCTCGAAAAACTTCCGAAATCGGTGCGCGCGTCGGAAACTGCCTTTGGAACCCCGCGCCCGCTCCGCGGTTCCGCGCGAACCGCTCACTCACGGCTCCCGCGGCCCGATGTGCATTTTCACGGCGCTTGTGCAAAGTTCAGCCCGAATCCGAGTTCGGCGAGAGCGTGCCTTCCAGAAGTCCGCGGCGCGAGCGGAGCGGGCGTTTCCGACGCCGTTCCCGGTAGTCCGGGCAGCCGGGCGGGGTGAGTTGAATTGCGACCGTGGCGCGAATTTGGCTCGCGCCGGCGCGCCGCGGAGTTCCGCACGGGCGCACCTTCCACGCACCCGCGAGACGGACTGCGCGGGCCTCATGTGTGACAATACGTTCAGGTTCAGTATGTCAACGGCGAAGCCACACTTCACGCGCCGAGCGCGGCGAGGAACGGGAGCACCACGTTCCGCACGAACGGGGGCGGGAACAGCAGCGGGGCCGGCACGATCAGCACCAGCACCGCGTACGCGCGCCCGGTGGTGCCGCGCCGTTTCGCGCGCTTCTCGATCAGCAGCCCCACCCCTTGCAGCGCGAAGTACAGCGTCGGCAGGCCGTAGCCGCCGCCCGCGGGCACCGTGATTACCACTTCGTGAACGAGGCCACTAAACAGGAACCCCACCGCGAGGCCGCGGCGCGGGCCGAACGTGCGCGCCAGCGGGGCGAACAGGAACTTGTGCGTCAGGTCGCGGAACGCGGTGTTCCAGCGCTTGCCCCAGAACTCGCTCACGCTCGCGGAGCGGATCGGCCAGTTCATCAGCGGTTTCGCGTTCACGCCGGCGGCGCGCCACGCGCAGCTCAGCACGTGGAACGCGCCGAAGTGCAGCGCGAACACGATGCCCGCCATTCCCACCCACCCGCGCAGCAACTCGTGCGGCACATTCGGCACCAGCACCCAAATGAGCAGCGCACCGAGCGCGCACTTCGCGGCCGCGAACAGCCACTCCGCGGCGCGCGGCCGGTCGCGTTCGGGGAGCGGTTTGGGATCGAGGAACGCCGCGGCATCGAGACCGGGCCAGAGGAAGAGGTAAGCGAAGTGCCGGCCGCGCGAGCACCCGGTGCGCGGGGCGCGCGACCACGTCAGTGCTTTGCACGCGGCGAAGAGGAGCGCCGCGAGCGCCCACATCACGGCCCATCGGGGCCACTCGATCGGCGAAAGGGCGAACATGCGGCCTCCCGCCCGTGCAACCGCGAACCGCGGCCCGCGGCAACCGGGGCGCATTGCGAGTGCCCCACCGACCGACGTACCGTTACAATAGCGGTTCCATTGGGAGCGCGAGCCATGCCCGACCCCGCGAACCACCGGACGGAACCCGGTGCGCCCGCAACCGAAGCGCGAAGCGCGCCCGACGCGACGCTCACGGTCCCGGCGGGTTCGGAGGCGCGCGCGCCGAGCACCTTCGGGCCGTACCAGATCGTGAAGGAACTGGGCAAGGGCGGGATGGGAGCGGTGTACGCCGCGATCGACACGCGGTTGGACCGCCAACTGGCGCTGAAAGTGATGCTCCCGGAGTTCGCGACCGATCCGACCGCGAAGGAGCGGTTCATCCGCGAGGCGAAGGCCGTCGCGAAAGTGGGGCACGATAACGTCGTTACGATCTACGAGGCCGACGAGCGCGACGGCGTGCCGTACATCGCCATGCAGTTCTTGCAGGGCGCGCCCCTCGACCGGTACCTGAAGGAAAAGGGCAATCCGTCCGTTCAGCAGGTGCTCCGCATCGCCGTTGAAACCGCCGCGGGGTTGGCCGCGGCGCACCGGTTGGGCCTCGTTCACCGCGACATCAAGCCCGGCAACCTGTGGCTGGAAGCCCCACACGGGCGCGTCAAGATCCTCGACTTCGGGCTGGCGAAGCCGATCGACGCAGAAGTGGAACTGACCAAAAGCGGCGCGGTGGTGGGCACGCCCGCGTACATGAGCCCGGAGCAGGCCCGCGCCGAGAAGGTGGACCACCGGTCCGACCTGTTCAGCCTCGGCGCGGTGCTGTACCGGTTGTGTGCCGGTAAGCCGCCGTTCCAGCGGGCCACCACAATGGCGACGCTCATGGCGCTGGGCACCGAGGACGCGCGCCCGCTGCTGGAACTGAACCCGGCCGTGCCCGAATCGTTCGCCCAGTTGGTTCACGAGCTGCTGGCGAAGAACCCGGACGCGCGGCCGCAAAGCGCCGCAGAGGTGGTGAAGCGGGTGCGGGCCATCGCCGAGGAACTCGCCGCGCCGCGGCACACCGAGGTTTCCGTCTCGCAACCGCAAGTGATGCGCCCGCAGGTGGTGTACGCGGTGATGCCGGTAGCCGCCGACGACGCGAACCCGTTCGCGGACCTCGATTCGCCAGACACGGAACAGGTGTCGCGCGAAACGAGCACAATCGCGCCGAGCGCCGAAGCGCCGCGCGCCCGGTGGTCGTGGTTCGCGGCCGGCGGCGCTGCGCTGGTAGCGCTCACCATTACCCTCGCGCTCGCGCTGAAGGGCGACCGCGCGCCGGCCCCTCAACCGTCGCCCCCGCCGGACGACAGCGCGAAGAAGAAGGACGACAGAACGAAGCAGCAGCCGAAGGTGAACGCGGACGTCAACCGCACGGCGGCGCTGTGGGTGTTGTCGCAGGGCGGAACAGTGCAGATCGACAGCGCGCCTGTCGAGTTACGTGTGGAGTCCGATTTACCCAAAGGACAGTTCACACTGACTGGTGTGAACGTCAATGGAACTAAGCAAGTGACGGACACCGGTCTGGAGCGACTTGCGGATTTGAAGTCGTTAACTTACCTTTTCCTCGGCGACACGCAGGTGAGCGACGCTGGGCTGGCTCACCTCAAGAACATAAAGAGCCTGATGCGCCTCCACCTATGGGGGACACAGGTAACGGACGCGGGGTTGGAACACCTCAAGAGCCTCAAGAACCTAACGGAACTCGACCTGTTCCGGACTCAGGTTACGAGCGCGGGGTTGGAGCACCTTGGAGCGCTGCAAGGGCTGGCGCGCCTCTGGCTGAATGACACGAATGTAGACGACGCAGGATTGAATTATCTCAAAAACATCAAGAGTTTGACGAACCTCCATCTGTACCGGACGAAGATCACCATAAAGGCAATCGAAGACCTTCGCGTAGCGCTGCCCGGGTGCCGTATCCAACACGATGGCGGGACCATCGAACCAATCGACGCGGACCGCAAGGCGGCGGAGTGGGTACTCGCGCAGGGCGGGGCCGTGCGCGTTCGCACGGGGAACAAGGAACTGAAGGTCGCCGCGGATCTACCGAAGGAACGGTTCGTACTCGCCCGCGTGTACCTGAACAGTACGAAAGCGACCGGTACGGACCTCGCGAACCTCAAGGGCTTGTCCGCGCTCGAGTGGCTCGACCTGTACAACGTCCCCGTTACCGACGCGGGGTTGGGACACGTCGCGGAGTTGAAGACCCTGACGAAACTCACACTGAATGGGACGCAAGTGACCGATGCCGGGTTGGCCCACCTCAAACCCCTGCAAGCGCTGCTGCACCTCGACGCGCGGAACACGCGCATTTCGGACCCCGGGTTGGCGCGCGTGCGCGAACTGAAGGCGCTGACGAACATCGAGTTGGGGAACACGCAGGTGACCGACGCGGGGTTGGTACACCTCCGCGAACTCAAAGGGCTGGTCTTGGTCAACGTGCGGGGCACGAAGGTGACGGCGCAGGGGGCCGCGGACCTGAGCGCCGCGCTACCCGCGTGCCGCATCGAGCACGACGGTGGGGTGATCGAGCCGAAGAAGTGACCGCGGCGCTCAGTCCATGCGCACCTTCGCGCCGAAGTCCTTCTGCTTCGCGCTGATGAAGTACGTCGAGCACGCCGCGTCGATCAGGTCCGGGCTGAAGTTCACCCGCTCCATGTTGTACTTCGCGATGCTCATCATCTGGTCCAAGATGTCCCGCGGCTGGCACATGCGGAACGGCCGGCCCACCGGCTTGTACCACTTCTGAATCAGGTAGTCCACGCCCCGGGGGTCGAAGTCCACGCGCTTCCCGCGGCACACCAGCTCCCAAATCTTGCGGTACTGCATTTCGTCCGGGTCGCGGATCTCGATCTTGAACTTGATGCGGCGCAAGAACGCTTCGTCCGCGAGTTGGTTCGGGTCCAAGTTCGTGCTGAAGATGAGCAACTGGTCGAACGGCACTTCGATCTTCGTGCCGGTCACGGTGTTCAGGTAGTCGTACTTCTTCTCCAGCGGCACGATCCAGCGGTTCAGCAGGTCCATCGCGCGCACCTGCTGCCGCCCGAAGTCGTCGATCATGAAGATGCCGCCGTTCGCCTTCATTTGCAGCGGCGCTTCGTAGAACTTGCCGACCTCGTTGAACTTCAAATCGAGCATCGGCATCGTCAGCTCGCCGCCCACCACGATGGTGGGGCGCTTCACCTGAATGTACCGCTCGTCGTACTGCCGGCCGCGGCGGAGCAGCGTGTCGGTCACCTCGCCCTGCATGTCGTCGGCGCGCACCGGCGTGTGCAGAATCGGGTCGAACACCTTGATGATCTGGCCGTTCGCCTCCACCGCGTGCGGCACGTAAATGGTGTCGCCCATGAGCCGCGTGATGCGCTCCGCGACGCTCGTTTTGCCGTTGCCCGGGTAGCCGAAGAAGAAGATGGACTGCGCCGAGTTGATCGCCGGCCCGATCTCGTTGAACACGTCGTCGGTGATGATGAGGTCTTCGAACGCGCGGCGGATGCTGCGCCGCGTGACCACGAGCCGCTTGATGGTCTGGGCCATCACCGATTCGACGTAGTCCGCGAACGGCACCGGGGCCGGGCCGACGTAGGTGGTCTTTTCGAGCGAGTCGCGCAGCGCGTCTTCGCCCTTGGGCGGCTTGATCGCGTACACGAAGCTGGCGTCGCCGCTGTTGCCCCGCTGCGCCACGATGTCGATGAGCGACTGCTTGCGCATCGCCTGAAACACCGGGTTCACCACCGCGAACGGCACCGACATCGCGCTCGCCAACTCGCCGCCGGCGATCTGCCCGCGGACGTAAATGGTGCGCAGCGCGAGGTCGAACAGGAACGGCAGGTCCAGCCCCAAATCTTCCCACTTCTGCGGCACCCGGGGCGCGTACGCGTTCCCGGTGGCCGGCAGCGCCTCTTCGTCCGTGGGCGGCGCGTCGCCGAGCAGCGTGACGTCTTCGGACAGCGTGCCGGAGCGCTCCGCGTCCGCGAGCAGTGCCTCGAAGTGCAGTTTGTGCAACTGGAGGTGGTTGATCGCCTCTTGGTCCTGTTTCTCTTCGGCTTGCGCGAGGCAGTCCAGCACCGCGGGCGCGACGCAGTACTTCACGCCGTCGATGTACATGTGGTGCAGGTACTCGCCGGTCCGCACGTAGCAGTCTTGCGTGTGGTCCGGGATGCTGAGCATCTGCTGGTAGAACTCGTTGGCGATGATGAACCGCATGGCGCGCGACTTCCCCGGCGTGTGGCGATGCTCGCCCCAAGCATAGAACACGCGCGCAACTCAGGCGTGCGCAGCGAGATGGTGCCGGAAGTTGCGGTACTCGATGGGGCACTTGAGCCGCGCCGCGACAACCGGAAAGTGCGCGTCCACGAACCCACTCAAGGTGGCCTCTTCGTGCGAAAGGCCCGGCGGCACGTCTACCGATTTGAGCAGCACGAGCCGCGTGGCCGCGAACACCTCGGCGGCGCGGGCCGCGATGGAATCCGTGGTGACGGCCCACGCGTGCGGCAGCGCACCGGGGCGCGAGTCGTCTTCGCGCGCGAAGGCGAGGCAGTCTAAGAGACCTACCCCCCCCGGCCCCCCCTCCCTAAAGGGAAGGGGGGAGAAAGAGCTAGGCGCCTCGCTGCGCTCGGCGTCCGAAGAATCAGCGCCTTCGTT
>JALHNS010000334.1 GCA_022843445.1 Gemmata sp.
CGGTCGGCCCCGGCCCGGCCGGGCGGCTGGCGCTGGAAGGCTCGCTCGCGCTGGACCGCCGCAGCACGTTGCACCTCGTGCGCGTGGACGGCCTGACGGTGGCGGTGACGACCGACGCGACCGGGCTGCGCGCGCTGGTGCTGCTGTCGGAACCGTTCGGCGAGATGTTGGACGCCACCGGCGCGCCGGGCGTGGGGTGACGCCCGCGCAAGTTCGCGGCGCGGGCGCGTTCGTCCGGCGTAACACACGCACGGAGACGCACCCATGACCCCCCTCGTCCTGTCGCTCGCGCTGACCGCCCCGGCCCACCCGCCCGCGGTGATTCTGCCGGCCCCGCTGCCGCCCGGTGTGCAACGGTTCCCGCAGGTGACCCCGGTGGTGCCGCTGCCGGTGTACCGCCCGCCGCTGGTGCTGGTGCCGCCGCCCCCGGTGATCGTGCAGCGCCCGCCGGTGTTCGTGCCGCAACCGCAACCGGTGCCGCAGGCGCTGACGCTCGCGGAGTTCTCGCGGTTCTTCACGCCCGCGCCCGGCAAGCACGAGGTGTGGATCGTTCACCCGGTCACGCAGCGCCCGGTGCTGGTGTGCTTCGTGCTGCCCGGCGGGAAGTTGCGCGACTTCGAGGTGGACCGCCGGTGCATCCACTTCGACTTCGGCCGCGACGAGGTGGACATCGACTTCCGCAACGACGGCACGGTGCGCGTCCGCTACCGGGACTGACCGCCTCCGGCGGACGGCCGGTGTTCGCGAGTCCTGAGACACCGGCCGGCGCACGCCGGCCGTACGCTTTGACGACGCGACGAAAAAAAATCCCCCGCGCGCCCCGCGGCGAGCCAATCTCGCCCGCGGGGTGCGTCGTCTGATATCATGTGCCGGTGGTCGCGCGCGCGGGACGGCCGCGCGCCTCATTTCTCCTCGGAGCGTTCTCCATGCGGAAGTTGATCCGTTCGATGTGTGCCGCGGCGGCCCTCGCGGCGGCCGCGCCCGCGGTGGTGTCGGCCGCGCCGGCCCCCGCCGCGCCCGCCAAGGGCTCGTCCCCCATGGACGGGGCCCGCAAGGCGCTCGACGAAGTGGGCGACATGAACTACCAGAACAAGTCGCTCAACGAAGTGGTCGACGACCTGAAGACCAAGGCCAAAGTGCCGGTCACGCTGGACCCGGCGATCTTCCAGTTCGGGCTCGACCCGAACATGCAGGCGATCAACGTGACCGCGAAGAACGTGAAGCTGCGCGACGGCCTGCGCCAAGCGCTCGCGCCGTTCAACCTGAAGTGCGGCATCACCAAAGACGGCATCTTCATTTCCACCGAAGAGGGGCTGACCACCAAGCAGTTGCGCCAGCGCGTGAGCGTGGACTGCGACGGCACCCCGTTCGCCGCGACCCTCAAGCAGCTCGCCGCCGACACCGGCGCGAACGTGGTGCTCGACCCGCGGCTGAAGGACAAGGCGAACGCCGCGGTCACGCTGAAGCTGGACGACGTGCCGCTGGAAACCGCCGTGCGGCTGCTGTCGGAAGTCGCGGACCTCGGCGCGGTGCGGATGAACAACGTGCTGTTCGTGACCACCGCGGAGCGCGCCGAGAAGCTGCGCCCGGCGTCCGACGGCCCGACGCAACCGGGCAACCCGAACCCGGTGTTCCCGTTCCCGCCCGGCGGCCCGGACCGCCCGTTCCCGGTGCCCATCGGTCCCGGCGTGCCCGGCGTGATTCTGCCCGGCGGCCCCGCGGTCGATCCGGCCCCCGTGCCGCCGGTGGAAGCGAAGCCGGCCCCGGCCCCCGAAAAGCCGGTGCAGCAAGAGAAGCGCTAACGCGCCCGCGCCGCCCGCGAACTACGAACCGCGCGCCGAGCAACCGGCGCGCGGTTTTTTCGTCGCTAACATAACCCCATGTCCATTCGCGTATCGAACCTGCGGTTGCCGGTCGAGGAACCGGAAGCGGCGCTGCCCGGTCACCTCGCCCGCGCGCTCGGCGTGAGCACCCCGGCTCTCACCCGCTGGCGCATCGTGCGCAAGGCGCTCGACCTGCGCGACAAGCGCCAGTTGCGGTTCGTCTACAACTTCGAGGTCGACCTCCCGGCCGACGAACTGGAGATCGTGCGCCGCGCCTCGGACCGCCCGCACGCCCCGGCGCAAGTGGAGTTGCACGAGGAACCGCCGTTCTCCATGCCCGAACCCGGGCGCGAACCGCTTTCGCACCGACCTATAGTCATCGGGTCCGGCCCCGGCGGGCTGGTGTGCGCGTACTTCCTCGCGCAACTCGGCTACCGCCCGCTCGTGCTCGAACGCGGCACGAAGGTGAACGACCGCATCCGCGACGTGAAGACGTTCGACGACGGCGGCGCGTTCCACCCCGAAAGCAACTACCTGTTCGGTGAGGGCGGCGCGGGCACGTTCTCCGACGGCAAGCTCACTTGCCGCGGCACCGGGCCGGACGTGATTCGCGTGCTCGAACTGTTCGCCGAGTGCAAGGGCCAGCAACCGGGCAAGCCGAGCATTCTGTACTACCACCGGCCGCACTTGGGCAGCAACCGCTTGCCGGCGGTGGTGAAGGCGATCCGCCGCAAGATCGAAGAACTCGGCGGCGAAGTGCGGTTCCTCACGCGCGTCGAAGACTTGCAGTTCACCAACGGTGCGCTCACCGGTGTGAACACCAGCGGCGGGTTCATCCCCGCGAGTGTGGTGGCGCTCGCAATCGGCCACAGCGCGCGCGACACCTACCGGATGCTCGCGGCGCGCGGCGTGCCGATGACCGCGAAGCCGTTCCAGTTCGGTGTGCGGATCGAGCACCGGCAGGACGTGGTGAACGCGGTGCAGTTCGGCCCGCGGCACGCGAAGTACGAGGAACTGCTGGGCAACGCCGACTATTCGCTGGTGGCGAGCGGCGACAACGACCTGTTCACGTTCTGCATGTGCGCCGGCGGGTACATCATCCCGAGCGTGTCGCAAGAGGGCTTCTTCTGCACGAACGGGATGAGCCTGAGCAAGCGCGACTCACCGTTCGCCAACAGCGGGCTGGTGGTCACGGTGCCGGTCGAAGCGTTCGAGGGCACCGACGTGCTCGCCGGGATGCGCCTTCAAGAGAAGTACGAGTCCGCGGCGTTTGAGATCGGCGGGCGCGGCGCGTACAAGGCACCGGTGCAGCGCGCGACCGACTTCGTGCGCGGCCGCGCCACCACCGGCGCGCCGCAGAGCAGCTACCCGCGCGGCGTCACGCCGACCGACCTGCGCGCCGTGCTCCCGCCGGTTGTGGCGCAAGCGGTGGCGCACGGCCTTCCGCAAATGGACCGGCGCTGGCAGGGCCGGTTCTTGGCGGACGCGGTGCTCGCGGGGCCGGAGGCGCGGGGCAGTTCGCCGGTGCGCATCGACCGCGACAACGACACGCGCGAATCGCCGGGCGTGCCGGGGCTGTACCCGGTGGGCGAGGGTGCGGGTTACGCCGGCGGCATCGTGAGCGCCGCGGTGGACGGCCTGCGCACCGCGCGCGCGATCGTGGCGAAGTACGGCCGCGTGGGGTGATTTCCCCGGGACCGCGGCCGTCCCGGCCGCGCGTTTCGCAATTCGCTACGCGTGCGGCCGAGACGGCCGCGGTCCCGGGAATTACAACCTCCCCAAGTACGCCATCAAGTCCGTGACCTCGGCATCACTCAGCTTGTCCAGCAGCCCGGCGGGCATCAGCGACACGTCTACTTGTTTCTTGGAAGTGATGTCCGCGCCGGCAATACGAACCGTGGTGTCCGCGCCGGTTTGCAGGATCACGCCGTCCGCGGCTTCGTAGATCACGACGCCGGTGAAGGTGCGCTCGTCGGTGGTAGTGACGCGCGTCGGCCGGTAGCGCGCCGGCACGTCTTTGCTCGGCTGCACGATGGAGGTGAGTAGGTCGTCGCGGCCGAACCGCTTGCCGATGCCCGCGAGCGACGGCCCCACCGCACCGCCGCCGTCGTGACACGCGGCGCACGTCGCTTTCGTGAACGCGGCCCGGCCGCGTTCGGCGTCGCCTTTCGTGAAGTCGATGGCGCTGACGCGCTTCGTCCACGCCGCGGCGTCGAAGCCGTCGGCCGCGGCGAGCAACTTCGCCGCTTCGGGGTGCGCCTTCGCGGCCCACGCGCTCCACGCGCGCTCGTCGGCCCCGAGCTTCTCCCCGCTCGCTTTCTGTAGCAGAGACACGAGATCGCCCCGAACCCACGCATCGGCCTTCGCGTCTGAAAAGCGGCGCAGTGCGCGGATGGCGAGCACGGCCTCTTCGGGAGTGGGCTGAATGAACTCTGCGAGCGCGCGAGCGCCGCCGCGAACGATGAACGTATCGGACGACTTGAGCGCCGCGGCGAACTTCGCGCGATCCTTACCCGCTGCACCTATGAAGAGGACGCGCACAGCCGCGTCTTCGAGACCCGGCTTGTCGTACAGTTCGCGCGCGAGGTTCGAGCGCCGCGGTTCGGGCAGGTGCTCGAAGTACGCGACCATTGCCGGCGTCCACGGGTAGTCTTTGTCCTTCTCGGCACGTGCTGCGAACTTCGCGGCGATTTGCTCTGCGGGCACGTCCGGCCCGACGAGGACGAGGTGTTCCGGTCGGCCGAAACCGGGCGCGTCGAGCAATTCCGGCACGAACGTCTTCGAGGATTTCGCCAGCGCAGTTGCGAGTTCCTTGAGGCGCAGCGGCCAGTGACGATCCGTTGTCACGCGCGCCTTGTGCGCCTTATCGACCGCTCCGAGCAGCCGCTTCGCGACGCCCGCCAAGTCCGGTGCCGCCTGTAGTTGCCGCGCCTCGGCGAGCGCGAACAGGTAGTGCAGGTCGTCCGAGTAGTTGGTCGTGGCATCGACTACGTAGAAGGTCGCGTCCAGCACGGCGCGAGTGTCTGTGCTGCGAAGCGCGGCGAGCGTGCGCGCGGCTTCGAGCTTCACGAACCGCGGTTCGGCGGTTCCCTCATAGGGCTTTAGCGCGTCGGCAATCGCGCGCTGGGCGCGCTGGGCGCTCTCCGCGGTGATGGGCAAACCGCGGCGCAGCGTGTACCCCTCGCGCGAAGTGCCCAACGCGTCGCGCGAAGTCAGGTCGCCGCCGAGCAGTTGCAGCACGCGGAGTGCTTCCAGCTGGTATTGCGGCTTCGTGCCCTCGGCTTCGAGCGCGGCGAGGGCGGCTTCAAACGCGACTTTCGGTTCGTCTCGCACTTGCTCAAACGCCAGTGTGAGCCGCGCCTGAATTCCCTCTAGCTTCCCGAGTTCCACGAACCACCGGTTCCCGACGCGACCCGCGAGTTGGCGCACCAAGCGGTCTTCGTGCGCGAGGTTCGGTTTGAGCGCACCGGCGAGCTTCGCGCCCCACGGCAGTTTGTCCCACCAGCGCGCGATCAGTTCGAGCGCTTCGCGGCGCACGCCGGGGTCGCCGGTCTTCGCGGTTTCGAGCCAGTTGTTGTTCTCGACGAACTCCAACGAGCGCTTCGCTATCGGGATCGGCTTCGCGTCCGTGGGCGGTTTGTCAGGCGCGACGCGGTACACGCCGCCGCGGGTGCCGCGCCCGCCGATGCTCACGAATAGCTCGCCAGTCTTCGGGTGAACCTCAACGGCCGTCGGCGCGAACCCGCTCGTGCCGGTCGGTTCGAGGAACACTTCCGGCTTGCCCGCGTAGCTCGCGCCCTTCAACGTCAGCGACACGAAGTGAACTTTGCCGAACGTCCAATCCGCGATGAAGAACCCGCCGTGGAAGCGTTCCGGGAACGCCGTGTGCCGGTAGCACACCACGCCGGTCGGAGAGCCGCGCCCAGTGTCGCACACCGGCGGCACCACATCCGGGAAGTACGGCGGCTTGCGCCACGTCTGCGACAACTGCGGTGAGCGCCACCCGTAGTTCCCGCCCGGCACAACGTGATAGAATCGGCAGCCCTCGTACCACGGCAGCCCCACGCACCGCTCGTTGTCCGAGTCGAACGTGAACGGCTCGCCGTTCGTGTCGAAGTCGAACGAGTACGGGTTGCGGAACCCGTCCGCGACCACTTCCACCTGTTTGAAGTCCGGCGACAACCGAACCAGCGCGCCCGCGATTGGGTCTTTCACGGGCGAACGCTCGCCGCGGATCGTTTCCTTCGTCACGCCGGACATGTTGCCGCACAGCACGTACAGCCAGCCGTCCGGCCCGCGGCGCACCGCGTGCGCGTCGTGCTCACCGCCGGTTTTCAGCGCGAGCAGCGTTTCCGGCGGGCCTTTGAGTTTGTCTTTGCCCGTGTAACCCCGGTAGCGCTTCAGGCCACCGTCGCAGACGACGAACAGCGAATCGCCCTCCGCGAGCAGGCCCATCGGCCCCTGCTTCAGATCGGTGACGATATCGACGGCACGATCCGCAACACCGTCGTTATCGGTATCTTCGAGTGCGCGAACGTACCCCTTTCCGGCGACCAAGACGCGCCCTTCGGCGTCGATGGTCATCGTGTACGCGTCCGGCGCGAGCGGATTGTCGGCGTACACCTTCGCGGTGAAGCCCGCGGGCAGTTTCACGTCAACGGCAGCGTGCGGCGCACCGGGCAGCGCGGCGAGCAGGAGCGCGGGGAACATGCGTTCGGCCTCCGGGTTTCCGCACCAGAATACCATTTCGCGCGGAATGTTGCACGAAGCCGCGCGCGGCGCGCCCCTATTGAGGTAGACGCACGAGGACCGCACATGACCCGGCTCACGCTCCGCACGCTGCTCGCGTACATCGACGACACGCTCGACCCGGCCACCGCCAGCGAACTCGGCAAGAAGGTGGCCGCGAGCGAAGAGGCCCAAGCGCTGATCGAGCGCATCAAGAAGGTCACCCGCCGCCGCCGCATCACCACCCCGGACGCGGGCGGCGCGAGCGACGACACCACCGACCCGAACACGGTGGCCGCGTACCTCGACAACGCGCTCGCGTCGGACGCGGTAAAGGACGTGGAGCGCACCGCGCTGGAATCGGACCCGCACCTCGCCGAAATCGCGGCGTGCCACCAAATTCTCACGCTGATTCTCACCGAACCGGTGCGGGTGCCGCCGCGCGCGCACCGGCGCATGTACGGCCTCGTGCCGGCCCCCGCCGGCGACCCCGCGCGCCAGCCCAACAAGGCGCTGCCGGTGGGCGGCGCGGCCCCGCCCGCCGACGCCGACGCCGACGCCCCGGACACCGACGCGGCGCTGCTGTTCGGTATGAAGCGGTACTCCGCGTCGACCCCGTGGGCCGAACGGGTGCTGCTGTTCGGCGTGGCCGCGGTGCTGGCGCTGATGCTCACGGCCGGGGCGTTCCTGTCGCTGTCGCGCGAGCACGTGAAGCCGCCGGAGGTGAGTGCGGGCACGTCGTTCGCGGCGCTGGTGCCGAGTGCGCCGGTGGTACCGCCGGTGGTACCGCCGGTGGTACCGCCGGTGGACCCGACGCCCAAGACCGAACCGCCCGTGACGAAGCCGAGCGACAAGAAAGAGCCGGAGCCGAAGTCGAAGGAGAAGGAACCGGACCCGGTGCCGAAGGACAAGGACCCGGACCCGGTGCCGCTGCCGAAGCCGAAAGTGGCGTTCGACCCGGTCGCGCCGCCGAACGACGGCGCGGTGGTGGCGAAGCCGGAGGGCGAGGTGCGCGAGAAGGTCGGGCGGGTCCCCCCGGCGCCCACCGAGGCGGCGCGCGGGGTGGCGGTGGCGCTGCGCGACGGCGCGTGGGCGGTCGTGCGCGCGAAAGAGAAGGGCGACGTGGTGCTGTACGCGGGCCAACCGGTGCAGGCGCTGCCCGGCTACAAGGCGACCGCGACCGTCGGCGCGCCGGGGGCGGAGGTGGACGTGCACCTGTGGGGCAACTTGCCGGAGCAGGTGCCGGTGCGCGCGTTCGAGGCGCGGGTCACGTTCCACCTGCCGCCGGTCGGGTTCGCGGCCGACCTCACGCTGCACACCGGGCGCGTGTACCTGAAGCCCCGCGCCGACAAGGCGCAGAAGGTGCGCGTGCGGACCGGCGACGAGGTGTGGGACGTGACCCTCGCCGACCCCGGCACCGAGGTGCTCGTCGAACTGGTCTCGTGGTTCGACCAGAAGACGCCGTTCGCGGCGAAGGGCGGCGAGCGCCCGCGGCTGGACGGGCGCGTCGCGGTGGTGAGCGGCTCGGCGCGCGTCGCCGATCCGG
>JALHNS010000335.1 GCA_022843445.1 Gemmata sp.
CCGCGGCCCCGCGCGTGGCTCGCGCGCGTCTCCGCGCGGCCCGAAGAGGGGCGCGACTTCTTCGCGTGGTGGAACCCGGACGCCGACGCCGCGTTCTACCGCGGGCGCGCGCTGGTGCGCCTGTGGTGCGACTTCTTCTGGCGGCCCCCGCTCACCGAGGACGAGGGCGAACTGGCCGACCAGATTTCCAACGACCTCGCCAGCGCGTTCAAACTCGACCCCGGGTCCGAGCTGCCGTGGGCCGAGTGGCTCGAACTGCTCGAAGCGATCGCGGCCGACGGGGACAACTTCTGCGTGACGCCGACCGACCAAGTGCTGAGCATCGAATTGTGGCGGCGCGCCGGGCCGGCCCCCGCGAGCACCGGCCCGCGGATCGGCTACCGGCGGCACCCGGTGCGCGTCGCGCTCGACGGCGGCTGGTCGCTGGAGGTGCCGGGCGAACTGGCGCGCGAGCGGAACGACGACGGCACGTGGACCGCGTGGGACCGCTCGCGGACGGTGTGGTTTCAGGCGGTGAAGTTCACGAAGCGCGACGGCTCGCCGCCGACCGCCGAGGAGGCGGCCGAAGTGGGCCGGCGCAGCCTGCCCGACGGCGAACCGGTGCCCGCGCCCGCGCCCGACGGGTTGTGCGGCTCGGCGGTGTTCGGCGCGGTGGAAGAGGACGGCCGCTCGCTGTGGCGCTTAAGTGGGGTGACCGGCGCGCCGGGGCAGTTGGCGGTGTGCAACGTGTACGGCGAAACCGCCGCCGACCGCGCGTGGGCCGAGCGCACGTGGCGCTCGCTCCGCTTCGCGGGGTAATACCAAGACGAGCCGGAAGCGCGGGACGCCGATCACGGTGTTCAGCCCGTGGCGCAGTTCGTCGTAGTTCTGCGGGCGGTGGTTCGGGTCCTTCGCCAGCATCCACAGGCAGAGGTCCGAGAGCAGCGGCGGCACGCCCTCGGCGCGCTCGACCGGCGGCACCGGCGGCGTGGTCAGGTGTTGGAAAATCACCTGCACGCGGTTCCGGCCCTCGAACGGCAACCGCCCGGTCAGCGCTTCGTACAGCGTCACGCCCAGCGAGTAAATGTCGGCGCGGTGGTCCACGGTCGCGGCGTCTTTGGCCTGTTCCGGCGCGAGGTAGGCCGCGGTGCCGGCCATCTCCGGCCCGGTGCGCTCGCGGCCCGCTTCGATCGCGTCCGCCTTCGCCAATCCGAAGTCGATCAGCTTCGCGTTGCCGTTCGGCCCGACGAGGATGTTGTCGGGCTTGATGTCGCGGTGCACGAGGCCGGCCCGCCAGACCGCGCCGAGCGCGTCGGCCATTTGCGAGGTGAGGAACAGCGCCCACTCCGGCGGCAGCGCGCCGCCGGCGCGGAGCAGTTCGCCCAGCGGCCGGCCTTCAAAGAACTCGGTGACGAGGTACGGCCACCGCGGGTCGAACGCGAAGTCGAGGAACCGAATCACCGCGGGGTGTTTCACGCGGGCCAGCGCGGCCGCCTCCATCCGCAACTGCTTCATGGCGGCGGGGCGGTCGAACACGTTCGCCCAGTTCAGAATCTTCAGGGCCGCCGGGCGCGACCGGACCGAGTCCCACCCGCGGAACACGTGGCACGACACGCCTTCGCCGAGTTTGCTTTGCAGCACGAACGGGCCGACGACGGTGCCCACGTCCGGCGGCGGCGCGGACGGCGCGAACGCGCCGTCGCCGACCGGCGGCGGGGTGCGCGCCGGGAACGGCACCGCGTGCGTGTCCGCGGTGTTCGCCGCCGAGTCGGTGCCCGCGGCGGTGAGGTCGGGAACGGGTTCGGTGCGAGGGCGCGTCATCCGGTCCATTTCGAGACGGAGAACGGGGCTGCTTTCACCTTGGCACGCGGTGCGGCCGAACAACAGGCCAACCCGCCTCTCGCACGCGGAATGTGTGCCGGTTGTGCCGCGCGTAGCGGTTGCGCCGAAGGTGCCAGCTACTAACCTTAGCACACTCCGTAGAGCGCCCCGAACTTTTCTTTCAGGTGCGCGACGAACGGTTCGGGTGACAGCGCAACTCCGGTCGCGCGGCGGCACAGTTCGCCGGCCCGCAGCCGCTGCCCGTGCTTGTGAACGCGGTCGCCCAGCCACGCCTTCAGCCGCCCGAACTCGCCGCGCCGGAACTCGTCATCGAGGCCGCTCAGGTCGTGTTTCGCGGCGCGCATCAGTTGCGCCGCGTACAGGTTGCCGAGCGTGTACGTCGGGAAGTAGCCGATGCCCCCGAAGCTCCAGTGGATGTCTTGGAGGCACCCGCGGGCGTCGTCGGGCACGTCGAGGCCGAAGAGCGCTTTGAAGCGCTCGTTCCACGCGCCCGGCAGGTCGGTGGTGCTCAGATCGCCAGAGAGCAGCGCGAGTTCCAACTCGAACCGTAGCGCGATGTGCAGGTTGTAGGTGGCTTCGTCCGCTTCGACGCGAATGAGCGACGGGCGCACGTCGTTGATGGCGAAGTAGAACGCGTCCAGCGACACGTCGTGGAGCGCCGCGGGGAACGTCTGCTTGAGGCGCGGGTAGAAGTGCTCCCAGAACGGCCGCGACCGGCCCACTTGGTTCTCCCACAACCGCGACTGCGATTCGTGGATGCCGAACGAGCACGCGACGCCCGCCGGCGTGCCGAAGTGTTCGCGCGGCAGGTTCTGTTCGTACATCGCGTGCCCGGTTTCGTGCAGTACGCCGAAGAACGCCTCGTTGAAGAACCGCGGGTTGTAGCGCGTCGTGATGCGGCAGTCGCCGGGGCCGAACCCGGAGCAGAACGGGTGCGCGGTCGTGTCCAACCGCCCGCCCTCGAAGTCGAACCCAATCGCGGCTGCGGCAGCTTCCGCGAACACCTTCTGCCGGTCGATTGGGAACTCCCGCGCGAGCACACTCACATCGGGCTTCTTCGGCGCGTCGGCGATGGCGCGCACGAGCGGCGCGAGTTCTTTCGTGAGGCCCGCGAACAGCTCCTTCAGCTCCGCGACGGTGGTTCCCGGTTCGTACTCCTCGATGAGCGCGTTGTACCGGTGCCCCTCGAAGCCGACGGCATCCGCTTCGCGGCGCTTCAGTTCCACGACGCGCGCGAGCAGCGGTTGGAAGCTCGCGTAGTCGTTCTTCTTTTTGGCGCGTTCCCACACCATTTGCGCTTCGGTGGTGACGCGCGCGAGTTCCTCGACCAACTCCGGCGGCAACTTGGTGGCACGGATGTAGCTGCGGCGCAGTTCTCGCACGTTGGCCCCAGCGTCCGATTCGGGATCGGCGACCAGTTCCGAGCCTTCGACGGCCGCGAGCAGTTCGCCGATTTTGGGGTCCGTGAACTTCTGGTGCGCGAGCGTGGCGAGGAACGCCATCTGTTCGCCGCGGAGCGCGTTCCCGTTACGCGGCATGTAGGTCTGCTGGTCCCACGCGAGAACCGCGGCGCAGGAGTTGAGCACGCCGAGTTCTTTGGAACGGCGCACGAGTTCGGCGTAAGCGTCGGTCGCGGTCATGTGGTGTGCAATGGGTTAGGGAATGAAACGAGACGGGGATTATAGCCGCGAAGCTGCGAGTTGCTTGACGTGTACCGGGCTTCACTCGCGGTGCCAATCGAGGAGATCAACGCGGTCGGCGCGCCAACGTGCGATCAGTTCATCGGTGAAGCCTTCCGCGGCCTCGCGCGCTTCCGCCGGTGTCACGGGCACGAGCCAGATGAACTCTGTCTGCGGGTCGGTTTCTTCGCAAACCGTGAACGCTTGTGGAAACAGGAACGGGCGCACGCAGAGGAGCGCTTCCAACCCGCTGCCGGGAATCAGCGGTCCGGCCGGACCGATAACTTGCCCCGGCACGAACGCAACGTGTTCGTGCAGCGCGTAGTCGGCAACGATTGGGATGAGCTTCGCCACGCGGTCGCTGGCGAACTCGTCCCAACAGGTAAGTAACAGTTCTTGGCGAACGTGACCGCGCGGCGAATGGAAAACGTGGTGCCCGAGACCGAGGGAAACAATCGTAGTTGCCCCAACTTGCGGTCGGTCGCGGAACGCGATGCCTTGGAGCGCGACACCGTCGGAACGGTCCCAGCCCCAATACCCGGCTTTCGGGTCGATGGGGCCGAAGTACGTTTCGAGGTGAGCGAGAACCGGCGGCATGTCGCTCATTTGCTCTCACCCCCGGGCGCGGGCTTTCACGTTTTCGGCCAGCTTCGGGTGCGGGACCAAGAACGGGCCGGCCGCCAAGTAGTCGATGTTCCCCAACAGGAACGCGCGCACCGCGTCCGCCGGCGAACACACGATCGGCTCCTCGTGCATGTTGAAGCTGGTGTTAATCAGCACCGGGATGCCCGTTTTCGCGCGGTACGCGGTCAGCAACTTGTGGAAGCTCGGGTTCGTCGCGGCGCGCACCAACTGCGGCCGTGCGGTGCCGTCGATGTGAACCGCCGCCGGGCTGTGCCGCTTCATCTCGTCCGTACAGTCGAACGTCACCGTCATGAACTCGGCGGTCTTCTCGCAGCCCTTCAGGTTCTTGAACAGCGTGTGCGCCTCTTCCGCCAAGCACGCGGGCGCGAACGGCATGAACTCCGTGCGCCCGAGTTGCTTGTTCAGCCACTGGTTCACTTCCGGCTCGCGCGCGGGGTAAAGCACGCTGCGGTTGCCCAGCGCCCGCGGGCCGTACTCCATGCGCCCGTTCCAACGGCCCACGATCGCGTTCTCGGCGAGCAGACCCGCGACGCGCTCTTCGATGTCGTCGTGGCGCTCGTATTTCAGCTTCTCGGCGTCGAGCGCCGCGCGCACGTCCGCTTCGGTGTAATCCGGGCCGAGGTACACCGCGTCGAAGCCGCCCTTCGGCATGCTCGCGTGGTCGAAGCACAGCATCGCGGCCCCGGTGCCGCACCCGCCGTCGCCCATGTTCGGGTACACGAAGATTTCTTCCACGCCGGGGATTTCGCGCACGCGCTGGTTCAGCTTCACGTTCGCGTGAACGCCGCCGGACATCACGACGCGCGAAAGCCCGGTCTTCTTCACCCAGAACGAGACCGCGCGGCGCGCGACTTCTTCCAGCACGAATTGGTAGGCCGCCGCAACGTCGCGCTTGGTGTAGCGGCCGGCGAGCGCGCGCGCGAGGAAGTGGTTCAGGCCGCCCGCGATGCGCACGTCGCCGTTGTCGGTCACGAACCGCGCGAGCAGCACGTCGGCGAGCAGCTTCGCGTCGCCGTAGGCCGCGAGGCCCACGATCTTCCCCTCGTGCCGGCTCGGTTTGAAGCCGAGACCGCTCGTGACGTGTTCGTAGAAGATGCCGAGCGAATTCGGGAACTTGAACCGGTGCAGCGGTTGAATGCCGTTCGGCCCCACGTCGTACACGCCGCCGCAACAGCCGGAGCCGTAGCCGTCGAACGTGACCGCCAGCGCGCGGTCGAACCCCGATGCGAAGTAGGCGTTCGCGGCGTGCGTGTCGTGGTGCTGGAACCGCTTCAGCGGCACGCGATCCAAGCCGTGGCGCTTCAGGCCCGCGGCTAGCTCTTCGGACCAGTGCTTGTGGTCCGCGACCGCGTTCTGCTCCCACTTCCCGAACAGGTGGCGGTGCGCGCGCCAGTCGAGCCACGCGGAGCGCGCGGCGCGCTCGTAGGCGAACCGCTTCGCCCACCCCTTCCGCGCGACGAACTCCGCTTCTTCGCTGTCGATGCCGGGAATGAGCGTGCTTCGGTTCGCGCGATACGGCTTGCTCGCGGCGGCGGCGTAAGCGGCGCTCGCGGCGCGCAGCGGCCCGCGCCCGAGCCGCGCGTCTTCGTCCACCGCTTCGCGGATGAGCTTTGCCTCTTCTTGCCAGTCGTAGAAGGCGTAGGCGACGGCCGAAACCGAATCGAGCGTCCAGCCGGTGTGCTCGAAGCCGAGCTTCAGCGCGCGATCCGGAAACCCGGATTGGAGCTTCACGCGGCTGAGCCGCTCCTCCCCGCACGCGAACAGCACGCGCCCGTCTTCGAGGAACGAAACGGTGGAATCCTTATCCAGCGGGCTGATCCCGATGACGCGCATTCTGTTGGCTCTCTAAACGGGAGGCGATCTCGGCGACGGTCGCCGGTTCGAGGGCGGAGTCGGCGGCGCAGCGAGCGAGTACGTTGTTCAGCCGCGCGAACATCGCACTCACGGCCGCTTCGTTCGGCGCGTACGGGCTTCCGCCGGGCAGCAGCGACGAACTGTGCAGCGTGAAACAAAGATAGGGTACGTTTCGCTTGAGGAGCGCGCGAATCAAGTGCGGCATCCGCTCGCCGAGCGGGTTCTCGAAGTTCAGCCACGCGCGCTCCGCGACGCCGAATTTCGAGAGCGCGCCGACCAACTTCGGCACAACGCTGGCGACCGAAAGCGCGCGCTTCCAGAACCCGAACGGCCCGCGCGTGAACCCGAGGCTCAGCGGCAGTTCCCACAGCCCGCTCGCCGTGCGCACCGGTTCCGGGGCGCGGTGCGCGTAGTTCGGTGCGCCGTCGTCGGTCCACGACGTGTACGGCAGAATCGAAGCGTCCGCGACGAACCCGCGCTCGCGCAGCCACTGCTGCACGAGCGCGCTCGTGGAGTAGCGGCCGCCGCGGAACGTGATGGGCTTCAGCCCGCGCGCCGCGAACGCATCGTACACCGCGTTCAGTTTCGCCAGCGCGAGTTCGGGCGGGAGGTTGTGAATGAAGCTGTCGCGCACCGGCACGCGCTCCGCGGCTTGCAGCGGGGGCGTGTTCCACGGGTGAACGTGCATCCCGATTTCGACCCGCGGGCGCGCCGCGAGCGCGCAGATGATTTCCGCCGAAGCGTCGTCCGCGAGGACCGCGTGGTTCACGAAGTAGGTGACGGCCGCGGCGTGCTTTTCGCACGCGTCTTGGAACGCTGGGAGGCGCGAGATGTTCGTGGTGCGCGTGGGGCCGGTCGGGTAGCCGCTGGCCCAGTCCCATTCCTCTTCGGTGTCGACGGTGACGACGAACGGCGTGGGCATGACCGGCGACCGCGGGTGAACGGGACCCGTTCACTATACGCCCGCGGCGCGCCGCGCGGTTCGGTGCGCCGCGCGTCGCTCACTTCACCAAGCCGTCTTCGGTGAAGCGGATGATCGAGGGACCGCCGTAGGTGTGGCACGAAATGCACGACCCGCGGAGCGCGGCGAACGCTTCGGTCGCGGCCTGCTTGTCCTTCGCGGTCGCGGCCTTCGCCAGCGCTTCGCTCGCGGCGATGTACTTCGCCGGGCTGGTGTAGGCAGGTTGCGCCTTCAGCACCGCGCCCATCTCGCCGAAGCTCTTCGCGGTCGCGCCCACCGCGGCCCAGTCCGGTGCTTCCTTCTTTAGCTCGCTCACCAGCGAAGCGTGCGGGGATTTTTCGCCCCGGTGCGCCGCGATCATCAGCTTCTTGAGGTCCGCTTTCGCGGGCTTGTCGGTCTTCTTCGGCTCGTCGGCTGAGAGGCCCGCGGCCAGCGCGCCCGCGGCGAACAGCGCCGCGGCGATTACGGTACGAAACATGTGTGATCTCCGGGAATGTGGAATCGGCCCTCGCTCACGCGTCGGGTTACTTCTTGTGGAGCAAATCACTCGCGGCGAAGTCGTCGGGCTTCACGCGCTCGTCGCGGGCGAAGAAGCCCACCGACGTGCGCGCCGTGACGCCCACCGCGTGCCACGTGTCCGCGTCGGTTGCGTCTCGCACGAACACCACCGCGTTTTTTTCGTTCGCGAGCAGCAGCAGGTTCGACACCGCGCTGCCCGGCGGGACCGGCGCGAGCCGCACGTTCGCGCCGTAGGCCGCGGCACGCGGGCCGTCGGTGTTGAACGACGCGGAGTCCACGAACGCTTTCGGCACGCCGCGGTCGTCGCCCAGTAGCGTCAGCAAGTCCGCCCGGCGCACGCTCGCCACCAGTACCGGTTGGCGGCGGAAGAACTCTTGGAACGTCTCGTCGCGATCGGAAACCACGGTGATGTCGCGGGCCGGGTTGCGCAGTTGGAAGCGGCCGGGCTTCGCCGTCCCGCCACCGATCGCGCCCGCGGGCTTGTCGCCCATCGGCGGCACCTCGCGCGGCGCTTCGCGCGCCCACACTTCCGAGACGCGCGCCGGGCCCTCACGGGTGTCGGCCGATTCCAGCGGGAACGGCTTGAGCGCGCCCGCGGGCGGCGCGAGCCGCGG
>JALHNS010000336.1 GCA_022843445.1 Gemmata sp.
CTACCCTGACCCGCGCGCGCGCCACCAGCGCCCCGGCCGACCTGCTGCGCGCCGCCAACCGTTGGATCATGTCTCAGGTCGCCCGCTGAGTCCGGGCGCGCCCGGCTCGAACGGCACCGGCCCCCCGGGTGCGTTCCGCGAGCGAATCGCCATCCGGCGCGCCGTTTGGTATGCTGGCGCGCATGAAAATCACACTCCTTCTCGTGCTCGCGGTGCTGCTCGTCGCCACCGCGAGCCGCGCCGCGGACCCCGCGCCGCTCGATACTTCCTTTCTCAAGCAGTTCGCGGAGACGCGCCGGTTCCAACTGGGCCGCCCGCAGAACCCGAAGATCAGCCCGGACGGCAAGACCGTGCTGTTCCTCCGCGCCGAACCGGGCAAGCCCGCGCTCAAACTCTTCGAATTCGACGTTGCCACCGCGAAGACCCGCGAGTTGCTGTCGCCGCAAGTGCTGCTCAAGGGCGGGGAAGAGAACCTCACGCCCGAAGAGAAGGCGCGCCGCGAGCGCATGCGCCTCAGCGCCGGCGGCATCGCGGACTTCCACTTCGACCCCACCGGCGCGCGCCTGCTGGTGCCGCTTTCGGGCAAGCTGTTCGTCTTCGAGCGCGCGAACGAGAACGTCACCGAACTGAAGACCGGCGACGGCGGTTCGATCCTCGACCCGAAGTGGTCGCCGGACGGGAAGAAGGTCAGCTACGTTCGCGGCTTCGACGTGTACGTCATCGACGTGGCAACGAACACCGAAAGCGCCGTTACGAAGGGCGGAACGGCGCTGAAGCCGCACGGGATCGCGGAGTTCGTGGCGCAAGAGGAGATGGCGCGCTTTACCGGTTACTGGTGGTCGCCGGACTCGAAGTTCATCGCGTATCAGGAAACGGACCACACCAGCGTGGAAACGTGGTTCGTCGCGGACCCGTTCAAGCCGGACCAGAAGCCGCTGGAGCAGTTCTACCCGCGGCCCGGCAAGAAGAACGCGGCCGTGCGCCTCGGCGTGGTCCCGGCGGAGGGCGGCGAAACGGTGTGGGTGAAGTGGGACGTGAAGGAGTACGAGTACCTCGCGGCGGTGCGCTGGGAGGATACCAGCGCACCGATGATTCAGGTGCAGGACCGCAAGCAGCAGAAGTTGCTCCTGCTGAGCGTGGACACCAAGACCGGCGCGACAGCGAAGTTGCTCGAAGAGAAAGACGCGGCGTGGGTGAACCTGTCGCAAGAGGTACCGCGAAACGCCGGGGGACAGCGGTTCGTGTGGCTCGGGGCGAACGCGGAGGGCGACGCCGAGATTCAACTGCGGAACTCCGATGGCGTGCTGAACGAGGTGCTCGTTCCCGCGGCGAAGCGCCCCGGCGCGGTGGCGAAGGCGTACGGTTCGAAGATCGCGGCGCTCGTTGTGTACACCGGTGGTACCGACCCGACGCAGCAGCACGTCTACCGGCACAGGACGACGCCCCAACTTTTGCCGAACTCGGACAAGGACGAACCGCTCACCACCGAACCCGGCGTTCACACCGCGACGTTCGGCAAACTCGTCGGGCCGTATGTGGTCACGTCCACCACGCTAAAGGCGCTCCCGGTGAGCGCGGTGTTCGATCACGAAGGCAAGAAGGTCGGCGAACTCCCGTCCGTCGCAGTCGAGCCGAACTTCAAGCCGAACGTGACCGTGGAGAAGGTGGGCGACTTCTACACCGCGATCGTGCGGCCCAAGAACTTCGACGCGAAGAAGAAGTACCCGGTGATTCTGGACGTGTACGGCGGGCCGAAGCACCTGCACGTCGTTCAGGCGATGCGCAACTGGCTCGTGCCGCAGTGGCTCGCGGATCAGGGTTTCGTGGTGGTCGCGGTCGACAACCGCGGCACGCCGGGCCGCGGGCGCGAGTGGGAGCGCGCGGTGTACCAGAAGTTCGGCACGGTGCCGCTGGAAGACCAAGTGAAGGGGTTGCACCTGCTGTGTGACAAGTTCCCCGAACTGGACCGCGACCGCGTGGGAATCGTGGGCTGGTCGTTCGGCGGCTACATGGCCGCGAACGGCGTGCTCCGCAAACCGGACGTGTTCAAGGCAGCCGTCGCCGGCGCGCCGGTCACGGACTGGGAAGACTACGACACGCACTACACCGAACGCTACATGGGCGTGCTGCCGGAAGCGCGAAAAGCCTACGACGACGCCAGCCTGTTGCCGCTGGCGAAAGACCTGAAGCGCCCGCTGCTCTTGGTTCACGGCACCGCCGACGACAACGTGTATTACCGGCACAGCCTGAAGCTGGCCGATGCGCTGTTCCGCGCGGGCCGCGATTTCGAGAGCCTGCCGCTCCCGGGCGTGACGCACATGTACACGAGCGACCCGGTGGTGATGGAGCGCCTCTGGGCGCGCACCGCGACGTTCTTCCGCAAGCACTTGGGCGAACCGAAGTGAATTAGGGTAGTAGGCACGCTCCGCGTGCCGTTCTGCGGCGCGCGGAAGGCTGTGCGAAGTGAGTGGAACTGAAGCGGCCCGAACACACGGCACGCGGAGCGTGCCTACTACCCTGAAGGCACCCAAATGAGCGACGCGCCGGAACTTCCCCCGCCGCGGTACGAACAGGTGGGCAACTGGCAGCACCTGATCTGCGACGAGCAAGAGTGGCTCGCGCGCCCGGCCTCGTGGGGCATCTCGAAATTGCCCGACACGCAAGGCGCGAACAAGCAGACCATCTTCAACGCGCACTACTTCGGTTGGAAGGCTGGGTTCATCGCGTGCGCCGAGTGCCGCGCGCAGGTACGGCGCGCGTTCGCCGACGATACGATCGGTTTCGACGAAACGGTACTCGATGCTTGGAACGTCGAAGCGCCGCACCCGGAGTGCGACGGCCGCCCGTTTCGCCGCACCGCGCGCAACTGGCAGCGCGGCCTCGTCACTCAGCCGGAAGCGTTCAACGGATTCGTGCGCGAACTGCACGAACTGTTTGAAGACCTCAGTCGTGCGGAGAAAACGACGCGCATCCACCATCTACGGAAGGCGAAAGACCGCGAGCTCGCGCTGGAGTTGGTCGGGCCGAACCCGTTTCGCCCGATCACCTTCGACCCCGCGTGGCGCACTGATACTGCCGTTGCCATCGCGCGACAAATGTACGAGTCGCGCAAGTTCGGCGCGATGCCCATTCTCGCCGACGCGCTCCAAGACGCCGGGTGCGACAGCGAACCGATCCTGAACCACTGCCGCGACCCGCACGCGGCGCACGTGCGCGGGTGCTGGGTGTGCGATTTGGTGCTTGCCGCGGAGCCGGAATAGGGGGGCGCGCCGGTTCCGTTCCGCCGGCGCGCGCCTATAATACCGGTATGAAGAAGCTCGCGCGCCACACCGCGATGGTGCTGTTCACCATCTTCGGCATCCCGCTGCTCATCGCCGCGCCGTTCCTGCTCTACGGCTTCCTCGGCAAGCCGTAGAGCGCCGCGCGCCGCTACTTCGCCTTCACGTCGTAGCAGTACACCACCTCGCGCTCGCGCACGAAGAACTTGCCGTCCACCACCACCGGGTGCGCCCACGTGTTGTTCGTGCCGTTGGGCACCTTGAACGCGCTCAGCTCCTCGTACTTGTCCGCGGTCGCGCTCGCCAGCACCACCCATCCGTCCGAGTAGCGGATGAACAGTTTGCCGTCGGCGGCGGTGACGGACGCGGAGCCGCGGCCCTCGCCGCCCTTGCGGGTCCAGAGCACCTTGCCCGTGGCGAAGTCGGCGCACCACGGCTGGCCGCCGTCGTCGCGGTCGCCGTACAGTTTGTCGCCGATCAGGATCACGCCGCCGTGCTTGTTCGTCAGCGCCTTGTTCCAGTACACCTCTTCGATGTTGAACTCGGCCCCGTCCTTCGTCACCTTCAAGAGGGCCGCGCCGCGCCCGTAGCCCACCGCGGCGAACACGTAGTCGCCCTTAATGATCGGCGTGGGGATGTTCGCGGTGTTGCCGCCGAACCGGTCGTTCTTCGTGCCGTAGCGCCACAGCAGCTTGCCGTCCTTCGCGTCGAACGAGACGAGGCCGTTGGCCATCATCGTCACGTACTGCTTCACGCCGCCGAAGTTGGCGATCACCACGGAGGCGTAGCCGGCGGTGTCGCCGCCCTTCACGACGCCCTTCCACTCCACTTTGCCGGTCTTCTTGTCGAGCGCCACCATCGTGGCCTCGGAGCCGCCGGGCGTGACGATCAGCCGGTCGCCGTCGATCAGCGGCGATTCGGTGAACTGCCAGCCGCCGGACGAGCCTTTGAAGTCGGCCTTGAAGTTCTTGCGCCACAGTTCCTTGCCGGTTTTGGCGTCGGCGGCCACGAGGTCGCCGAACTGCCCGAGGCCGAACACCAGTTTGCCGTCGGTGGCCGGGGTGCAGCGGGTGCCCTCGTAGCTGCCGCCGGCCTTGCCCACCTGCAGTTCCCACTTCTTCTTGCCGGTGCCGCGGTCGAGGGCGAACAGGTAGCTGTTCTCCTTGCGCAGGTCGCCCATCGTGAACACCTTGTCGCCGCTGGCGCTCACGCTGGAGAACCCGATGCCGACGCCCTCGCCCTTCCACACCAGTTTCGGGCCGCCCTCGGGCCACTTGGCGAGCAGGCCGGTGTCCGGCGAGACGCCGGTGCGGTCCGGGCCGCGGAACTGCGGCCAGTCCGCCCCGTCGGCGGCGCGGGCGAGGAGTGCGGCGAGCGCGAGCGCGCCGAGGGCGGAACGTGTGCGAACCATGCGAACGGCTCCGAAGTGCGGGGTGCGGGGTGAGAGAAGGCGGGAGCGGGCCGGTATTAGTATAGATCGTGCCGCCGGGGCGCGGGCGCGTTCCGGGCGGCATTCGCGGCGGGCGCTGGCGTTCCCCGCGCCAACGGCGTATGATCGAACTACGTTTGCCAATACGGACCCCTCTCTAACGCTGCCGAGGGCACACACATGCGCCGCGTTCCGCTCGCTCTGCTGTTCTTCGCCGCCGCCGCCGGCCTCGCCGATCCCGCGGCGCGCGCGCAACCCAAAGACAACGTGGTAGACGAAACGTTCCGCACCGCCGACGGGGTGGAACTGCACGGCCGGTTCTCGGCCACTACGAAGGCCGGCGTGACCGCGGGCAACGCCCCGGTGGTCGTGTTCCTGTACGCGCCCGGCAGCGGCAACGACATGACCAAAGGGGACTGGGGCACGCTCACCAAGGAGCTGAACAAGGAAGGGTTCCACGTGTACCAGTTCGACTGGCGCGGGCACGGCAAGAGCACGGAAATCAAGGACACCGAGCGGTTCTGGCTGAAAAGCCCGTACCTGAACGGGGCGGCCGGCTCGGGCGCGCCGAACACGTTCATCAGCGGCTGGCAGAAGAAGCCCCTGAAGGACAAGATTTCGATCAAGGAGGTGACCAACGCGACGCGGTTCTACCCGTCGTACGCGATGGACCTCGCCGCCGTGCGGTACCAACTGGACACGAAGAACGACAACAAGGAACTGAACACCAGTTCGGTCTACCTCGTCGGCACCGAAGACGCCGCGGGGCTGGGGCTGGCGTGGATCACGATGGAGTGGAAGCGCCCCGCGACCAAGCCCGGCGACAACCAACTCGCCATCGCCGGCGCGGCCGGCGCGGCCCGCTACGATTTCATCGGCCAGCAGTTGCGCGGCGACTTCGACGAGGCCGGCCAAGACTTCGCCGGTGCGGTGTGGCTGTCCGCGAGCCGGCCCGCGGCGTTCACCACGACCACCATGAAGACGTGGGCGTCCAACGTGGCGTTCGCCCCGCAACTGCGGAACAACACGCCGATGCTGTTCCTGACCGGCGACAGGGACAGCCGCGGCAAGACCGACGCCAAGTTCTACTTCGACGAGGTGCTCGTCGGGGAACCGAAGAAGGGGTCGCCGCTGGCCCCGCTGAAGCAGACGTTCGTGCGCGAGCTGAAGGGCGGCGGAGCCGACCGCGGCCTGAAGCTGCTCGGCAACAAGGAGGTGAACGCCGAGGACACGATCCTGAAGTTCATGAAAGAAGTGCAGAAGGACCGGCAGCGCACCGCGTCCAAGGTGCGCAAGTACGAGAACAGCTACGGCGTGAACCTGAAGTACTTCGGCCTCGTGCCGTAGGCACGCGAGCGCGGCGGGCCGTTCGCGCCGGTCTTCCGTTGACCGGCGCGCGCGGCACTTGCCGCCTTCTCACCGCACGCCGCGGGCGCGGGCGAGCGTCTCGCGGGCGCGGTCCGCGGCCCACGCGTCCTCGCTGTCGGCCAGAATCGTCAGCGCCGCGGTCGCGTACTCCAGCGCCAGCGCGGCGTCGCCCGCGGCCTTGCGGGCCAAGAAGAACTCGGCCGTCCGGCGCAGGGCGCGGCCCTCGAACATGCGCAACCCCATTTCGCGCGCGATCTGCAACCCGGACGTGAACAGGCGCTCCGCTTCGGCCCAGTCGCCGGACTGCTCGGCGACGATGCCGAGGTCGACGAGCACCAGCGACTCGCGCACGCCGTCGTCGGCCTCGCGCGCGATCCGCAGGCTGCGACGGAACTGCGCGGTGGCTTCCACGAGCCGCCCCATTTGCAGGTACGTTTTGCCCAGTTGGAGCCGGGCCTCGCCCTCGGCGTGGGCGCTCTTGCGGTCGCAGGCCAGCGCCTCGGTGTAGAGCGCGACCGCGCGGGCCAAGTCGCCTTGGAACCGGCACGCTTGGCCCATGTGCGTGAGCGCGTTCAGCGCGCCCTCGGCGTCGCCGGCGGCGCGGAACCGCTCGAGGCCCGCGCTCAGGTGGGCGAGGGCGTCGTCGTACCGGCCGCGCACGGCGCACAGCTTGCCGTACCGGGTGACGATGCGGGCGAAGTACCTCTCGTTCGCGGCCGGGTGCCGCGCGCACAGGTCCAGCGCGGCGCGGTACATGCGGTCGGCCTCGTCGTACCGCCCGAGGTGCCGCAGGATGTAGCCGCGGAACTCGCGGCACCACGCCTCGCGGGCCGGGTCGTTCAGCGCGCGGGCGGCGTCCGCGGCGGCGGTGTACAGCCGCTCGGCCGCGTCCCAGTGCCCGCGCGCGCCCCAGAACGCGCTGAGCGCCTCCGCGATCTCCACCGCCGGGCCGGGGCCGGTCGCGGCCAGCGCCAGCAGGTTCGGCAGTTCCACCTCGCACCGGCCCATGTACATCTTCGTGACGGCCGCGTCGCCGTTGGCGCGCAGCTCCTCGCGCACGGCCCGCATGTGCGTCGCGACGCGGGCCGCGGCGCGCAGCTCGTACTCGGCGCGGCGGTCGCCCAGTTCCTCGCGGGCCACCCGGCGCACCAGCGGGTGAACCACGTACCGCGTGCCGCCCGCGCGCCACAGCGACGCGCCGACCAGTTCTTCGGCCGCGGCGCACCCGTCGTCGAAGCCGACCACCACGGTCATCATCTTCGGGCTGAACGGCGCGGGCAGCACGCTGAGCGCCAGCAGGTGCTCGCGGGCCGCCGGCGACAGGCCCTTGAGCGACTCGGCGAAGCACGCGCGGACGCTGGCGTGCCGGCCCCCGCGCGCGGTTCCGCCGACCGGCACCAGCCCCTCGAGTACGCTGTTCAGCAGCGCGTCGAGCGGCACGCGGCACGCCCGCTTCGCCAGCAGTTCGAGCGCCAGCGGGTGGTAGCCGACCGCGGCGCACAACCGGCCCAGCACGTCCGCGGGCGGGTCGGCGGTTAGGCCCGCGGCCTTCGCCCGCGCGCGGAACAGGTCCGCGGCGCTGGCCGGGTCCAGTTCGGTCACGGGGAACAGCGCGTCGGGCAGGTCCACCGGGATCGAGCGCCCGACCACCAGCGCGCGGGCCGGCGCGCGGAACTTGCGGAGCCACGCGCACAGGTCCGGGTCGCCGACCACCTGCTCGAAGTTGTCCAGCACCAGCAGCACCGCGCGCGCGACCGCGTGCGCGGCCACCCGCGGCGCGAGCGCTTCCAGCGGTTCGGTGTCGCTGCGCTCCGCGAACAGTTGGGCCGCGGTCTCGCGCACCACGCCCTCGAACCGCGGCGCGGCGGCACAGTCGATCCACACGTCCGGGCCGCCGCCGGCCCGGTGCGCGCGCACCAGCGCTTGCGCCACGAACGTTTT
>JALHNS010000337.1 GCA_022843445.1 Gemmata sp.
AACGCCGTGCCGCCGGCGCACGGGCCGAGCACGTCGATCACCGGGTAGCCGCCGAACGCGAGTTCGTGCGCCCGGCCCTCGCGGATCGCGTCGGCTTGGAACTTGGTGAGCACCCCGCGGGCGAGCAGGTACTCGCACAGCGTGCCGGTGTCGGCGTGCGGCATGTCCGGCTGGCGCACGAGCTGTTCCACCTGATCCGGGTGCAACACCCGGACGGCCTGCGCGCGGTCGAGGAAGCCGGCAACGGATTCTGAGGGCATGACGGAACCTGAGAGGGGCGGCGTGTGAGTGATTGTAGCCCGCCGCCGCGCGCAAGGTGAGGGGAAAGTTGCGCGCGAAAAGCGTTGACCCCGGCGCGCCGCCCGGCCATAGTTGAAACACCGCCGGAACGTCCCGCCTTCCCTCCCATCGTGGTTCCGCTCATGCCGTTCACCGCACCATTCGCGCTGCCGCGCCGCGGGTTCCTTCAGATGGGCGCGCTGGGCCTCGGCGGCCTCACGCTGCCGAACCTGCTGCGCGCCGAAGCCGCGAGCGGCACTCGCAGCCCGCACAAGTCCGTGATCCTCATATACTTGGTCGGCGGGCCGCCGCACCAAGACATGTTCGACCTGAAGCCGAACGCGCCGAAGGAAATCGCCGGCCCGTGGAAGCCCACCGCGACCAACGTGAACGGCATCCAGATTTGCGAAGGGCTGCCGCAGCTCGCGAAGATCATGGACAAGCTCGCGGTGGTGCGCTCGCTGGTCGGCAACCAAGCGGACCACGACGCCATTCAGGTGTACAACGGGCACAACCCGAAGAAGCCGACGCCCGCGGGCGGGTGGCCGCAGTTCGGCTCCGCGGTGGCGAAGCTGCAAGGCCCGGTCGATCCGAGCGTGCCGCCGTTCGTGAGCGTGTGTTACACCTGCACGCACGGCCCCTACAACGAACCCGGCCCCGGGTTCCTCGGGCAAGCGCTGTCGCCGTTCCGCGCGATGGGCAAAACCCGCGACGACATGGTGCTGCGCGGCCTCAGCGTCGAGCGCCTCGCGGACCGCAAGACGCTCCTCAGCACGTTCGACGACGTGCGCCGCGACGCCGACGCCAGCGGCGCGATGAAGGCGATGGACTCGTTCACCGAACAGGCGTTCGGGCTGCTCACGTCGTCCAAGATGGCCGACGCGCTGGACATCTCGAAGGAGCCGCAGAAGCTGATCGACCGCTACGGCACCGGGAACCCGAAGGTGTTCATGGACGCCAACGGCGCGCCCCGCGTGCCGCAGAGCCTGCTCATGGCCCGCCGCCTGATCGAAGCCGGCGCGCGCGTGGTCACGCTGAACTACAGCAAGTGGGACTGGCACGGCGGGACGAACGCCGAGGGCCGCGCGAACAACTCCATCTTCCTGCGCGAGCAAGAAGACTTCCCGATCTTCGACAAGTGCGTGAGCGCGCTGGTGGAAGACCTGCACGACCGCGGGTTGGACAAGGACTGCACCGTGGTGATTCTGGGCGAGTTCGGGCGCACGCCGAAGATCAGCGCGATCACCGGTCGCGACCACTGGCCGAACGTGAACTGCGTGCTGATGGCGGGCGGCGGGATGCGCACCGGTCAGGTGATCGGCAGCACGGACAAGATCGCGGGCGAAGCCGCGTCGCGCCCGGTCACGTGGGGCGAACTGTTCGCGACGCTGTACCACAACCTCGGCATCGACACCGAAAAGGCGCTGCTCCCGGACCTGACCGGCCGCCCGCAGTACATGATCGAAGACGCCGCGAAGCCCATCGCGGAGCTGATTTGACAAAGCCGAGCGGCGCGCCCGAAAGACGAAATTCAGGTCGCGCGAACGACTGATAAGCTCGCCCCGAAACGATACGGGGGGGCGTCGAAGACCGCGAGGGGTTCGTCTGCATGTGCGGGGGAGAAGCCTTCCGCGCGACTGACCTACGTCGTGCGGTCGCGTGATCGCCTCAAGTACACCTGTGCGACCTGAGCCGCCCGGACACGCAGTCTTCGTTCGACTCTCCTCCGCTTACATGTCCGGCCCCGAGAGGCTCTTTAGGAATTCGATGATTGCACCGCGCTCGTCTGCGGTCAAACTGTCGCCAAAAGTGTGGCCCATGTTACCGTGTCCGAAGGCCTTGGTGTCGTAGAGCGCTCCGTGATCGATCGCCTCTTTGGACAGGACCGGCTTTCCGTCAGCATTTTCGGCACTTTTCCGAAACTCGGCGCGCGACACCACTTTGTGTTTCATGCCGACCCGTTCCAGATCGTAGGCGTGGGGGGCGCTGATGTCACGCGACCAGATTTCCGGGCGGATTTGCGAGTTCAGAACGGCTTCGAGCGTGGGAACAGATCCGTTGTGAAAGTACGGTGCCGACGCCCACACTCCGACCAACGGCGGAGCCACATATCCGCCCTTCGTTGGCACTGAGAACTGTGGGGTCAGTTCGGGCGTTCCCTTCGCAGCGTAATAGGCTTTGAGTTTGTTGACATGGTCCGCGATGGGCTTGAGTTTCCTCAACGTTTGGCTGTACGAATCGTCAGTATCTACATCTTTCAACACGTGTGAGAAATCGTAGTTTACCTTCCACGAACCCGGACGGCTCAGGTCCGCATCGCGCACCTTTTCATATTTCCCGTGGCAGGTAGCGCACGCCGTAAAGCCCTTCCTGTCCTTCGGAGGGGTGGAGCCGTGAAACAAGTTCGCCCCCTGTTGAACCCGTTGGGCGTTGAGAGCCTTGGGGAACGGTGGCGATTCGGTCTCGCGCGCGAACGCCAGCGCCTTGTCAACGGACTTGACGTGCTCCGCGTGTCGGGCGTTCATTGCATCGTGCGCGGAGGTGAAGTTAATGGAGAAACTCGCGGCATCACGGGGGTCGGCATCTGCGTACCAGTAGTCTTTTTTCTTGTACTTCATCAACCACCACGGCATGGGATCCACTGGCGGCAGTTGGAGAGACTCAAGATCGTTAAGTAGTTTCGTTTTCGCTTTCGCAAGGACGAGACCCTCGGTGGCGGGGTTCTCGAGTTGCGCGATGAATCCCCAGACGATGTACGGCCCGAAGTTGTCACCGCGGGTGCGCAACAAATTCGACTTCGGATCGGATTGATTGACGCGGTTGTTCGCAAGTCCGGCGACCACTTGACCGTTGACCACCCCGGCGTGGCAGCCGAAGCAGTTCATGTTGAACATCTGCTCCTTGCCGCGCACGAACACACTTTCGCCCACTCCGAATCCGGCGGCGCTGCCGGCCTTCCGGTTGGGGGGCGAAGGGAGGCGGCCCAAGGCGTAGAACTGCCCGTCTGCGGTGTTGATATCGTAGCCCAGTTTGTTTCCCGGGCCGGGCGCGACAGGTACGGGAATGGCGCTGTGAAAGAGTCGTCCGGCGAAGATGTCTTCCAACCCCTCGCGAGCGGCCGCCGAGTGCGCGGCCTTCTCGAATCCGAAGTACGTCAGCGGTTCGGCGGCACGCCCGACGCTTGTCGTCAGCGCGAGCAACAGTGCGACCGCCCACGCCACGTGACCTTTCGCCAGCCTGTTCGATTGAAGGCGCTCAGAGCGAAACATTGACACTCCTAAAAGAAGCCGGAAGTCTCAAGTGACGTTGCTCGATCCCTGTACCAGCGGCGGTTCCACACCCGGTGCGCGTGGCTCCCACTGCCGAACAACCCAAGTCAGCAGCCCGTGGGGGCGCGGAACCGGAATCGGGTCCGGTTGTGCCCACGATGAACGACCATTCGGTCGCCGCTCGGCCGAACTGGCGTTTACCTGAGTTCGAGTAGAATCTCCGAACGTTGCGGGTTCTACAAACTATTTCCGCTCGGCTTTTCCCGGTGCTGGAAACGAAAGCAGTTGGGCCGCGGGTTGCGGTGCGAGGGCGTCGGCTTGTGCGTTCGCGCCCGCCCGCTATCGTCGCGCGAAACGCCACAAGCCGAGAGTTCGCACCCGCTCCGAACACCACTCGTGGCGCGTGCTGGTGCCGGTTACGGCCCGGTGTCGCGCCCGCCTGCGGCCCGGATCGCCTCCCATTCGTTGTGAAACTCGGCCGATACGCCGTCGAGGACGGCCCGCTCACCGTCGTTCGACTCCAACTTCAGGGGCGGTGGGATGATCCAACGGTGCCGCCAGCACGTCGGGTACGCCACGACTGTTTTCACTGAGGTCGCCCACCCGAAGATGCCGGCAAACGCCGCGATGAGGGCGACCACGCCGGTGGCTTCGTCAGCACCGCCGCCCGTGGCGGTGGAGCCGCGAGCGGTGCTCATCTTGGCCCGCCGAACCCCCGTCGAACGGCGGGCGCACCCGATACAGACCGTTACTTGGCAGAGCGCGCTGCCCAACTCGGAACTCAACACCTCGACACGCACTCGCCACCCCTTTGAGACCGAGCTTGGTATAAACTTGATAGGCGTTGCGCGGAATGTCTGACCGGTGGGTCAGACATTCCGCGCGTGTCGGCCACACCTAGCGCGCCGCAAACGCGCCCGGCGCAACTGTCACAATTTCCAAATTCCAAATCGTTAGGGCGCGCTTGTCATGCCTCTTTGTTCGCGCGTATAGTATTCTTCCGTCGGCGCGACGCGCACACGGCACCGGGCCGTTCGTTGAATAGCGCGAACTCGAAAGGGTCGTGTTCCGCCCGAAATTGCTCGAATTTCTAAGCGTTTTTCAAAGAGGGCCAACGCCCGTTACTTCCGTTTCTTCGCCTTCGGCTTCGCCAACGGCACCGCTTTGCCGTCGAGCGCGAGTGCCCTCAGCGCGCCCGCCGCGAAGGTCGCTTCGAGTGCCGACTTGCCCTTCGCGGCGGTCACCGTTTCATCTGTTTCGGTGACGGTCAGGCCGTATTCGCGCGCGAACTCGGTGAGCGCCAGCCGCGGGTTCGGCACCGGCAGCGCGCCGACCAACTCCGCGAACACGGTCGCCACGCGCGCCACCGGCTTCGGTTCGGTGAGTGAGATGCGCTTGTCGCGGATGAGGAGCGCGGCCGGTTCGCCGTTCACTTCGGTCACGAAGTGCGTGTCGAAGCCGAGTTCGCGCGCGAGCACCGCACCGAGCACGTCGGCGGCGTGCGGGGCGAGGTCCGGGCCGAGCAGCGCCTCCGCGGTGAACCCGTGCGCCGCGAACACCGCCGAACCGAGCTTCCCGGCGCTGGCGCGCACCACGGTGCCGAGCGCGCGGTTGGTGAGCGTGAGCTTCGCGTGCGGGTCGCCCCACGCCCACCGCCACGAGCCGTTCGCGGCGTGATAGGTGCCGAGCAGTTCGGCCTCGAACTTCAGCTTGCCGAACGCGAGCGCGGCCGTGGGTGCGTCGTAGCTCGCCTCTTCGCCGGCGGCCTTCTTCTCGACGAGCGCGAGGAACCGCAACCGGCGGTCGAACGCCGGACCCGCGTGCTTGCAGTACAGCGCGACGAACTCTTCGCTCATGGTGAACCGCCTACGGGAATCGTTCGCGCGTGCGCGCCCTGATACCATTATCCGTGTTCGGAAGCACGCGGCACAGGGGCGCGCGGTGTTCGAGTTCCAAAGCACGCTGATCGAAGCCGTTCTGCGCGACGGCGCGACGCTGTTCGCGCACACCGAGAGCGGGACCGCGGGGCCGGTGCGGTTCGTCGGCGTCTGGTCCGGCGACGAACTCCTCGCGTGCGCGGCGGAGTCCGGGTTGGCAGCGGCCGTTAGTGCCCTCGAAGCGGAACTGCGCGACGGCGGGCCGCTCACCCCGGCCGTGCGGCAGTGGCTCGCGGACGGGTTCGCGCTCGGGTGCTACTTCCCGGACGCCCGCGCCGTGCCCGGCGACCGTGCCGCCGCACACGCGCTCGACGAACTACTGCTGAGCGGGCGGGCCTTCGAAGTGCAGCGCGCCGAAGTCGCTTTGCGGTTCCGCGCGACGTGGACGACCGCCCTTGGCACGCCGCTCGAACTGGCGCGGCGGGTCATCACCGAGCGCGTTTCGATCACGTGGCTGCACGGCAACTGGCTGTTTCGCACCGATCCGCTCCAGTATCGCGGCAAACGCGCCGGAGAGTGGTACGCGCGCACCGAAGTGCTTCTCCGCCCGAACACCGAAACGCACCGGCGGCCGTACCCGACGCGCCGCACCGACGCGACCGCGACCGGGCGCGACGTGTGCGCGGCCCTGCGAGCGGCGCTCCCCGCGGTCGCCGAAGCGCTCGCGGGCGAATCCGAGTGGCGCGCCGCATACGAAATCGTCAGAAGCGGCCCCCTCCCAACGGACGACGCATGACAGCTCCACACTACCGCGCCGAAGACCTGATCGCGTTCGCCGCGAAGCTGTTCGCCGCTGCCGGGTGCGACGGCGACAAGCCCGACACCGTCGCGCGCTTGCTGGTCGAAGCGGATTTGCTCGGCCACACCACGCACGGCCTCGCGCTCGCGCCCGGCTATCTCGCGGACCTGCAAACCGGCGGCATGACGCCCACCGGTGCGCCCATGGTTGTGCAAGACCGCGGCGCGGCCGTCACGTGGGACGGTAACCGACTGCCGGGCGTGTGGCTCGCGGCCAAAGCGGTCGATCTCGCGGTGGAACGCGCGCCAACTTACGGCACCGCGACCGTTGTGATTCGCCGGAGCCACCACATCGCGTGCCTCGCGGCGTTCCTTCAGCGCGCGACCGATCGCGGTTTCATGGTGCAAGTGGCAAGTTCGGACCCGGCGTTCCGCAGCGTCGCGCCGTTCGGCGGCACAACGCCCGTTTACACGCCGAACCCGCTCGCGGTCGGCATTCCCACCGAAGGCGACCCGATCCTGATCGACGTGAGCGCGTCCATTACCACGAACGGGATGGCGAACCGCTTGCGGAAAGAGGGCAAGCGGTTCCCCGGTGCGTGGGCGCGCGACGCGCAGGGCAACCCGACCGACGACCCCGAAGCGCTGTTCACGAACCCGCCGGGTTCGCTGCTGCCGGTCGGTGGCGCGGATCACGGGCACAAGGGCTTCGGCTTCGGTTTGATGATTGAAGCGCTCACGCAGGCGCTTAGCGGCTATGGCCGGGCCGAAGCGCCGACGCAGTGGGGCGCGTCAGTATTCGTGCAAGTGATCGATCCGTCCGCGTTCGGCGGCGGGGCCGATTTCCGACGCGAAACGGAATGGCTGGCGCGTGCGTGTCGCGCGAGCGCGCCGGCACCGGGGGTTGACGCGGTGCGGTTGCCCGGCGAACGCGGCTTAGCGCGGAAGCGACTCGCGCTCGCGACGGGTGTGGAACTGTATGCCGGGGTGATGGCGGCGCTCGAACCGCACGCGGCGCGCCTCGGCGTGCCGGTGCCGAACGCGGTGTAGTGCCTTTATCGTGGTGCGACGCTCCGCGTCGCATTCGTGAACGCGTCTGCGCGCGATTCGTGTTGGGTAGCGAAGAACGACGCGGAGCGTCGTGCCACAAAAAAGGCACGCGTCGTAAAACAGCGACATGCATTCCGCCGACCTGCCCGCGATTCTGGGCGGCGCGCCGGTGCGCCCCGAGGGGCCGCCCGCGTGGCCGTTCGCCGACGCCGAGGTGCGCGCCGCCGTCGAAGGGGCGCTCGCGACCGGGGCGTGGGGGCAGTACCACGGGCCGCACGTTTGCGCGCTCGAAGCCGAACTCGCCGGGTTCCACGGTGTGCCGCACGCGCTCACCTGCGCCAGCGGCACCGTTGCAGTGGAAGCCGCGCTGCGGGCCCTGCGCGTCGGCCCCGGCGACGAAGTGGTGATGGCCGCCTACGACTACGAATCGAACTTCCTCACCGTTCACGCGCTCGGCGCGAAGCCGGTTCTGGTGGACGTGCGCGCCGACAACTTCCAATTCGACGAAACCGAACTCGAAGCCGCTTTCACGCCTCACACAAAGGCGGTGATCTGTTCGCACCTGCACGGGGGGATCGTGAACGTGCCCGCGGCGCGCGCGCTGTGCGCCGCGCGCGGGGTCGGCGTGGTGGAAGACGCGGCGCAAGCCCCGGGCGCGACCGTGTTCGGCGCGCCGGCCGGCACGCTCGGCGACATCGGCACGCTGAGCTTCGGCGGCTCGAAG
>JALHNS010000338.1 GCA_022843445.1 Gemmata sp.
GCCGCGAGCGGAGCCACTTGCGCGGGCACTTCGGCCGGCACGCGAGGCCACGTCGCCGCGAGCCGCGCGAGGCCCACGCTCACTAGCACCGCGACCAGCGACAGCCCCGCGGCGGCGCGGTGGTGCGTGAGCCACAACCGCACGATTCCCACCGCCGCGAGCAGGGGCACTATAGGTCCGCCGGGCAAGCCTACACACAAGGCCGTATAGTCGTGCGGTTCGCCCAGCACCGCCGCGAGTTCGGGCAGCGGAATGTGATCGCTCGCCGACGGTTGCCGCAGCCACCAGAACCGCGCCCAGTGCGCGAGCCACCACAGGTTCGGCACCACGCCCGCACTCACGACCGCCGCGAGGCCGAGGTGCCACCCCGGGCCGTGTCGCGGCGCGTACACGAAGTAGAACGCGAACAGCACCGGGCCAAGGCCGAGCCAGATGAACGGGTGCGCGTACCACCCGGCCGCGGCGAGCAGCGCGAGCACGCCCCACGATTGCGGCCCCGGTTGGCGCGCGTAGCGGCCGAGCCACGGCACGAACACCGCCGCCGCGAGGCCCGCCGCGAGAAGATCGAACTGCCCGTCGCGCAGCAGTCCGGCCACGGCCGGCGACCACACGAGCAGCGTTCCGGCGCACCCCGCGAGCACACTCGCCCCGGCGGGCAGCCCGGCCCCGCGCGCCGCGGCCACGAACGCCAGCGGCACGCACACGAGAAACGCGAACAGGCCCACCTTATACGCCGCGGGGCGGAACCCACGGCCGCCGATGAGCGCGAACAGTTCCGCCGGGCGCGACGCGCCGTCGAACACCGGCGTCTTCGGGTAGCCGGCTTGGAACGCGGGGTCGTAGCAACTGGTGTTGCGCGTGCGCCGGAACGTCTCCGCGCCGAGGGTGCCGTGATACTGGTGCAGCGGGTGCCGCCCGCTGAGCACCGGCCGATCATCAGTAACGGCCCGCCACGGGTGCGAGCCGCCGAATAGCGCGAGCGCAAGCCCGGCCTGCGCGAACGCGACGACACCGACCGCGACCAGCCACGCGGGCGCGCGGCGGAAGCCCTCGTCCGGCGGGTCGATGGGTGGCGGGAGCGCGCTCATAGCGCCGGAGCCTACCCCGAACGCCCGCGCCGCCACAAGCCCAACGCGGTTACGCGAACCCCAACACCGCGTCGCACACCCAGCACCCGCGAACGTGCGGACCCGGTTCGCGGCAGTGCATCAGCACCTGCTCGTCTTCGCACCCGGCGTCTTGCAGCGCATCCGCGAGAATCGGCATCGCGCCGAAGTCGCGCGAATCGTACATCTGCCGCGCGACCGCGACCGCGGTATCGGTGCGCCACGCCGGGTTGAATGACACCGGGCGGAACGGGTTCCGCACAATGTCCCGAAGAAGGCGCACTTGGCTCACCCGTTCGGTATCCCCAAGTTCACGACAGACGTATCCGGCCACACTCCTCACACACGTTTCGGGTACGCCGAACACACGTCCGCCATCCGGCGCGGAAACGTAGACCGCCCAAGAAAGTATGTGAATGGGAACGTCAGCCCTGAGCGCTGCATCGACCCGCGCGCGCCAAGCTCCCCACTCCACCCGGTACTGGTCACTTGTGAGTGCGGAGTCAGCGAGGCGGTCCATGAACTGACAAATGCCGCGCGAAGTCTCGTCTGCGAGCAATTCGCTGACGCGGTCAGCAAGAGCGTTCGCCAGTAGTTGCATTTTGCGAACGGATGGTCGGTGTCGCTTGCTTCGCTGGAGCCATTTGAGGAGCGGATCGACACTCCCGGCTCCGAGCCATTCGTCTTCCGTCATGGCGCGGCCTCACTTCACTTTCGTTGCCACCCATTCGGCCAGTTCGCCGGGGGTCATCGCGCCGACGTGCGCGCCCATTGCGACGAGCTTCCCGGCGAGGGCGCGGTCGTAGTTCGGGTCGGCGCGTTCGTCGAGCGCCGCCAAGCCCAACAGCGTGACGCCGCTTTCGAGGAGTTGTTTCGCGGTGTTCAACAGGCGCTGTTCCGGTGCGCCTTCGTAGAAGTCCGAGATGAGCACCACGATGGTGCGCCGCGGGTTCTCCACGAGGCCCGCGGCGTAGGCGAGCGCCTGCCCGATGTCGGTGCCGCCGCCGAGTTGCACCTTCATCATCGTTTCCACCGGGTCGTTGCACTGATCGGTCACGTCCACAACCGCGGTGTCGAAGAGAACGAGGTGCGTGCGCACGCTCTTGATGCCGAAGAAGATGGCCGCCGTGACCGCGGCGTGAATCACGCTGTCCATCATGCTGCCGGATTCGTCCACCAGCACGATGATCTGCCACCGGTCCACCTGCCGGCGCACCCGCGAGTGGAAGTACGGCGTCTTGATGTAGAGCTTCTTCGCCTCCGGGTCGAACTGTGCGAGGTTGCGGCGGATCGTCGTCTCCGCGTCGAAGTTCTTCGCGACTTTCAGGTGCGACCGCTTGCGCCGGTCCAAAGCGCCCGTGAACGGCTGCTGCACCGGCCGCGCGAGTTTCTCCATCAGGTCTTGCACCACCTTGCGCACCAGCAACCGGGCGAGCGCGAGCACCTCCGCGTTCATCAGGTGTTTCGTGTGCAGCACCGCCTTCAGCAGCGTGACGTTCGGCTGCGCGCGCTGCAGCACCTCCGGGTTCGTCACCATTTCTTGAAGCTGGTAGCGCTCGAGCGCGTCTTTCTCTAAGCGCTCGATGGTGCGCTTGGGGAACAGCTCGTGAACCGCGTTCACCCACTCCGGCACGGCGAGTTGCGACTCGCCGCTACCGCCTTTCCCTTTGCGCATGCGCACGTTGCGGCCGGGGCCGTACTCGCGGTCGTAGAGGAACCCGAGCGCCGCGTCGCGCTCCGCGTCGGCCCCGCCGAGGCCGGTGCCCAGCGCCTCTTCGGCGCTCTCGCCCAGCACCAACCGCCACCGCACCAGCCGCGCTTTGTCGCTCATGGGTGTTCCTCTTTGGCGACCCGCGCCCGCAAGGGCGACGGGTGCGGCGCGAATCAGCAACGCCCTCGCCCCGCGCCAGCGGGGAGAGGGCAGCGAGCGAAGCGAGCGGGTGAGGGGCCGCTACACAACTAATGGGGCTGCACGAACGGTGAAATCGCGTCGCCCCAATCTTCCCTGCGCGCCCCTCACCCGGCGGCTTGCGCCGCCACCCTCTCCCCGCTGGCGCGGGGCGAGGGTTACGCACGCCGCGCGTTGCTTGTGTGCGTCGCACCCGCCCTTGCGGGCGCGGCGCGCCTCACTCGTCGCCCAACCGCACGCCGTACTTCTTCGCGGCGTCCCAGACGCGGCTCTCGAAGGCCAGCGCTTCCGCCATCTCTTTCGCGGTCACTTCGAGTTTCGTCAGCGACGCGGCGTCTTTGATGCCCAGCGCGCCGAGCAGCGTGAGGCCGAGGTGGTGCTTTTCGCGCGGTGTGAAGTAGGTGAACGCGAGCCGCAGCGCCGGCAGGGCCTCAAGGAACTCGTCGTCGCCGAACGCCGCCACCACCTGATCCACCGCGACCACCAAATCCGGGTTCCGCTGCACCGCTTCGCGCGCCAGCGCGAAGAGGCCCGTGAGGAAGTCGCCGAGCCGCGCGGGGTCCGCGAACAGCAGCAGCGCGGCCCGCGCCCGGTGCGCGTCCGATTCGCCGAGCGTCCACAGCGCCCCGAGTGCCGCGCCGCGCAGAATCGGGGCGGTGTGCGCGCTCGCGCTCACCCGCTCGAACACGCCGACCAGTTCCGCGCGGTCGAAGTTCAGCGCTTCCCCGGCGCGCTCGAAGGCGTCCAGCAGCGCCGCGACACCGGTCGTCGCTTCGCGCTCATTGCCCGAAGGCTGGCCGAGCGTTTCCAGCAGCCACAGCCCGCGGGCGTAGGTTTCTGCGAACAGCGCGCCGATGTCGCTCCGGCCCGACGTGGACAAGACGTGATCGTGAACGAACAGGTACAGCAGGTGCCCCAGCGCCTTCGTGACGTTGAAGAAATCCGCATCGGAACGCACGATGGCCGCGAGCCGCGCCGCGAATTCGCCCGCGAGGTTGCTCAACCCCGCGAAGGCGGCGTCTAACACCAACAGCGCCGCGTCTTCGGCGTTGCGGTCGATCGTCGCGGCGCGCTCGGTGAGGCGCGCCGCGGCGGCGTCGAGTAGCGCGGCCCCGTAGCGCGCGGCTTCCACCGCGGTCGCGTCGTGGTCCGGCGACCACTTCACGTCCCACCGCTCCCACAACTTCACGAGGTTGCCGCGCTGCGCGAAGTCGGTGCCTTCGGTGCGCGAAAAGCCCGCGATTCCCAACACGCGCACGCGGTGCAGCACGCGCGAGCGCTCGCGGTCCTCCTCTTTCTCCAAGTCCAAATCGGCGTTGCGCGGCACCTGTCGCGGTTCGAGTTCGTGCTCCGCGAGTTGCTTCTTCAGATCGGTGACGAGCGGGGGAAGGGCGGTGCCCTTCGCGAGTTCGCCGCGCTCGCCGCCGCGAAACACTTCGTGGACCGCGTCCAGCAGCGGGTGCCGCATGTTGTAGGCGCGCTCTTCTTTGATGAGCGCGCCGGTGATGCCGTCCACCAAGTCGCTGCGCCACACCGCGGTTCGGCCGCGCATCTGCGCCAAGCCTTGCGCGGTGCCCTCGGCCGCGATGAGGTCCGCGCTGGAAATCGGCTGCCCGGCGCGGCGCAGCACTTTCGCCACGCGCGCGAGCAGTTCGCGGTGCGTGTTCGTGCGGCCGGCTTCGGCGTCCCGCCACGCCTGATGGTAGAAGCCGGGGTTCGGCATGCCGGCGTTGTACCCGCGAAGGCTGTCGAGTCGTTCGTAGGAGTAGGGCGTCAGTGCGATGCCGCGCTCGCCTTCGTCGGGCGGCGCGTCTTGTTCGCGCTCGGGGTCTTTGGTGCCGTGGAAGTCGAGGCCGTTCAGCCGCGCGAAGAGTGCGGACGAGTGGTACCCCCCCGTTACCACGAGCACATGGCCTTTGAATTCCTTGAGCGCGGCCCGAACTTGTTCGGCCATGAACGACTCACGGAGGCGGTCCGATTCGCTGACGGTGTCGTCCATCAGCCGCGAGTGCAGGCAGAACTGATGCGCGCGGCGCACGAACTCTTCGAGCGGCAAATCGCGGTCGGCCTCGAAGTGCGCGTCCCACAGTTCGTCGAACGTTTCGACGCCGGCGCGCTGGCACAGGCGCGCGACGAACTTGCTCTGCGCGAGGCCGCGGTCGGCGTACCGGTTCGCGGTGGCGTCGATGTTCGCGATGTCCGCGTAGGGCAGGTCGATGAACCGCGCGACGGCCTTCAGTTCCTTCGCGGTGCGCAGCGCGACCCACTCCGGCGAATACTCGCAGAACGGGTGATAGCCGCCGCGGCGCGCGCCGTCTTCGAGGCGCACATAGCTGTAGATGGCGATGGGCAGCGTGTGCGGGAGGTACAGCTCGCGCACGCGGTCGTTGAAGTCGGACGGCCCTTCAATCAGGATCGCCGCGGGCTTCATGGCGCGCGCGAGCGCGCGGACGTGCCGGGCGCACGCCGGGGAGTGGTGCCGCACCGGAAAGAACACGGCACGCGCGCTGAGGTCGCACAGTTGGTCGATCACGGCAGGTGCTTCCGCGCTTCGTAGTACGCGGGCCACGCCCCGCGCTTGCGACCCTTCATCACATGGTTGAAGTACCCGCTCAGCTTCTTCACGTCGTCGGGGGCGTCTTTCAGTGCGGTGCCCACGAGGTGCTGCACGAGGTGCGCGGGTTCCACGTCGCCGCCGCCGTAGTAGTAGGCGTGAATGCCGGCCGCGTACGCGCACGACACGGCCTCCGCGGTGCTCATCGCGGTGCTGAGCGGTTCGAGCGCCTTCCCGTCGCCGGTCTTGCCGTGACGCAGTTCGTGGAAGGTCGTCACCAGCACTTCCACCACGTCCGCTTGAAGCGAAACCGGGATCGCGGCGCGCGCGAGCATCTTCCCGGCTTCGCGCGTGACGAGCGCCATTTCGTCTTCGATGCTGCCGATGGGCTGCACGGTCTCGAAGTTGAAGCGCCGCTTGAGCGCGGCAGACATATCGTTCACGCCGCGGTCGCGGGTGTTCGCGGTGGCGATGACGTTGAACCCGGCTTGGGCGAACAGCGAGCGCTCCGGGCCGTCGAGTTCGGGAATCGCCAGCACGCGATCGCTCAGCACCGAAAGCAGCGTGTCCTGAATTTCGATGGGGCAGCGGGTGATTTCCTCGAACCGCACGATCTTACCTTCGCGCATCCCGCGATACACCGGGGCCGGCACCAGCGACCGCTCGCTCGGCCCTTCGGCGAGTAGGAGCGCGTAGTTCCACGAATACTTGATGTTGTCTTCGGTGGTGCCGGCGCTGCCCTGCACGGTGAGTGTCGAATCGCCGCTGATCCCCGCGGCGAGCAGTTCCGAGAGGTAGCTCTTCGCGGTGCCCGGTTCGCCGATGAGCATGAGGCCGCGGTTGGTGGCGAGCGCGACAATCGCGCGCTCCAGAAACGCGCGACTGCCGACGAACTTCGGTGCAAGCCCCATGTCTTCGTCGCCGAGAACGAAGCTGAGCACGGATCGCGGGGTGAGCTTCCAGCCTTTGGGTTTGGGCTGCGCCTTGTCGCGCTCGGCGAGCTTGTCGAGTTCGGCGGCGTAGAGCACTTCGGCGGCGGGCCGCTGAAGGTTCGCGCCCGGCCCGCTATCAGCGACCGGTGCGGCTTTGGGAGTTGGTGCGGATGCGGGTTTGGTCGCGGGCTTCTTCGCCATCGCTCGCCCTCAAGCGTGTGGTGTGTTGAGGGATACTGTACCGCGAACCGGCCGAAGGCGCAGGTCGGTTTACGGGGCGAAGTGACGGCCCAGCGGCCGACCCTCCCCGGCTACCGCTTCCCACCGACCCGAGCCGAGAACCGTCACACGAGGTCCGGTTCCACGAACGCGACCCTCGCTTCGGCCGAGTACAAGCGCTCGGGCGAATAGTGAGCCAACAGCGCCGGGAACGTGCGGTCGAACAGATCCGGGTTGCGCGCCGCGAACGCCTCGAAGCTCTCGCCGGCGCGCGCCCGCGCCGCGATCACGAGCACGAACGCGGTCGTAATCGTTTCGTGGTAGCCGTCTGGCCCGCGGGCGTCCGGTGGCGCGCCGGGCGCGCGAACGAAGGTCGCGTTCAGCTTCTGAATGCCGGCGCGCACCAGCGGCAGCGGGTCCGCGGCGCGCGTCGCGTACAGCCACGCCACGCGCACGTGCGCCGCGTGCGTCCACTCGTTTCGCGTCAGGGTACACGCCTCGAACGCCGCGAGGAACTCGTCGTTGGTCACGGTTTCGCTCCGAAGGACTACGAACCGGACGCGCGCCGCGGGCCGCGGGTTCGCCCGCACAGCTTGCCCAAGTGGAACCGCTTCGCGGACCGGACGCGGCCCGCTGCGCGAACCAACCGGAACAAATCACGCGGACCACTTTTGAAAAACTTACAGGGCGCGATTCCGCGGCAACTGAGAGTGACACACACTGAATGTAACCACCCGCGCCCGGCGGCGCAGAGCAACCGCTCCGGTCGCGCCGGTCGGCGAGGTTCACCATGTTCGCGCACCTTCTCCCGCCGTCACTGTTTCGCGCGCTGGCCGCCGGGTGCTTGGCCGTTGCCGGCGCGCCGGGCCGTTGTGCCGACCCGGTTCCGCCGCCCGCGAAGCCGGTCGCGCTCTCCGACGTCGCGCTGGCGCGCGACGCGCTGCTGGCGCTCGACGCGGACCCGGTGCTGAAGAACGTGAACCTGATCGTGAGCGTCGTGGACCGCGGCGCGGTGATCGGCGGCCCGGTGACGAGCGCCGAAATCAAGAAGCGCGCCGAAGCGGTCGTGCGCGCGGTGCCGGGCATCGCGTCGGTGAAGAACGCCTGCTTCGTCGATGCCGACGCGGACCCGCTGATGCGCGCCGCGGCGGCGCGCCTGAAGAACCCGCCCGCGGCGGACCCGGTGCCGGCGCTGCCGCTGGTCGCGCCGCCGGGCGCG
>JALHNS010000339.1 GCA_022843445.1 Gemmata sp.
CGGCCGGCGTGAGCCGGCCGGTGGTTCCACGGCGAGACGCACCGGCCGGCTCACGCCGACCGCTCGCCGTTGTCACTCACTCTTCGGTCGGGCGCGGGCGGTTGCTCCAGTGCGCCGGCGGCGCGCCCGCTACCACCACGCCCTTCTGGTCCCACTCCATGTAGGCGCGCACGTCGCCCGGCGTGTAGCGGAGCGTCAACCCGCAGCGGCGGCGCGCGCTCGCGTTCGCCTCGGAGCCGTGCAGCAGCAGGTCGGAGTGAATCGCCGCCTCGCCCGCCTTCAGTTCCACGTACACCGGCGCGCCGTACTTCTCCACCTCCGGCACGGTCTGGTTCAGCACGTTGCTCGCGTCGTTCTCGCGCAGCTCGTACGTGAGGTGCCCGAGTACGTGCGTGCCGGGAATGTACTTCATGCAGGCGTTCGCGCGGTCCGCGTCGTCGATGGCGAGCCACACGGTCACGGCCTTGCTCGGCGTGAGCGGCCAGTAGCTCGAATCTTGGTGCCAGCTCACGGTCTTCCCGTCGCCCGGCATTTTGCAGAAGAAGTGCGACCCCCACGCCACCACGCTCGGCCCCAACAGGTCCGAGACGAGCGCGACGACGCGCGGGTTCGTGAGCACGTCCCAGACGCGCCCGTGCCGCAGGTGCGCGGACGAAATCGAGTAGCTGTCTTTGCCCTCGGCCACATAGCGCGCGAGGAGCGCGTCGAAGTACGAGCGCAGCTCCAGCACTTCGGCGGCCGAGAAGACGCGGAACGGCATCAAGTAGCCGTCGCGGTTGAACCGGTCGATCTGTTCGCGCGACAGCACCTTCGGCGCATCGTTCGTCACCGGGTGAAACGAGAGGTCGCGCGCGACCGCGCGGAGGTCGTTCTGGCCGGGGATCGCGTTGAAGGTGGTGGGTGCGCTCATGTCGCGGTACGCTCGTGGGGGTGGTGCGGGAATTGTACCGCGCGCGTCCGTAAGATGCCGGGCGGCACCGTCCCGCGCGCGAGATCTCCCCACATGAGCGACACGCCCGACGCGCCCGCCCGGTGGCGCGCCCCGAACGCGGTGCGCACGGTCGCGCTCGTGCTGTGCGCCGCGGCGTGCAGTTGGTACCTGCTGCTGGAACTCGCGGCCCTGCTGCGGCCGCTGCTGATCGCGGTGCTGCTCGCCTACGTGCTCATGCCGTACCACGCGCGGCTGAAGCGCGCGGTGGGCACCGCGGCGTCGCTGGCGGTCATCGCCAGCGCCGCGACCGGCGCGCTGCTCGCGCTCGCGTTCGTCAGCTACGCCAGCGTGCTGGAACTGCGCGACGACATCCCCGAACTGCAAGCGCGCGCCGGCAACCTCGCGCGGCGCGCCGAGCGCGCGATCGCCGAGCACACCCCGTGGCTGGTCCCGCCGGACGCGGGCGGCAAGCCGTTCGCGCGCGTCAGCGAAGGGGCCGCGCAGTTCGTGTTCGTGGTGCTGTCGCGCAGCGCGAACGCGGCGCTCGAGGCCGCCGTCGTCGCGCTGTACCTGCTGTTCCTGCTGCTCGAAGGGGCGCGGTTCCCGGCGCGCGTGCGCACGGCCTACGAGCCGGAGCGCGCGGAGCGCATTCTGCACGTGGCCGGGCAGGTGAACTCCGCGGTCGTGAGCTACCTGAAGGCGAAGGTGCGGTCGAGCCTGTTTCTCGCGGTGCCGGTGTCGGTGGTGCTCGCGGTGCTGGGCGTGAAGTTCGCGCTGTTGTGGGGCGTGCTCACGTTCCTGTGCAACTTCATCCCGTACATCGGGTCGGCGGTGGCCTACGCGCTGCCGGTGGGGTTCGCGTTCCTGTGGTTCGGCCCGGTGTGGCAGCCGTTCGCCGCGGCGGGTCTGCTACTGGTGTGTCACGTCGCGTCGGCGTCGGTGATCGAACCGTACATCCTCGGGAACGCGGTGGGCGTCAGCCCGCTGGTGATTCTCGGCTCGCTGGCGCTGTGGGGCCTGCTCTGGGGCGTGCCGGGCATGTTCCTCGCGGTGCCGCTCACGGTGGTGGCGATCATCGTGATGGACCAGTTCGAGGCGTCGCGCCCGGTCGCGCGGCTGCTGAAGGGCGGGTGACGCCGCGGGCCCGCGCTCAGCCCTTCACCGCCTTGCCGTACTTCTTCTTGAGCTGCGCTTTGTCCGCGGCGTCGAGGCGCAACACGCGCAGTTCGCGCAGGTTCGGAGGCACGTCCGCGTTCAGCAGCGCAGCCACGCCGGCTTTCCCGGGCGTGCTGCCGGTCAGGTCCAGCACTTCCAGCCGCGCGAAGAGCGGCGAATTCACCAGCGCAACGGTACCCGCGGCTTGCACCCGACAGTTCCGCAGGAACAGCTCGCGCAGGTCGAACTCCGCGAACGCTTCAGCGAGCGCGGTCGCGCCGCCGTTCCCGATCTGGCACTGCGAGAACCGCAGCGACTTGAGCGCGGTCGCGGAAAAGCCCGCGGCAATCGCGCACACGTCTTCCGCGCCGGCCGCGGTGCCGTCAGCCGCGAAGTGCGTCACCCGCTTCGCCGCGGCGCACTTCGACAGTCGGTCGTAGATGCCCTTCAGGTATTGCGCGTCGGTTTCGAGCGTCAGCCGCACTTCGCCCTTGGCCTCTTCAAGGTACACGTCGAACCCGACGAACTGCACTTCGAGGCTAGGCCGCGGCGCGGCATTCAGCACGAGCGGGATCAGTTCCGCGTGCTCCTTCAACAGCGGAAACTCGACGCGGTGCAGTTTGGGATAGTTCTTCGAGCCGAGCAGCGCGCGTGCGCCCTTCGCGGTGAGCGCGGCGTTGTCGTCGAGATCGATGTGTGCGAGCGCCGGGAACGCTTTGGAGCGGGCGAGCGCTTCGAGGTCCGCGTCGGTCAGTTCGCACCCGCGCAGGTCGAGGTGTTCGACGCCAGCGAACGCGGTGCCGCTCACGAGCGCCGCGAACCCGCCGTCGGCGAAGGTGCAGTACGGCAGGTCGAGCCGGCGCAACGGGCCGGCGAGTGCGCGGGCCATCGCCGCAGTCCCGCGCGCGCCGATCTCAAAACCGGTCAGGTTGAGGGTTTCGAGCAAGCCAAGGTCGTTGCTTACGGCGAACGTTTCCAGTTCTGCCTCGCCGAGGCGTCCGGACAGAGTGAGTTCGACCGCACCACTGAACTGCCCGCTGTTCTGGTAGAGGGCGAACGAACCGGGCGTGAGGGACGTGAATACACGGTCGGGGCCGAGGTCGCGCGGCTCGGCGGTCGCGGTGCCGGCGGCGAGCGCTACGAGTTGCGCGTACTCTTTCTCATTGCGCTTGTGAACCTTCACGCGCGCGAGCCGCCCGGCGGCGCGTGCCGTGTGGGCCTCGCCTGCGACCGCGGTCAGGTCTTCATCGTAGGTGATGTGGTGCTGGGAAACGTCTAACTCGCCGACGTGAACCGCGAGCGGAAGCGCGCCGCTGCTCGTCCCGTAATGCACGTTCGGGAACGTCGCGAGCGATTCGACCCAGCCGTTGCGGAACAGATCGACGAACCGCGTGGGCAGCGCCGCGGCGTCGATGATGGCGCTGCCCTCGACGCGCAAGAACCCGCGGCGGAACTCGACGCGCACGCCGTCCGGCAGCGGGCGCATCGCCTTCTTGAACTTCTCCACCAACGGTTTGATGAGCGCGTCCAGTTCCTTGAAGCGCTTCAGCGCGGGCTTGTACCGGGCCTGTTCGCACTGGTAGCGGATGAGCGCGGCGCGGTCGGGTTGGTCATTCTCTTCGAGCCAGTCGGCGAACATGAGGCGCGGCGTGTCCTCCTTCGGGTTGTGGAACACCGCCCGCACGAGCGCCTCGAAGTCGCTCGCCGCGGGAAGCGCCTCTTCCTTCTCGACGCGCAGTTCCGGGTGTGCGACCAAATGGAACAGCAGCGCTAGCGCGTGCTTGCACGGGTACTTCGGGCTTGGGCAGTTGCACTCGCAGTCGAACCCCGCGCCCTTGCGCCGCACCGACACTTGGTAGGTGTCGGTGATGCCGCGACACACCACCCACCAGCCCTTCCCGTCGGCGGTGGGTTCGACCGTGCCGAAGCCGCCCTTCTTCAGCACCTCGCGCGCCGCGGGGATGGACTTCTCGTCCGGCGAGAGGTCTTTGACGTGCTGCTCGGTCCAGATGTCGTTCGCCATCGGGCACCAGTTACTGAGGTCGCCGTTCGCGGGCCGTCGTGACACACTGAACCACAAGACGAGCGCCCCGACAACCGCGGTGAGCGAAAAATGCGCGTGCCCGAGTTCGAGACGGTGTACGGGGTGGACTTCAGCGGCGCGCGACTGGCCGGCCGCACGATCTGGGTGGCGCGCGTCGCGGTTTCACCTACCCCCCCGGCCCCCCTCCCTAAAGGGAAGGGGGAGAGTCGTCTCGGTGCGCTCGGCGAACCTGCGCCATCTTCGCAAGTGTCACGAAGTGACGCTCTCTCCCCCTTCCCTTTAGGGAGGGGGGCCGGGGGGGTAGGTCGTCTGGTGTCGCTCGACCGACTCGACGCGCTGTGCGGCACCGCCGAGCGCGGGCCGGCGCTCGCGCACCTCGTTCAGCGCGTGCTCGATTCCGATTCCGCGCTGTGGGGGATCGACGCGCCGTTCGGGCTACCGCTGGAACTGTTCCCCGACAGCGCGCCGTGGAGCGATCACTTCGCGCTGTTGGACGAATACGACGACCCGTACGAGTGCGGGTTGGAGTGCGTCCGGCGCACGAAGCGCATGCCGAAAAGTGACCTGCGCACGCGGTTGCACTGTCGGCGGCAGACCGACCGCGAGGCCCGCGCGCCGTTCGACGCGTTCCACTACCGCATGATCTACCAGACGTTCTTCGGGATGCGCGACGTGGTGCGCCCGCTGGCCGCGGCCCCGCGAACGGCGGTGCTGCCGTTCCAATACGCGAAACTGTCCGGCGCGCGCCGCGCGCTGGTGGAAAGCTGCCCGGCGTGCGTGCTGAAGGCGCGCGGCCTGCCGCACCAGAACTACAAGCAACCGAAGGGCGGGCCGCTCGCGCGCAAGTGCGTCCGCACGCGGCACGCCATCCTCGAATGGCTGAGCGGGCGCGTGGCGCTGAGCGACCGCGCGCGCCGCGCGATCATGCGGAACCCCGGCGGCGACGCACTCGACGCGGTGCTCGCGGCGGTCGGCGCGTGGGACGGGTTCCGCGCCGCGGACCACGCCGTCATTCGCCGGCACGACCGCTACCCGCGCGAGGGGCGCATCTACGTGTGACCGCCCCCGCGCTTCGTATTGCGGCGCACGCCCCGGTTCGCTATTTCGCCCGCCTTACTGAAGGCGAGGGCGGCAATGCGGGTGCTGGCGGTGCGAATTCGAGCGCTGTTCGAGCGGCCCCACCTCGGCTCGCGCGCGGGTGCGTGCGCCGGGTGCGCGGTCGCGCTCGCGGTGCTGTGCGCCGCGGGCGAAGCGTACCTGCGAATCGCGCCGCCCGCGAACCTCCAAGACTACCTGCCCGATTCCGACCGCACCGGGCCGTTCGCCCCCGACGCGCGCTACGGCGTTCGCTACCGCTCGCCGGACGCGCTCCAAGAGGACTGCCCGCACTACGCGCAGATTCGGAAGTTCGCGGAACTGCCGGACCCGCCGCCGTGCTGGGCGTTCTTCGGGAACTCGTTCGTGCAGATGCCCGGCGCGCTCGCGGACACCGCCCGCGAGAAGCAAACCCGGTTCGCGGTGGCGAACCTGCCGCGCACCACGACACCCGCACCGATCCGGTTCGCCCAAGCCGAGATGCTCCTCGAAACCGGGCTGAAACCGGCGCGCGCGTTCTTCGTGTTCATCCCGCTCGACGCGCACGGGTTCGAGCTGCACTCACTCGGCCAAAAGCGGGTCACGCCCGGCGGCGCGCTCGCCTACGAACCGCGCCCGCCGGCGGCGGGTGGCGCGCTGGTGCGCAACAGTCGGCTCGCGCTCGCGGGCTACGCGCGCACCGGTCTGCACCACGCGCGGCCGTTCGCCAAGGCCGGCGCGCTCTACGACACCGTGCCCGAGTCCGTGCGGGCCGACTTCCGCACCATGTTCGCCGCGTTCGCCGAGACCGCGCAGCGGCACCGGGTGCCGGTGTCGGTGGTCCTGCTGCCCAGTTACGAACAGGTGACGCGCACCGTCGGCTTCGCGGTGCAAGACGCCATCGCAGAAGAAGCGCGCGCGGTGGGGTGGGGCGTGTGCGACGTGCGGTCCGCGTTCCGCGCGCACCCGAACAAGCCCGGGCTGTTCCTGCCGGACAAGCACTTCAGCCCGACCGGCAACGAAGTGCTGCTGCGCGAGGTGGTGAAGCACGCGGACGAAGCGGAGGCGCGGCCGTGAGCTTCGAACAGAAGCCGTTCCTGATCCTGTTCGCGGTGACGTTTGTCGCGTGGCTGCTGGTGCGGCACCGCGAGCGCGGCACCGTTACGCTTCTGCTCGCGGCGAGCCTCGTCTTCTACGCGCACAACCACTGGTTCCTGCTGCCGATTCTGTTCGCGTACTGCGCCGTGAACTGGTGGGTCGCGGTGCGCACGGAGCGCAGCTCGCGCCCGCGCTTCGTGATGCTACTCGGCGTCGCGTTCAATTTGCTGGTGCTCTGTTACTACAAGTACACGCCGCTGTTGTTGCAAACGTTCATCGACGTGCCCGCGAACGCCTTCGAGAAGTGGAGCATTCCCTACGGCATCTCGTTCTACGCGTTCACCGGCATCGCTTACATGGTGGAGGTGTACCGCAAGGAGACGACCGCCGAGCCGAACTTCTGGCGCTACTCGCTCTCCGCGTGCTTCTTCCCGCACCTCGTCGCGGGGCCGATTCTGCGGCCGAACGAGTTCCTCGACCGCGTGCGCCCCGGTGCGCTGCCGACCGAACCCGACGCGCCGGGCGAAGCGCTGTGGCTCATCGCCCGCGGGTTCTTCAAGAAGTTGGTGGTCGCGGACCGGATCGCGGTGACGATCGACCCGTTCTTCGCGCACGTGAACGGCGCGGCCACCGAAGGCGTGTGGGCGCTGCCGTACGTGTGGCTGTACGCGCTCCAAATCTTCTTCGACTTCAGCGCGTACACCGACATGGCCCGCGGGTTCGGGATGCTGTTCGGCTACCGCTGGCCGGAGAACTTCGACCGGCCGTACCTCGCGGCGAGCGTCACCGAGTTCTGGCGGCGCTGGCACATGACGCTGTCGCGGTTCCTGCGCGACTTCCTCTACATCGCGCTCGGCGGCAACCGCCGCGGCCGGTTCCGCACGCACCTGAACCTGATGCTCACGATGCTGCTCGGCGGGCTGTGGCACGGGGCGAGTTGGTCGTTCCTCGTGTGGGGCGGCTTGCACGGCACGTTCCTGATCGCCCACCGCATCTGGAGCGGCACGCGCCTCGCGCGCTGGTTGAACGCGCGCGAAGGAATCGGGCGGCACCTGTGGCACGCGGTCGCGGTGTTGCTCACGTTTCACTGCGTGTGCTTGGCGTGGTGCTTCTTCCGGCTGACGGCGTTCGCGGACAGCGCGGCGTGCGTGCGCAAGTGGTTCGAGTGCGACCCGGCGAAGATGTGGACCGGCCCGTGGACGGACCCGGCGGTGTGGCTGGCGGTGGCGCTGTACGCGGCGCTCGCGTGGGCGGCGCACGGCGTGAAGCCGCGCCCCGGCTTCGCGCACGGCGCGCTGGTCGGCCTGCGCTGGGGCACGCTGGCGCTCGCGGCGCTGCTCGCATCACCGAGCAGCGGGGCGTTCATTTACTTTCAGTTCTGAGCGGCGCGGCGGTTCCGCACGCGAGCCGCGCGCACATTTCGCAACTCGGCTATGGCCTTCGCGCGGTTCCGGTTTACCATGTCCGGGCACCCCAGCCCGCGCGCCAAGGAACCCCTATGCCTATTCGCCTCACGTGCTCCGCCTGTTCCAAACCGATGCAAGCCCCGGACGCGGCGGCGGGCAAACGGGTGAAGTGCTCGAACTGCCAAGCGGTGGTGTCGGTGCCCG